>NZ_JBEZMA010000024.1:0-107386 GCF_040652415.1 Streptomyces sp. NPDC048255
AGTACGGCCGAGTACGAGCTGCGCTCCTCCGCCTTGCGATGCACCGCACCAGACGACGCGGGCTGATCCACGAAGATCGCCCGGACAGGACCTAGTAGGTGCCGCCGCCCCGCTGGGTCGAGCGCCCCTGCTTCAGACCGCCGCCGAGTCCGCGGCCGGTGTCGGCCGCGTGCTACGGGCAGCCTGCTCGGGCTGCGCCGGCAGCACGGCCTGAAGGTGCTGGGGGGCCTCGGCGGCGGTGTGGGAGGAGGCGAAGGTGAACGCGCGCGGAGACGGCCCGTGCGCCCGTAGGTCCGCCAGCCGCTCCAGGGCCTCGTCCACGGTCGGCAGGTGACCGGCGGGGACCCACCAGAGCACCAGGTGTGCCTCGACGTGCCGTTCGAACCATTCGCGGCGCCGCCGCATCCCCTCCAGGTGCCCGCTGCGGTAGGCGAAGTCCCAGAGAGCCTCCTGGGTCTCCCACACCGACAGGTTGACGATGACGTCCTCGCCCGCCGGGCGCAGGCTGGTGGCGTCGGCCGCCCCCTCCTCCACGAGCCGCCACACGAAGCCGGGCGCGGCGTCGGCGGCGGCGTTGACCGGATCGAGCATCTCGACGAACGGCGCCATGCGCGGGTCGTCGAGGGGGTGCCGGAGCGTGGCGACGTTGAGTTGGGCGAGGTGCACGGCATGTGTGGATGCGGTCATGGCCTCATCCCAGCACGCCTCGCTTTTCTATGTCAATGATTATTGTTTTTAGAACTCTCGACCACTACGCAACACTCCCCCGGTCGGGCGTCCATGCGAGCGCGGACGGGGCCGTCCGCACCGAGCAAGCCCTCCAACAGCGCGAGATTCATGCCGCAGACGAGCGGCGGGAAGCGTTCGGCGACCGCATGGAAGGGGCAGTTGCGCATACGGACGACGCGTGCGGCTGCCCCGGTCGTCCCCTCGGCGCCATCGGTGCCCTCGGCGTCCTGCACGCCCTCGGCGCCCTCCACGTCTTCCAGGTGCGGTTCGTAACCGCGGGCGGCCAGCACCTCCATGACCTCTTCGAGGCCGCCGCAGGGCGCCGCCGAGCCGCGCAGGGCCTCACCCCGGCGGCGAGCTGCCGCGCAGAGCTCGACGTCAAGTCCGGCCTGCTCGGCGGCCTCGGCGAGCAGCTCGGCGGCGGTGCGGTAGTCGCGGGCGGGCAGCGACACCGACCACTCGGCCCGCGCCCGCGTGTAGACCTTGGCGGGACGGCCCGCCCCCGGCCCCGAGCGGCCCGTCAGGCGGCGGCTGCCGCTCTCCAGGAGCCCGGCCTCGGTGAGCCTGTCCAGATGGTGCGCAGCGAGCGTGCGCGCCACCCCGGCCGCCTCGGCGGCCTCGTTGCGGCCGACCTCACGGCCCTGTGCCGCCACGTACTCGTACAGGCGGCGTCGCACGGGATCCTGCAGCACCGCGATCGCATCGATGTCCTCCACACAGCCATTCTAGGAACAACACAGGTTGGAGATAGAAAGCCGGACCTGCCGGGGACCCGCCCCCGACTGGCACGCGCCGAAGCCCACCCCCGGCCGGTCGGCCGTACCGGACCCGGCGACTGGCCGGCCACGGGTGTCGACGCGGCCGACCTGGGTCTGTCCTGCGGATCATGTGACTACTAGGCTGCGGCAATGGAACGCGTGACGGATGCGCCCGAGGGTCGCGCCCGGTCTGCAGAGCAGGCCCGGGTGAATGACTACGACCGTTTCGCCGAGGCTTACGCGGCGGAGAACGAGGAAAACCTCGTGAACGCGTACTACGAGCGGCCCGGGATGTTGGCCCTCGCCGGTGACGTGGCCGGCCGTCGGATCCTGGACGCCGGCTGTGGCTCAGGCGCCTTGTCCGCTGCACTGCGCGACCGCGGTGCGGTCGTCACCGGCATCGACGCCAGCGCCGGGATGCTGGCGTTGGCAAAACGGCGGCTCGGTGACGAAGCGACCCTGCACCTAGTCGACCTGAGCGACCCCTTGCCGTTCGCCGACGGTGCGTTCGACGACGTGGTCGCGTCGCTGGTGCTGCACTACCTGGAGGACTGGGGGCCGGTGCTGGCCGAGTTGCGGCGAGTGCTCAGGCCCGGCGGCCGGCTGATCGCGTCGGTGGACCACCCTTTCGTGGCCTACACGATCCAGGATCCTCGGCCTGACTACTTCGCGACCACCAGCTACACCTTCGACTGGACCTTCAACGGGCAGTCCGTCCCCATGAGGTTCTGGCGCAGGCCGTTGCACGTGATGACCGACGCCTTCACCACCGCCGGCTTCCGTCTTTCCGCCATCAGCGAGCCGCAGCCCGACCCAGCCGCCCGTGAGCTGTTCCCCGACGCCTTCCATGCCCTTTCGACCAAGACCTGCTTCCTCTTCTTCGTCCTCGAGGTACCGCCGTCGGCTGCGGGCTCGGACGAGTAGCCGACCGGCGGATCACGAGCGGCGGAAACTGCGTGGCTGTTGAGTTCCCGGCGCCGGTATCGTCCGGTTCCAGGCCGGCCGTACCAGCGGCCTCCCGCATTCGGAGAGCGATTTCACATGACCAGCCGACGACCGACGACGACCCTGTGGCGCCCGACCGGCCCCGTCGAGCTGGACCTGGTCCGCGAGCTGAACTGGCGTGCTTGGCCTCCTCGGCTGCCCGAGCAGCCGATCTTCTACCCGGTCCTCAACGAGGAGTACGCGATCAAGATCGCGAGGGACTGGAACGTGAAGCACAGCGGCGTAGGCTTCGTCACCCGATTTGAGGTCGAGTCGGAGTTCTTGAGCCGGTACCCCGTCCAGCAGGCCGGGGGTCGGACGATCCTCGAGTTGTGGGTTCCGGCTGAGGAGTTGGACGACTTCAACGCACACATGGTCGGGCCGATCGAGGTGGTCCACGAGTTCCGCTGAGCCGGGGCGGCTTGCGGATCCTTCGAGGACATCTGCTCAGCCGGACCAAGTGAGCGACGGCCGACGTTGCCACTCTGCGCTCCGGGCAAACGACAACCGAATCGTCAGACGGAAGACGCCAACGCATGAATACGCCGCCATCGTCACCTGGAACGCAGCGGACTGACGGATCATCCGTCCAGATCGGCGCTCTGGTTCCGCTCACTCGGCCCGGCTGGGTCGAGGCGGGCCGACACTTGCTCGCTGGACTCGAGCTGGGCGTTCGCGAGGTCAATGACGCCGGCGGGATCGCCGGAAGACCACTCGAGCTCGTGGTCCGAGACACCGCGGCCGATCCACAACGGGCCGCGGCGGCCGTAGATGAACTGGCGCGCCTGGGCGTGGCTGCCTTGGCGGGGGAATACCACAGCGTCGTCGCTCGCGCCGCTGCCGCCAGGGCCGACGCCCTCGGCCTGCCGTTCCTCTGCTCGTCAGCGGTTCTCGACGCTCTCACCGAACAGCCGACGGAATGGGTCGCGCGCCTCGCCCCGGCGCAGTCCCACGGCTGGCAGATCTACGCGGACTTCCTCCTCAGCGCGGGCCACAGTCGAATCGCCGTAGCGGCCGAGCCGAGTGTCTACTGGGAATCGGGGGCCCGCATTCTGCGGGACCGCCTCGCTCCGCGCGGCGGCACCGTCATCGAACTCGACATGCGCGCGCTATCCCCCGCTGCCGTGTGCGACGAACTCGTCGACAACCGCGCGACCGCCCTCCTTCTTCTGGTCGGCCACCCGGAGCCGGCAGTGTCGATCGTCAAGTCTGTACGCCGCGACCAGCGCCTCGCCGGTCTCATGATGGGCGCACCGGCCGGACAACCGGAGTTCGCCGAATGGGCGACGTCGCTGGGCGACGACAGCACCGCGATTCCGTTCTTGCGCTACCTGCCCGAGCGCTTCAGCCCGCTCGGTGCACGAGTCGAGACGGCCCTCCGTGAGCGGCTGGCGGCAGCGCCCTCCTTCGTCGCCTTCGAGGGGTACGACACGGTCGCCGTCCTCGCCGATGTGCTGCGTTCCCAGGGCGCGGACCGGGCGCGCACTGCCGCATCCTGGCCGCACGTTTCGGTCGAAGGCACCCGCGGGCAGATCGAGTTCTCCCGCACACCGGGCATCAGCGTGTGGCAATGGGCGTGGACGCCAGTCCAAGTCGTTGATCAAGATCCGGCGGAACCCGACCGCTTCCGGATCCTGCACACCAGCTGAGAGCACGGAGGTCCGCCTGCCCGGATCTGTCCGAACTCGAGGCTGTCGGCGGTGATCTCGCTCGGGCTGCTGATCCCGCTCCTCGCAGCATCAGCCGCCGGGGGTGAAGGTCACCGGCAGGCTCTGGGGGCCGCGCAGTCCGCCGGGACGCCAGGGGATCTCGTCCGGCGCTACGGCAAGAGCGAGGCCGGGGAGCCGGCGCAGGGCTGTGCCGATGGCGATCTGCCCCTCCAGCCGGGCCAGCGGCGCACCGAGGCAGTAGTGGACGCCGTGCCCGAATGCGAGGTGGGCGTTGTCCGGCCGGGTGATGTCCAGGCGGTCGGGGTCGGGGAACTGCGCAGGGTCACGGTCGGCGATGGCGGAGGCGATCAGCACGGTCGCGCCGCGCGGGATGGTCACGCCCGCGATCTCGACGTCTTCACGCGCGAACCGGGCGATGCCGGGGCTGACCGGGCCGTCGTAGCGGAGGAACTCCTCGATCGCGCCCGGCAGCAGCTCGGGGTCGGAGCGCAGCAGGTCGAGCTGGCCGGGGTGGGCGAGCAGCATGGCGATGCCGCCGCCGATCAGGTTGACCGTGGTGATGTAGCCGGCGGCCAGCAGCAGGAACACCATGGCGATCAGCTCGTCCTCGGTCAGCTGCTGGTCCTCGTCCCGGGCGGTGATGAGGCCGCTGAGCAGGTCGTCGCCGGGGTCCGCCCGTTTGGCCTGGATGAGCCCGGTCACGTAGGCGCGCATGTGCTGCCATGCCTCGTTGATCACGGCAGGGTCCGGCGGTTCGGTGCCCCGCATGGTCATGCGGTCGGTCCAGCGCTGGAAGTCGTGACGGTCGTCCACCGGCACACCGAGCAGTTCGCTGATGACCGTGACCGGGAGCGGGAGCGCGAAGTCCGCGACGAGGTCGGCGTGGCCGGCCGGGAGGACCCCGTCCAGCAGCCGGTCGGTGATGGACTGGATCCGGGGCCGCATCTCGGCCACTCTGCGGGCTGTGAACGCCTTGGAGACCAGGCGGCGCAGGCGGGTGTGGTCGGGCGGGTCGCTGCGGAGCATGCTGCTCAGCATCGATTCGCGCTCCGTCGCGGGCAGCTGGATCAGGAGACGGGCGTCCGAGGCGTCGCGCACGTCGCTGCTGAGCCGGGGGTCGGACAGGGCCGCGAGCCCGTCCTCGTAGCGGGTGACGAGCCAGGCGTCCAGGCCGCCCGCAATGACGACGCGGCGCACGGGGCCGTCCTCGCGCAGGCGCTGGTACAGCGGGAAGGGGTTCGCGACGAAGGCCGGGTCGGCGTAGGGCAGAAGGACCGGCCGCTCACTCATGATGCCTCCAGGAGTACGTCGCACTCGCTACGGAGAATGAGGATATATGCCCCAGTTTGCCTGAATGCCGGTTCCTGGTCCTCCTGCCTGTCGGTGTGCGCCGCGATCGGCGGCCCGGCCTGCGCTGATCCAGGCCATCAGGTCCGGCCGGGCGGCCGGGCCGGGATCAGGGGGCCCAGGGCAGTCGTAGGGCCTCGATTTCCGTGTCGGCGAGGAGTGCCTCGATGAGCGGAGCGGGGCCCACCACCTTGGTGGCCCAGAGGTCGTAATCCGTGCAGAGGACCCAGGACCGGTCCTCGGCCCAGAGGTTGGAGGGAGTCCAGCAGTCCTCTTCGGGGTGGTCGTACAGCGCCTTGGCGTCTGCGAGCGCGCCGGTCCGGACGTGGAGGTTGTCGAAGTCCTCGGCACCGAGCAGCAACGGGCTGTAGTAGGCCAGGCAATGGGTCTCCGCGCCGCCCGGGCTGTGCTCGATGAGGATGTCGGCCAGGCGGTTCCAGTCGGTCCGGTTCAAGCTGCCCTCGGACGGTGCCTGGATGCCGACCGGCCAGCCGCCCGGCTCGAACGAAGGGAAGGAGGTACAGCAGGGCAGCCGCTCCTCGGGCACGACGGGATCACCGGTCCGCCGCGAGAGCTCCGCCCAGCGCAGTCGGCGCCAACGAGGTCCGCGGTGCTCGCCCACCGTGCCGGTGAACACGTCCGCGGGGTCGAGGCCCGGGATGATCTCGGGCCCGCCGCCCATCAGCACGGCCCGTTCGTATGCGGCGTACGACATGTCGGTCGGCCCGAGTTCGTGCTCGTACATGGAGTGAAGCACCCAGGCCGCGTCGGGCAGCGCCGGCGGCATGAACCCGGTGAGCCCGTCGTCGCAGGCCAACTCCCTCAGCCAATCCGTCTCTCCAGCCGCGGCCAGCGGCCACCGCGCGACCGCCAGAGCGGCGGATATGTCGTTCATCCGCTCAGGATCTCACCCACCGCGGCGGCGAGAGCCCGGTGCAGCGCCCCCGGCGCCCGGCATCCACCCAAGTGCCCGCGGCTCACAGCGTGGAGCTGCGGCGTCACGCCTGGCTCGCTGCCGCGGCGGATGATGTCGAGTGATGCTCCGACCGGCTCGTACGCGTCGAGCTCGGCCGTGATGCCCCATGGCTGGTGGCTCGTGATGGTCGCTCGGACGGGATCGCCCGGGTGAAGCTCGCTGAGGGGGCGCTTGGGCGTGTCTGACACGGCAACATCATCTCACCCTGTCACCGGCGGGGCGCCGGTGAGGGACGTAGTGTGCCTGCCAAGACATGCCTGGGCCACTGCGTGGAGCAGCCTGGTCCGTACGAACCGCCCTTACACGGACTGCCTAATGAATCCTGCCGCCAGCACACCCTCGAAAGTATGATCAAGTAATGTCTGACATGACTGAAACCACGCCCGGCTGGCTGTCCTCCGACGAGCTGGAAATGGCCAGGGCCCGGATGCCGATCCTGTACGTGACGGCCGTCCCCGTACGCGTGGACGACAGCGGCGAAGTAACCAGCATCGGGCTGCTGCTGCGCATCGGTCCGGACGGAACGGTCAGCCGAACCCTGGTGTCCGGCCGCGTCCTGCATCACGAGCGGGTACGCGACGCGCTGCTGCGCCACTTGGAAAAGGACCTCGGCCCTGTGGCCCTGCCCCACGTTCCCCCTTCCCTCCAGCCCTTCACCGTCGCCGAGTACTTCCCCACAGCGGGCATCACGTCGTACCACGACGCGCGCCAGCACGCGGTGTCGCTTGCGTACATCGTGCCGGTGACCGGCGACTGCCGCCCCCGGCAGGACGCTCTGGACCTGGTCTGGTTCAGCCCGCAGGAGGCGGTCTCCCCGTCCGTGCAGAGCGAGATGCCGGGCGGGCACGGGGTGCTGCTGAAGCAGGCGCTCGCGCATGCGGGACACGTCTACTGAGCTCACTCCCGGGGCGCGGCGGGTGCCGCGGCGGTCCCGGACTCAGGACGCCATCACCGTCCACGGTGAGCACGGCAGGCATCACCGGCCCGGCCGGCCCTTCGTCCCGTCCGGGAGCCAAGATCGATTGTCAGTGGCGGGTGCGACAGTGGAAGCATCGAGTCGGAACGAGGGGGAGCTGCCATGTCCGGAAGCCAGAACTACATCAATCACGTTGCTCTTGTGTTGGATGCCAGTTCGTCCATGTCGCACCTGAGCCGCAAGGTCGTCGAAGTCGCCGACCAGCAGATTGCCTATCTTGCCCGCCGGTCGGAGGAACTGGACCAGGAGACCCGCGTCACGGTGTACGTCTTCGCCGACAAGGTGGAGTGCGTCATCTACGACAAGGACGTGCTGCGGATGCCCTCGCTGAAGCAGCTGTACCAGGTCGGCGGAATGACGGCTCTGCTGGCGGCCGCACTGAAGTCGCAGCGGGAGCTGGCGCAGACGGCTCAGCTGTACGGCGACCACAGCTTCCTGACGTTCGTACTCACCGACGGGCAGGAGAACGCAAGTCATCGCTGCCCGGATGCCCCTGTCAGGGATTCGCGTGAACTGGTGAAGGCCGTCGCCGAGATGATCGAGACGCAGGGGGACAACTGGACGCTGGCCGTGCTCGTGCCCGACCAGATGGGCAAGCGCGAGGCCATGCAGTGCGGTTTCCCGAAGGAAAACATCGCCATCTGGGACGCAACGAGCACGCAGGGTCTGGAAGAAGCAGGGCAGGTCATCCAGCAGGCCACCGAGAAGTTCATGGTGGGCCGCGCCCAGGGCATCCGGGGATCGCGGGCGGTGTTCTCCACGGGTGCGGAGGTGGTCAACAAGGACACCATCAAGGCGGCCGGTCTCACGCCGGTGAATCCGTCGGAGTACCAGCTGATTCCGGTGGCTCGTGACGCGGCGATCCGGGAATGGGTGACCGAATCCGGGCACACCTACCGTACGGGTTGCGCGTTCTACCAGCTCAGCAAGTCGGAGAAGATCCAGGCGCAGAAGCAGATCGCGGTGCTGGAGAAGAAGACGGACCGGGTGTACACGGGGCCCGAGGCCCGTGCTCTGCTCGGCCTGCCGGATGTGGAAGCACGCGTCAAGCCGGACCACAACGACGACTTCACGATCTTCGTACAGAGCACCAGCGTGAACCGCAAGCTCGTACCGAACACGCGGCTCCTGCTGATGTCCTGACACCTTGGATGCCCTGGTGGGGTCCCCGGCGGATTCTCCAGCCCGGCACCCCACCAGCAACTCCGCGGCTGCGGGCGCGGCCCAGGCGTATGGCGACCGCGCCGCCCGGACCGGAGTGACGGGTGTGGCTCACGGGTCAGGGGGCGTGGTCGTTCGGGAGCGGCTGCCGTCAGGGGCAGCCAGCCGTTCGTCAGGAGCCGTCTGCGAAGACGGCGTACACGGCGCGCCGGCCCGCGTACTCGCTCAGGTTCCAGATCACGGACTCGCCGTATGCCCAGTCGGCGGTGGTGCCGCTGTGGAAGCTCAGGTCCTCGGAGCCCACGCCGAGGCGGACGACGGTGGAGGGCGTGTCGGCGCCCGAGGCGACCGTCCGCAGGTAGCCGTTGGAGGACGGGCCGTCGCTGCGCGAGAGGTAGTGCTTGCTCTGGCGGGAGACGACGCCCTGGATCTTGCCCTGCTTCACCGTGACGGCCTCGGTCGCGGTGGTGGAGGCGAGCTTGCGCGTCGTGTAGTCCAGCGGCCACCGCACGATCTTGGGGGTGTCGACCTTGGTGCCGTTGCCGTTCCACCCATTGCCGGAGTAGTCCACGACGGGGGTGTCCAGGCTGGTGGCGTACTCGGTGACGGTGAGGCTGTCCGGGCTCGACGCGCGGTCGAGGCCGATCGCCGAGAAGCGCAGCAGGGTGCCGGTGTTGTCGTAGGCTGCGATCTGCGGCACGACGAACCGGTAGTCGTACGCGTGGTAGCGGCCGTCCGTGTGCCTCCCGCAGACGTCCGGGAGACCGGTGCTGACCTCGAACATTCGGTCCAGGTCGAAGACCCGCAGGCCCTTGTACGTGTCGACGACGTACAGCCGGTTTCCGTACCACATGATCCCGCCCGCGTGCTTGCGGACCGGCTGGTAGGTGTACGTGCCGTCGCTCGCGCGGACGGGCTCGACGAGGAGGACGTGCCGGTACACGGGTGCTGAGGCCGAGCTGTAGTCGACGAAGCTGAGGCGGATTCCCTTGTCGATCGCGAACTCGTCCACCTCGTCCTGGTCCGGGTCGGTCTCGAAGTACCAGGAAACCAGGACCACCCGCTTGCCGCCCGCGGGCCACAGGCCGGCGCCGAGCGCATCGGCGCTGGTGGTGATCCCCTGCGGGATCCATTCGACCGCGTCCTGGTCGCCGGGGTTCCAGGTGAAGCCGTGCGAGAAGCCGCCGACGCCGGCCGGCGCCGAGGAGAGCTTGGCGGCGGGGCGGTTGGCTGTGGCCAGCACCTCGGAGACCCCCGCGGTGGGCAGGACCCGCGCCAGGCCCGCTATGTGGTCCGCGAACTGCCCCGAGGCGTTCGAGGTCCGCTCGGCCAGCGTGAACTGTCCGGGCGTGAGGGTGCCCGCCTGGGCTGTGGCGGGGGCGATGGCAGCGCCGGCGGCGGTGATGAACGGCGCGGCGGCAATTCCCTTGATGATCGTCCTGCGTGACATGGTCATGCGGCGAAAATCTAGATCTTCGCAACCCTTCAGTGCAAACCCCCGCCCCCGTCAGCCACAGTCCGCAGCCCGCGAGTTGAAGCCGGTGGCGCAACCCTTGGTGTCGCCCCCGCCGGGCGTCCGCTCCTTGCCTCCCGGCTCCGGCTGACGGCCGGGGCGGCGCCGGCACACCGCAGGGCAGCTTGCCGCCGCGAGCCCGGCGGTCCCTCTGCGGGTCATGACCCGCAACCACGCCTGGACCGCCGGCCGCGACCGCAGCCCCCGCCGCAACCCCGGCTTCACCTGCTGCCAGGCCGCCGACCTGATCAACCCTCCCTGCCCGGATACGGCGGCGGGTGGGCGGGTCGTCAGGCCGGCGGTTGATCCCCGCTGGAGGTGTCGGGGAAGGAGTGGTGTTCGTGCGCGACAACCCACCGGCCCTGCTCCTTGCGCAGGCCCACCGTGAGTCGCAGGCGGTTCGACGGATCCTCGGCAAGCTCCTGCGGCGTTCCGCAGCGCAGCAGGGCGTGAGCGTAGGCCACGTCCTCGCCGGCTGTGATCTCCAGTGATGTGATCTCGAACGAGGCGCCTTGTGCCTGCCACTCGAAGAAGGGCGGCCACGTCTCGCGATAGGCATCGATCCCGCGAACGCCCTCCCGCGGCGGCGGCACGTCGAACATCACGATGTCGTCGGCATGGTCCGCCAGGACGCCGTCCAGGTCGGCTGCGTGTACCGCTGCGGCCCACCGTTCGATCAAGAGACGAATCTGCTCCTCGTCACCCGTCATGGATCAACTCACGGTCCCTTCGACAGCCCGGCTCCGGCGGTGAACGTTCCAGGTCACCGCGCTGCTCGTCGCGGAGGATCGAGCGGCGCCAGGCGGCGGATGCGCTTCTCCGCCACCCTCGCCCACGAGGGCCCCCCTGACTAGGCCGTGGCACCGCCTGGGATCGATGATTTCGCCCGGTCGGCGGCGTGACCGGGGTGCCTGGCCTGCGTCGATGCGGGCACGGCGCCCGGTCCCCGTACCGCTCCGCCCGGAGCGGCGGGGCCCGTGCGTCCGCTCGTCACCGGACGGCGCGGCGTGCACGAGCGGCCGACGGAGGGGGACGATGGAGTCGGGCGGGACCACCGGTGCCGGTACATGGCCTCGGCGCGGCAATGCGGCAGGAGTCTGAGCCGGCCGGAAGGAGAGCCCGGACGATGAACGCAACCGAGCCCCTGCGGAGCGGTCCCGGCGCGGCGCGGGCCGTTCCGTCCGGGCCGGGCGGCCTGCTGGATGTGCTGAACGTCGCGGCTGTGCTCCTCGATGCCGAGGGCAAGATCGATCTGTGGAGCCCGCAGGCCGAGGACCTGTTCGGCTACAGCGCACAGGAGGCCCTCGGTGCGTTCGCCGGCCATCTGCTGGTCCACGAGGACTACCGGGACCTCGTGCTGGACATGTTTGCCCAGGTCATGGGGGGTGGCGGCAGCTGGGCGGGCGTGTTCCCCGTCCGGCACAAGGACGGCAGCACACGGATGGTGGAATTCCGCAACATGCGGCTGCAGGACGGCGCGCGGGACTACTGGGCCCTGGGTCTGGCCACCGACCAGTCGACCGTACGGCAGGTCGAACGCGAGCTGGCACTGTCCGCCCAGCTGGTCGCCCAGTCACCGACCGGACTGGGTGTACTGGACACCGACCTTCGGTACGTCTCGGTCAACCCGGCGGAGGAGCAGATGAACGGCGTTCCCGCCGCCGAGCACATCGGGCGCCACGTCCATGAGGTGCTGCCCTTCCTGGACGAGTCCTTCGAGGCGGCGATGCGGGAGGTCCTGGACACCGGCATCCCGATCGTGGACCAGTACACCGTCGGCCGGACTCCGGCCGACCCGGACCACGACCACGCCTGGTCGATCTCGTTCTACCGGCTCGAAGCCCCCAACGGGAAAGTGCTGGGAGTGGCCACCTCCAGCGTGGATGTCACCGAGCGCCACCGCGCCGTGGAGGAGCAACGCCACACCGCCCTGACCCTCCAGCGCAGCCTGCTGCCCCCCACACCACCGCGGCGGCCGGGTCTGGAAGTCGCCACCCGCTACCGCCCTGCCCAGGCCGCCATCGAGATCGGCGGCGACTGGTTCGACGTCATCCCCCTGAGCGGTGAGAAGACCGCCCTGGTCGTCGGCGACGTCATGGGCAGCGGGGTCGTCGCCGCAGCCACCATGGGCCAGCTGCGCACCGCCACCCGCACGCTGGCCGACCTCGACCTCGACCCCGCCGATGTTCTTTATCATCTCGACCACGTCACCGATGGTCTCGACACCATCGCCACCTGCGTCTATGTCGTATACGACCCCCACGAGGCGCAGTGCCGCCTCTCCCTCGCCGGCCACCTGCCGCCCGCCCTCCTTCACCGGGACGGGACACGAGAGCTGCTCGACGTACCGTCCGGCGCACCCCTGGGCGGCTGCGGTGTCGCCTTCCACACGACGCGCCTCCGCTTCGAGCCGGGCGATCAGCTCGTCCTGTACACCGACGGCCTGGTGGAGACCCGCGACCAGGCGATCGACGAACGCCTGGAGGCTCTGCTGGACGTCCTCGACGACCCCCACCGATCGCTGGAAACCACCTGCGACCTGCTGCTGCACACGCTGCGTCACCCGGGAGACCACGACGACGTGGCCCTGCTCATCGCCCGGGCCACACCGCCGGGCGGGCACACTGCCGAGCTCGAAACGCCTCCGGCGGTTCGCGGGCCGCGCTGAGGCCGTACGCGGATCCGGCCCGTTTCCGTCACGGGCCGGGGGCGTCGGCTCTGCCGGCCGATGCCGTGCGTGCTTAGGTGCGGGCGTGGATCTCACATGGGTGGATGTCTGCGGGCGGCGGTTGCGGCGGCATGGCCTGGTGTCGCCACTGGGCAGCCCGGCCGAGGCGGCGGCAGCGATGTGTGGCGCGCATGCCCAGGTGTTGTCGGCCGCCGAGGTATCGATCGGCCTACGGCTGGACGGCGTCACGCGCGTAGGTGTGCGGGAGGCGCTGTGGTCGGACCACAGCCTGATCAAGACGTTCGGGCCACGCGGCACGATCCATCTGCTTCCGGCGTCCGAGCTGGCCCTGTGGTGCGGGGCACTGGGAGCCGTACCCGCCGCTGGGCGGCTCGCGCCCGAGGCGCGGCTGACCGCGGAGCAGACCGACGAGCTCGTCGCCGCGATCGGCGTGATCCTGGCCGACGCGGAGCTGACCGTCGATGAGCTGAGCGAAGCACTGGCCGACCGGGTCGGAACCTGGGCCGTCGACCCGGTGATGCCCGCGTTCCAGACGATGTGGCCGCGCTGGCGCCAGATGGTCGGCACCGCCGCCCACAGAGGTGTGCTGTGCTTCGGCCCGGACAAGGGCCGCAACGCCACCTACACCAACCCCGGCCGCTGGCTGCCCGGTTTCTCCCCCGCCCCGCACACCGGGGCGATCGACTGGCTGCTGGGCCGCTACCTGCACTCCTACGGGCCGGCGACTCCGCAGCACTTCGCCCGGTGGCTGGCCACCACCCCCGGCTGGGCACGCCGCCTGTTCGAAGCGAGCGACCTCACCGAGGTCAGGGTGGAAGGCACCAGCGCCTGGACCGCCTACGGTGACACCGAACCCGGCGACGCCGCACAAGGCGTGCTGCTGCTGCCGCACTTCGACGCCTTCACCGTCGGCTCCCAGCCGCGGGAGCTGCTGTTCCCGGGCACCGCATGGCAGCGGGCGCTCTCCAGAACCAGCCAGGCAGGCAACTTCCCGGTCCTCCTGATCGACGGCGTGGTCGCAGGCGTTTGGCAGCAGAGGAAGACGGGCAGCCAGGTCGCGATCACCGTCGAACCGCTCCGCACCCTGAACTCACGTCAGAACCGGCAACTGGGCCGACAAGCCGAGAGGATCGGCAGCATCCTCCAGGCCCGCCCCACCCTCACCATCGGCACCATCAACACCGGCGCCCACGCGTAGATCGCCCGTCGCACGCTGCGCGTCCGCGCGTTGCCCCGCGTCGCCCCCCGCGTGGACGGGGCGAGTTGGGGTCATTGCCCCGCATCGTCCCTGTTCCGATTCTGCGGGCTTCCTTAGGGGACTCTGAAGAACCCCTCCAGGGCGCTCTTTTCCCTGGTCACGGACCTAGGCTCGGGCGGGCCCCCAAACACTCCCAGGGACCCCCCTCCTCCCCCTCTCCAGCGAGGTGTTACCTGCATGAGCCGCAGTCGAACTCCCGGAACCCCGTCCCGCGTCGAGGCGCGCCGGAAAAAGACGGCGCGCACGCGCATCCTGCTGTCCGTCACCGCGACTGTCGCGGTCGTGGCGGTCGGGGTCGCGGTGGCCGACTCCAACGGTGACGACCGCACGGACCAGCGGGCCGACGGCGCGGCCGGTACGGCGTCCGCCACGGGACCGGCGACCCCGACGGCGGCCCCCACCGAGGCGACCCCCACGGGCACCCCCGACGCCTCGGCCTCGGCGAGCGCGAGCCCGTCCGCGACGCCCGACGCCGGCGCCACGGAATCGACCCCTCCTGCCGATCCCACGCCGCCGGCGAGCAGCGCTCCGGCCAAGTCGGCGGCGGCCCAGCCGGCCAAGCCGACGCTCAAGCCCTCCCCGACGAAGGGCAGTGGTTCGGGCGGCTCCGGTGGCTCCGGTGGTTCGGGCACGGTCAACGCCGACGCCGAGTCCGCGGTCCTCGCCCTGGTCAACAAGGAGCGGTCGGCGGCCGGGTGCGGCCCCCTGGCGGCCAACGCGAAGCTGAGCGCCGCCGCACGGGCGTACAGCGACACCATGGCCCGCAGCGGCGTCATGTCCCACACCGGGCCCGACGGGTCCACCATGACCAGCCGGGTGGAAGCGGCCGGGTACCAGTGGTCCCGCCTGGGCGAGAACATAGCCCGCGGGCAGGCCGACGCCGATGCGGTCATGAAGGCCTGGATGAACAGCTCCGGGCACAGGGCCAACATCCTCAACTGTGACTTCCGGGAGATCGGTATCGGCGTGCACAAGGGCGACGGCGGCCCGTGGTGGACGCAGAACTTCGGCACCGGAAAGTAGCCGAGCCCCGGCGTGCCGACCGGCCGACGCGGCCCGCACCGGCCTGCTGACCGGCCGAAGCAACCCCCCACCGGCCCGCCGAGCGGCTCCGCGACGTCCTCCGACCCCGACCGGGGTTCGGAGGACGTCGGCGTTCCCCGGGCCGCCCGCCCGTCCGTCCGCCCGTACGTACGCCCGCCGGCGCCCCACCGGCGCCCCCACCGGGCGGCTGCGGGCCTTCCAGGGGAGCCGGTGACGGGCCGCCGCCCGCGTCGGCCACTATGGGGCCGTGCCCCGAACTCCGCGCTACCTGCTCATATGGCTGTCGTGCACGGCCGCCAGCGTGACCGCCGTGCTCGCCACGGTCCAGTTCGTGGTCGGGTCGACCAGGCATACGCCCCCGGTCGCGCGCTCCGCCCCGGTGGTCATCGACACGCCCCCTGCCTGGCAGGCGGGCAGCCCGGCCCCGGATCAGGCCTCCCCGACCGCGACCGCCTCCGCGAGTCCCTCGCCCACCGTGACGCAGCGGCCCTCCTCCTCGCCCGCCGCCCCCTCCCCCGCCAAGGCCTCCTCGGGCGCCCCCCGGACCAGCGCGCCGCCGACCGTCGACTGCGAGCAGGGCGGGGCGGGCCTGCACACCGTCCCCTCGCAGGGCGGCAAGGTCACGGTCCGGTACGGGAGCCGGGGCGTGTGCCTGATCTCGGCGATCCCCAGCCGCGGTTTCAAGGCGACCACCTCCCAGACCGCCGACGACACCCTCACGGTCACGTTCACCAGCGGCGACCACCGGTCGGTGATCACGGCGACGATCGTCCCGGGGGCCAAGGCCAGCGTCCGCGAGACCTCGTTCTGAAGCCCGGCCGCGGCGGCCGATCAGGGCCGCTCGGCAACTCCCGCCCCTTTTGCAGGGTTTCGGGGTCCTGTATGCGCTCATGGACCGGGTTCCGCCGAAGCGGAAGGTGAGCTGTTCCTTAGGGCAACCTCAAGATCGCGACGACGCGGTTCCGCAGGCCCCGAGCGGTCCTATGCTCGCGTCAGCCGAGCGGCCTTCGGCACCGGGGCACGAGACCCCGGTGAACCGTCGGGCCCCCGGTTTCACCGAGCCGGGGTGCGCTTCGCCCATCCCGCAGTCCCGCACTTGCCTTACTTGCCTTGGGGTGTCTCCGCCATGAGTTCTCGCATGCTCCGATCCGTCCGCGCCGAACGCCGTACGACGCCTCCCCGCTCCGCCGCACCCCTCAGGAGGCGCCTGCCGCTGGCCGCCGCGGCCGTGGTCGCCGCCGGGCTGACCGCCGCGTGCGGGCCCTCCTCCGGGCCCGTCGGGTCCTCCGCGCCGGCCGGCGCCGGGCAGTCCTCGGCGGCGCTCCCCACCGGGACGGCGTCGGCGAGCGTCTCCCCCGAGGCGTCTCCGACCGCGTCGGCCTCGCCGTCCGCGTCCGCCACCGCCACCCCGGCCGGCTCCTCACCGAGCCCCTCCCGTACAGGCACCGGCACCGGGTCGGGGTCCGGGTCCGCGTCCGGTGGCTCGGCCGGTACGCCCTCCAAGCCGCCCCGGACGTCGGCCGCGCCCGCGCCGGCCCGCATACCCGGCCCCGGCTACGACAGTTCGGCCGACGCGCAGAAGCAGATCGACGAGGCCCTGCGCGCGGCCAAGTCCGACGGGCGGATGGTGCTGCTCGACTTCGGCGCGAACTGGTGCGGCAACTGCAAGGCTGCCGACAAGGTGTTCGCCCAGCCGCAGACCTCGGCGATCCTCGGGGCCTCGTACCACCTCGTCAAGGTCGACATCGGCGGCAACAGCTCCGCCAACTCCGCGCTCCTGCGCAAGTACAGCCCTTCGGGCGGGACGTACACGATGCCCGTCCTGGTGGTCGTCTCCCCCTCCGGCTCGCCGCGCACCGACACCCACGTCACGGGCAACCCGTCCCTGACCTCGGAGGGCATCAACTCCTTCCTGCGCAAGTGGGCCTCGTGAGACGACGGGTACGGGCGGCCGCCGTCCCGGCCGGGGCCGGCCTCGCGGTGGCGGCGGGCCTGTTCCTGACCGGCGTCCTCACGGACTCCGACGACGGCGGCAACGGCGGGGCGCCGGCCGACCGGCCGGGCGGTATCAGTGCCGCGGCCGGGGCCACGGTCACGGACCCCGGCGCCCGCGAGGAGGCGCCCGCGCTGGAAGGCGACGACCTGGACGGGAAGCCGGTCTCCCTCGCCGGGTTCCGCGGCCAGGTCGTCGTCCTCAACGTCTGGGGTTCCTGGTGCGCTCCCTGCCGTGCGGAGGCCGACGACCTGGGGCGGCTCAGCCGGCAGACCCGGGGCGAGGGGGTCCGGTTCCTCGGGATCAACACCCGGGACCGGGACCGGGCCGCGGCGCAGTCCTTCGTACGCGCGCACGACCTGGGCTTCCCCAGCCTCCACGACCCCGCCGGCGAGCTCCTGCTCCGTTTCCCGCCCGCGGTGCTCAACCCGCAGGCGATCCCTTCGACCCTCGTGGTCGACCGCCGCGGACGCATCGCCGTCGCCATCGGCGGCGCCGTCACCGCCGAGCAACTGCGGCCCCTGCTCGACCGCGTGGTGGAGGAAGGATGACGACATTCGTGCACTGGCCGCTCGCCGCGGCCTCGGACGCTTCCTCCCTCGTCAACGGAACGCTCGTGATAGCGGCCCCGTGGCCTTCGTCGCGGGGCTCGTCTCCTTCCTCTCCCCGTGCGTGCTGCCGCTCGTACCGGGCTACCTCAGCTACGTGACCAGCCTGTCGGTCGCCGATCTGGCGGACGCGCGCGGCGGGCGTCGCAGCCGCATGGCGGCCGGCGCGCTCCTGTTCGTCCTGGGGTTCACGGCGGTACTCGTCTCCGGAGGCGCCCTGTTCGGGTACTTCGGCCGCACCCTGCTCGCCCACCAGGAGGCGGTCACCCAGGTGCTCGGCGTCCTCACCGTGCTCATGGGACTCTCCTTCATGGGCTTCCTGCCGGGCTTCACGCAGCGGGAGTTCCGCAGCCACCGGCGCCCCGCGCTGGGCCTCGCCGGAGCACCCGTGCTGGGGGCGGTGTTCGCGGTCGGCTGGACCCCCTGCATCGGCCCGACGCTGGCCGCCGTCCAGGCGCTCGCCTGGACCGAGGCGAGCGCGGCCCGCGGAGCCCTGCTGATGGCCGCCTACTGCCTCGGGCTGGGGCTGCCGTTCGTCCTGGCCGCGCTGGCCTTCCGCCGCGCTCTGGGGGCGTTCGGCGTGGTCAGACGCCATTACCCGTGGGTCCTGCGCATCGGCGGGGGCATGCTCGTGCTCGTCGGCGTGCTGCTGGCCACCGGCGCGTGGAACGACCTCGTCTACCGCATGCAGGTGTGGAGCGCGAACTTCACCACGGCCCTGTAGGGCCTGGGCGCCGTCCGTCCATCCGTCCGTCCATCCCGGGCCCGACGACCGGTCCGACACTCACCGACACGCAACTCACGACGCAGAGGCACACAGATGAATGTTTCCACACAGGTGAGACGCTGCCGCAGGGCCCGCATGGCGGCCGCCCTCGTCCCCTTGGCCGCGCTCGTGGCATGCGGCGGCGGGGAACCCGCCGCGGCGTCCGGCGGCCCCGCGCCGACGACGCGCTTCTCCGAGAACGGGGTCACCGTCACGCTCTCGGTGTCCGAGTGGCACGCCTCGAAGGGGACCCTCACCGCGGTCTTCACGCCCGAGGCCGCGGGATTCCACCTCTACAGCACCGATCTGCCGCCCACCGGCATCGAGGGCGTGGGCCGGCCGACCACGGTGGCCGTGACCGGCGCCCTCGGGGCGCAGGGCACCTTGCAGGCCGCCGCGGAGGTCCGGTCGATCGAGGTGCCCGGGGTCGATGCCCCGGTCCCCGTCTACCCGGACGGCCCGGTCACCACGACGCTGGCCGTCCGCGCCTCGGGGAGCGGGGAGGCGACGGTCCTGATCGGTTACGCGAGCTGCAGCACCCAGGACGGCTGCACCATCCCGGTGTCCGACCGCCCCGTACACCTGCGCGTCACGGACGACGGTCCGACGTTCGTCGCCCCCTGAGGTGGTGACCTGTCCGCGTCCCCGCCCGGCCCAGCCCCTAAGGTGTCCGCATGCCGAGCGTCCTGGTCGTGGAAGACGACCCCAGCATCCGCCAGTCACTGATCGAGGTCCTGACGGAGCACGGGTATGCCGTACGCAGCGCAGCCGACGGGTTCGGCGCGCTGCGCGAGGTCACGCAGTCGCCTGTCGACGCGGTGGTCCTCGACCTGGGCCTGCCCGACCTGGACGGAGGGGACGCCCTGCGCATGATCCGCGGGATCTCCTCCGTACCCGTGCTGGTGGCCACCGCCCGCGACGACGAGTCGGAGATCATCAACCTCCTCAACGCGGGAGCCGACGACTACTTGGTCAAGCCCTTCTCCGGGGGACAGCTCCTCGCCCGTCTCTCCGCCGTCCTGCGGCGCACCAGCAGCGTGCCCCCCGTGGGCGGCGTCGCGGCCGGGGCAGCGGTGGCTCCGGCCACCGAACCGCTGCGCCCCACCACCGTGGGCGAGCTTGCGGTGGACCCGGGCGCGCGCACCGCGTATCTGGCCGGACGCGAACTGCGCCTCACCCGCCGGGAGTTCGACCTGCTGGCCTTCCTCGCCCACCACACCGGGCAGGTCGTTTCCAAACGGCGTCTGCTGACCGAGGTCTGGCGCGAGCCGTACGTGGACGACCAGACGGTCGACGTGCACCTGTCGTCGCTGCGCCGCAAACTCGGCGAACGCGCGGCGGCACCGCGCTACCTGCTGACCGTCCGCGGTGTCGGCATCAAGCTGGTGGCACCGCGTTGAGACGCTCACTGGCCGGAGTGGCGCTCGCCGTCACCTCCATGGTCGCCCTCTCCTTCCTCATACCGCTGGCCGCCCTGGTGATGTCGCTGGTCAAGGAGCAGGGCGTCACGGCCGCCGAACAGCGTGCCGCCGCCCTGGCGCCGGTCCTCACCCTGACCACGGACCCGGACGCCCTGCGGGAGTCCGCGGCGAGCCTGGACGCGTCCGAGCACCTGGTCGTGCACCTGCCTGGGTCTGGAGCCCTGGGCACGTCCAAGGCCCCCGCGGCCCTGCTCGAACGGGCGCAGCGGGGGCGCGAGTCGATCTCGCAGGAGATCCCGGACGGCTGGATCTGCCTGCAGCCGGTGGTGCTGCCGGGCGACGAGGTCGCCGTCATCGAGAACTTCGTGCCGCAGGCGGAACTCACCCGCGGGGTGAAGGAGTCGTGGGCGGTGATGGTCTTCCTCGCCGTGGGGCTGATCGCCGGCTCCGTCCTGGTCGCCGACCGGCTCGGCGCGAAGGTCGTCCGCTCCTCGAAGAGGCTGGCGCAGGCATCGCACGCGCTCGGCCAGGGCGACCTGGACGCCCGGGTGGACCCCATGGGCCCCAGGGAGCTGCGGGACGCGGGCGTCGCCTTCAACGCGATGGCCCACCGGATGAACGAGCTGCTCGCCGTCGAACGCGAACTCGTCGCCGACCTCTCCCACCGGCTGCGCACGCCGCTGACCGCCCTGCACCTGGCGTCGGAACGCATGGCCGGCACACCGGAGTCGGCCAGGGTCGAGGCGGCGGTCGGCGAGCTGGAGACGGAGCTCCAGGCCATCATCGCCGCGGCGCGCACGCCGCTCGCGGTGGGCCCCATGGGCCAGGGCATGCTCGGTACGGAACCGCCCGCGGGGCGGCCGGCGGGCGGGGCGGGTTCGTCCGGTCCCCGCTGCGAGGCGGCCGACGTCGTCCGCCGCCGGACCGCCTTCTGGACGGTCCTGGCGGGGCAGCAGAACCGGTCCTGCTCCCTCGACCTCACACAGGAGCCGACGGCCGTCGGCCTCTCCGACGACGACGTCGCCGCCGTGGTGGACGCGCTGATCGGCAACGTCTTCCGCCACACCGCCGCCGGGACCCCGTTCGGCGTCCGCGTCGTCCGCACGGCCCAGGCCGTGGAACTGGTCGTGGAGGACGGCGGACCGGGCATCCCGGAACCGGACCGGGCCCTCTCCCGCGGGAGCAGCACCGGTTCCACGGGGCTGGGTCTCGACATCGCGCAGCGGGCCGCGAGCGCGACGGGCGGCACGATGCGCATCGCCCGCGGGCCGCTCGGAGGGGCGCACATCACGGTGACCTTCGCCCTGGCCCCGCCGGCCCCGTCCGGCCACCGCTCCCGCATCTCCCGGCGCCGCGGACGGTAGCCCTCTTGCGGCCTTCCTCAAGGCACGGGCAGTTCGTACCGTTGCGTTGGATGTGCGAGCGCGGGGATGCCGGGGAGCGGGGGGATCCGGGTGGTGGGTACGAGCGGGGAGGAGCGGCGCACGTACGCTCCGAGCAAGGAGGAAGTGCTGGCGGCCGTGGAGTCGTTGGCGCATCCTTCGCCCCTGGACGCGGTCGCCGCGGCGGTCGATGCGCTGCCGCGGGCGCAGGATCGGAGCGGCGGCCGGGCTGATCGCGCGCCGTGCGCCGCGGTAGGGACGGTGATAGGCCTGCTGCGGGAGCTGGAGGAATCCGCGCAGGTCAAAGGGTACGCGCCAGAGAGATGGGCGGCCCTGGGAATCCCTGCGGACGGCGCCGCGGACTGCCCGAAGCTGTGGTGGTCGGTGGGCAAGTGGCGCAAGGCAGCTGCGGCCGTAGCTCGACGCGACAAGGAGAACATGCGCCGCGAGGAGGCTCGGCGGGAGGAGGACCGCACGAGGCGGGAAAGCCGGGTGCGCAGCACCGTGGAGGAGCTGTTGGAGCAGCGCCGCAGGCAGGACCTTTATCGAAACCTCTTCGAGGGCCCGGGCGCATCCTGACGACCGGGCCCGACCAGACGCCTGTGACGGGTACTAACCCTGGAGCGCCCGGACCGCCTGTCGCTCCAGGTCCAGGCAGCGGTCCACGCGTTCCGCGCACGCGTCGAAGAGATCCCGCCGCTCTTCGGTACCCGCATCCGGGTCGGCGTCGCGGGCGAGCGCGGCCAGCTCCGACCAGTGTCGGGCGGACTCCCTGAAGAGCCCGGCAGCCTCCGGGCGCCCCACGAGGTCGAGGAAATCGGCGTACAGGGGCCGGGTCGCGCCCGGGGCGGTCCACTCCTCTTCCAGGCACGCGTACAGCCGCCCGGTGCCGGCGCGGAAGGCCTCGGGCGAACTGCCGAACCGGCGCTCCCAGCCCACCTTCGTGGTGCTGTCGCGCAGCTGTGCGGCGAACTTCTCCATCCCGCTGAAGCCGAAGTTCACGTCGAACTTGTTGCCCAGGACCGGCCCGGTGAGGTGCGTGACGGTGGAGGCGATCGCCCCTGCCACGTCCGGTTCCCCCTCGGCCGGCCCGGTGGGCACGATCAGCTGGTGGCGGCCCTTGCGGTGCGCGGTCCAGGCAGCCCCGAACTCCTCGCGGTCGATCCGGTACGGGGTCTCGGCACCGTCTTCGATCAGCAGGTCGTCACCGTCGTAGCCGGCGATGACGACGGTGTACGGGTCGGCGCCCGTCATCTCGGCGTCGGGGTCGGCCTTGTGCCACGGCAGGGAGGAGCGGTCGACCACGCAGAAGGCAGGCTGCCCCTCGTCGAGGGCGGCACGGACCCGGCCCCAGCGGGGCTTCATCGCGCGCGTGGCGTCGTACGGGATCCCCAGGCGGCCGAGCGCGACCTGCACCCAGGGCTCGGGGTGGGCCTGGGCGACGATCGTGGCGATGGGCAGCCGGCCCGCGTACTCGAAGACGAAGTACATGAAGCCGATCCCGCCGGCCAGGCCGGCGACGAGCTCCTCGTCATGGACACTGCCCAGGGCGTGGCGGATCAGGGAGGCCTCGCGGTGGCGTCCGGTACCGAAGTCTTCGTACACGAGCACAGTCATGCGGTCAGCCTAACCGCGGAAACCGCAGTGACCGCGCGCCCGCCACCAGCCGCTCCGGGGCGCCGATCTACGCCCTGGCGGAAATTCCCTACCGTGGCGGGCGGAAGGGGCGGAGACTCGGCTCATGGCTGACATGGGGGCGTTCCGGGAAGCGGTCACCGCGTGGGCGGCCGGTGGCCCCGGCGACCGCGCGCGCGAGCTGGCCGGGCGGCTGCCCGTCCGGACCGTCGTCCTGCTCGAAGGGCCGAGCGACGCCGCGGCGGTCAGTGCGCTGGCCGAGCGACGTGGCCGGAACCTGGCGGCCGAAGGGGTCTGCGTCCTGCCGATGGGCGGTGCGATGAGCATCGGGCGCTTCGCCCGCCTCCTCGGGCCATCCGGCCTGGGCCTGCGCCTCACGGGACTGTGCGACGAGGCGGAGCGTGCCTACTACGCGCGCGGCTTGGAGCCTGCCGACGCGGCGCAGCAAGGGTTCTTCGTCTGCGCCGCGGATCTGGAGGACGAGCTCATCCGCGCGCTGGGCGTGACCAGGGTGGAGGAGCTCGTCCGGGCGGAGGGCGACCACCGCGCCCTGCAGACCTTCCTGCGCCAGCCCGCACAGCAGGGCCGCACCTCACAGCAGCAGTTGCGGCGCTTCCTCGGCACGAAGAAGGGGCGCAAGATCCGATACGGCCGCGCCCTCGTCGAGGCCCTCGCTCCCGACCGCGTACCCGCCCCCCTGGACGGCCTGCTCACCAGCCTGTGACCGCTGGGCGGTGTTCGAGGAGAAGGAGAGGAGAGGGACGCCCGGCCGCGAGCGTTCCTGCCCGTGAGCAACGGGCGTTGCGGCAGGTGGCGGAACAAGGCCCCCGCCGGCAATGCCGACTCACGGAGAGGTGATGGCCTGCTCCAGCAGGCCGTGCAGGACGCGCTGATCCTGCGCGGTGAGGCCGGACAGCGGAGAGATCCGCTCGATACGGCTGGGCGACACGAGGGTGTCGTACGTGCCGGACGGCGATGTGCGGCTCCGGCCGCTGCAGCTGCTCCAGGACACCACCGACGAGGTCTGGGCCGCGCACCCGGAGTACCTGGACGCCACGGGCCACCTCGTGGGGAGCGTCGGCGGTCTGCTGGTGGAGCACGGCGACCGCGCGCTGCTGATCGACGCGGGGTTCGGCCCGCAGACGCTCGAGGTTCCGGACGGCCCCCTCGGTGCGATCCGCGGAGGCACGCTCCCGCACGGCCTGGCCGAACTCGGCCGCCGACCCGAGGACATCGAAGCGGTGGCCTTCACCCACCTCCACTCCGACCACCTCGGCTGGGCCTGCCATCCCGCCCCCGGCGGCGACCGGCCGCTGTTCGCCCACGCCGACTACCTGGTCTCCGAACCGGAGTGGGACCGGCGCGACCTCCTGGAGGCCCAGGGCATGACCGAGCAGGTCGCGGCCCTCGCACCGCGCGTACGGACGATCACGGACGGGCAGGAGATCTTCCCCGGCGTACGCGTGCGGATCGCCCCCGGCCACACCGTCGGGCACGCCGAGTACGTCATCACCGGGGGCGGACGGCGACTGATCGCCTTCGGTGACGCCATGCACTCGCCGATCCAGGTCGACCACCCCGCGTGGTCCTCGGCCTTCGACCACGACCGCACCCGTACCGCCGACCACCGCAGCCGCCTCGTGGCCGAGTTGGCGGAGCCCGGCACGATCGGCTTCGGCGTGCACTTCGCCGACGTGGTGTTCGGACACGTCCAGCAGGACGGAGCCGGCCCGGCTTGGCGCCCCCTGGACGCCTGACCAGCCGGGTGCGGCGGGTGCGGCGTGTGCGCTGCCGGATCCCGCTCGGCCGGACGGGTACTTCCAGATGCAGCTCCGCGGGGCGTTCGCCAAACTGATCGTGAAGCACGGCACCGTACCGGTGCGCTCCCATATGTACAGCGCAGCCGGGTCGGCGAGCGCTGCTGGTGATCGGCATGGTGCCTGATGGCTGACTCTGCGCTGGTGGAACCTCCCCGGCCGGCGCTCCGCGATTGGCGTCATCGCCTGCTGCCGCCGGTCGTCGCATGGCTGATCGCGAACCTCGTCACCTGGCTGGTCGCGAAAGGATCTGTGGCCGGCGATGGAACCAAAGTGGCTTATTGGTCCACAGAAGGTCGCCATCGCTGGGATTCCGCACACTACCTTTCCATTGCCCGGACCGGCTACGAAATGTTCTGGTGCCGGGATCGCTACGAAAACTTTCGCGACGTCATGTGCGGAAACGTGGCCTGGTTTCCCGGATACCCCATGTCGGTCCGGGCGGTTTCTGCCACCGGGCTTTCCTATGAGATATCCGCTGTCGTCGTCACCGAAGTGTCCCTGTTCGGCATGTTCGCGGTGTTGTGGTGGCTGCTCGGCGCCCGGCTCACCTGGGCCACAGGCCTTACCCTCGCCATCGGTACGGTATTCCCAGGCGGTATCTATCTCCACGCAATGTTCCCGATCGCCACCGGGACGCTGGCGCTGCTCGTCTGCATCGTCGGAGTGAAGCGCGGATCCTGGGGAATCGCGGCTGCTGGTGGCTTCGTGGCGGCCTCCTGCCATCCTGTCGGCGCCGTAGCTGTCGGCATGCTGCTGTTGAGCGCGTTCTTCGCGTGGCAACGGGACTCCTGGCCGATGCGGTGCGCGAAGGCCGGGTTGTCGGCAGCTCTCGCCGGTTGCGGCGTGCTCTGGGGCAAGTGGCTGATGTGGCAGGCGACGGGCCGCTGGGACGCGTACGAGATCATCCAGGAATCCAGCTACCAGCAAGGTGAGCTGCGTCAGCCCTTCGACGAGATGAGGAACGCCTACGATTTCCCGTTCAGCGACTGGTACAGGCCCGAGGGGAATCTCCCGTGGCTGGTGGAGCACAGTCTCGCCGCGCACAGGACGCAGCTCTGGCTGGACATCGCCTTCCTGGTGCTCGTGCTGGCGACGGCCGCCGCCCTGCTCATCAGGAGCCGTCATCTCGACGTCGAGGAGTGGGCTGCCCTGATCCTGACGGTGGCGATCTTCTTCCTACCGTTCTTCGCGGGCGCGGAAATGTCCTGGTACCGCAATCATGCGCAAATGTTTGTCGGACTCCTGCTGGTCAGGCACATGCCCCGGTGGGTTCAGGTACCACTGTTGGTGTTTTGCGCGATCCAGTACGCCCTTCTGGGGGCGATGTTTTTCGCCGGGGTGCTGGTGTAGCCGGTCATTCGGACTCAGGAACCGGTCGTCACTGCTGTTCTTCGTCCGTGTCGCGAGCGACGCAATAGATGGGCCGGGCTTGGACCGCGGTGTAAATGCGGGCCACGTACTCCCCGAGCATTCCCAGGCAGAAGAGCTGAACCGCACCGAAGAACAGGACTGTGATGATCAAGGACGTCCAACCGGGCAGGGTGTTCCCCGTGGCGTAGACGGTGAGGGTCCAGACGAGAAACGCGAGGCAGACGACAAGACTGAAGGCACCGATCGCCGTGGCCAGGCGCAGCGGGACCGCCGAGAAGCTGGTGATGCTGTCCAAGGCCAGGAGGATCATTTTGTGCAAGGGGTATTTGGTGGTGCCGGCCACTCTCTCGCCGCGCTGGTAGGTGACCTGGCCGCCGGGGAAGCCGAGTGAAGGGATGAGCAGTCGATAGATGCGCTGCTGTTCGGGGAGGGTTTTGAGGGTGTCCACCACAGGGCGGGACAGCAGGCGGAAGTCTCCGGCGTGAGCGGGGACGAAGGAGCCTGCGAGGCGGCGCATGAGCCAGTAGTAGGCGGCGGCGGTCCGGCGTTTGAATCCGGTGTCGGTGGAGCGGTCGACACGGACGCCGTAGACGATGTCCAGACCGTCTGCCCGGGCCAGGGCGAGCATCTGGGGGATGGATTCCGGCGGGTCCTGGAGGTCTGCGTCGATGCTGACCACATAGGCGCCGCGAGCACGGTGCAATCCGGCGGTAAGGGCGGCTTGGTGACCGCTGTTCCGCCGGAGGTTCACGATGCGCAGCTGGGGCCAGCCACCGCGCAGGTCTTCCAGCAGCTGGGGCGTCCGGTCGGTCGAGCCGTCATCGACGGCAAGGACCTCGTACGGTTCGCCGCATCCGTCCAGGATCGGCCGGAGCCGAGCCGCCAGAACAGGCAGGGCCTCCTCCTCGTTGAAGATGGGAACCACGATCGACAGAGCGATCGATACCCTGCGTGTGTCGGACACAGCACTCATGATGCGGGAAGCGCCTGAGCCCGGCATTTTGAGAGACCGGAGCGCCCCGGCGGTGTGCGCTACCTGGCTGAACCCTTCGCCCTCCTTCCGACACGCCTGGCCGGTCACATTCGTTCGCCGTGATCCGTCAGAGCGGTGACAGAGATGAAGCTCGGAAGGAAGACCAGGATGGAAGCGCGTTCGATCACCGCGGAAGTACCGATGCGTCCGCGGATGTCCCAAGATCCTCTGGAGCTCGTACCCGAGCTGGCGGAGGTGTCGGCGGCGCTGTTCAAGGCCACCGGCAACCGCTCGATACCGCGGACCACGATCAGTCTGGTCCAGCTGCGCGCCGGCCAGATCGCCGGCAACACCTACTTGACCGTTCTTCACACGGGTTTCCTGCGCAAGGCCGGGGAATCCGAGGAGCGCATCACCGCGGTGGCGTCCTGGCAGGACGCACCGTACTTCACGGGTGCCGAGCGGGCCGCGCTCGCTCTGGTGGAAGCGGTCCTCCAGCCGTCCGCACACGGCGAGCGGGTGTCCGACGAGCTGTACGCCCAGGTGTCCGAGCACTACGACGAAAAGGCGCTCGCCACCTTGACCATCGCCATCGGGCAGGTCAATTTCTTCACGGCCATCGCCCTCATCACCAAGCCGGTCCCCGGACGGTCCTTCACCGACCCCTGGGTGTGAGACCCGCCCAGGGGCCCGGTCAGCTGGGCCCCCGGGCGTCGCCCGGGCCGGGGGCCGGCATGACGAACCAGCCCTGCCGCCGACGACTTCCACGGTGGTTCGCTAGCGCACGGTCGGTGCTGCTCCCGAAGGGGCGCCGGACCGGGCGGACTGAGGCGGCCTCACCACGTCAGGGTCAGCGAACCCCCGACGGGCAGCGTGTGCCAGCGGTCGGCGTAGTCGTCGAACCGGGTCACGATCCGGTCGACCACCGCGGGAATCTCGCCCACCGCCACGTACGCCGGCAGCTCCCGCGCATGGCCGTGCCGCACCTCCCACACCGGTACGGCCATGCCCGCCAGCTCCTCCGAGCGGGCCATGTCCGCCTGCGCCTGGGGGGACGGCTTCACCGGCTTCGACTTGCGGCGCCGCATGGCCTTGGCGCGCTCCGCGGGGTCGACGGGCCAGAACAGCCCGTTGTCGCCCGCGGCCAGCCGCCCGTAGACCCCGAGCTTGATACCTGCCTCCGCCTCGACCAGGAAGTGCACCAGGTCGTGCGGGAGATACGGGTGCCCGCCGGGTCCGTTACGCGGGGCGAGCTCGGCCCCGGTTTCGCGGTGCACCGCAATCTCGTAGCTCGTACCGGGGCCCTTGGTGAAAATGACGCGCATGCCCGGAACGCTAGGAGACGGTCGCGGCCGGATGCACCTGGTTTTCCGGACCCGGTGTCAGCGCGCGAACCGCCGGAGCGTCGCCTGCCACATCTCGCACCACAGCACGCCCTGCACAACCCCCAGGGCCCGCGATCGGCAGGCGTCGTCCACGATCTCCGGCAGCGCCGCCTCGATCCCTGGCAGCAGGTCTTGCGCGAACCCGCCTCCCGGGCGGAACTCCAGGTACCTGCTCCTGCGGGTGGCCGGCTCCACGGCGAACATCTGCGCATGGCGGTGCCGTACGGCCGCGTCCGTCGACTCCAGCAGTTCCCGCGCGTGGTCGACCGTCACCTCCCGCAGTCCGCATGCGGCCGTCCGGTCGCCGTCGTGCCCGCGGGCGAGGCAGCGGGCACGCAGGGTCTCCGCCAGCAGGGCGGCCGGTTCGGCGGCCAGTGCCTCCTGTACGTACTCGTCGAAGGGCTTCGCAGCCCCGGCGACGACGAAGGGCTCCACATGGAGCAGTAGGTCCTGGAGGGCGAACAGACCGTCCGCGCCGCCCTCCCGTACGCGCCGCGCCCGCGCGTCGAGGATCCCGGCCATCAGCTCCCGCAGGGGTTCCAGCGCGGCCACCCGCTTGGTGACCTTCGGGAACGGCGTCAGGCGGTGACGTGTGACGGTGTATCCCAGGCTCCCCCGCACGGCGTCGGTCAGTTCGGCGCGGATCGGCTCCCGGAAGGAGGGGTCGGCGAGTACGGATTCGACACCGGCGGTCCCCCGCCGCTGTATCCACTGCAGGGCGAAGACGCGCTGCTCGTCCCCCGGCTCACCGAGCGGCATTCCCACCCGCTTCATGAGGGCGAGCAGCCCGAGATCGACCCCGACGCCCCAGAAATCGCCCCCCAGCGATTCGCTCCGCAGCCCCAGCAGGGGCTCACGGGTCTCGCCCGCCTCTCGCATCCGTGCCGCGATCGATGCCACCACCGGCTCCAGGCCGGCGACGGGCTCCCGTAGTCCGGCGTAGCGCCGGAGGAACAGCGTCAGCCAGGCGTTCGCGTCCTGCGCCGACTCGGCGGAGACCGGCCCCGTCCCCCCGGTGAACCGCTCCAGCAGGCCGACGCGTGCCATCAGGGCGAGCCATGCCTCCGCGGCCCCGGTCTTCGCCGCGGCCGAGGAGCTTCGGGGCTCCGGCAGGTGGGTCCGCAGGTGTCCCGCCGTGTCGGGGTGCTCGGCCAGGTCCCGCTCCAGAGGAGCCGCCCATGCCTCCCACACGGGCGCCGCCGCCCTCTCCAGTCCGCCGTTGCGCAGCAGCAGGTGGAAGATCTCGGTGTTGGCGTCGTCGGCAGCCAGCGGGCTGTCGCATCCCTCCGCCAGCTCGTCGGCGAAGGACGCGGGGATGTCCCGCTGCCGGTGGTGCGTGACCCCGTCCCGGTCGAAGGACGTGGGGATACCGCTCTCCCTGCGGCACCACTCGAGGACGAGCCCGCGGTAGCCCTCGTACGCCTCGGCGGCCGACGAGCGCGCGGCGATGTCGTCCCGGTACTGCCTGAGCAGCTTCTCGTCGACGACGCCGAGCGCGCCGGACTCCGAGACGAGCTCCCGCAGCGCACGCTCGTCGATGCCGCCCAGCCGCTTCTCGGCGGCCCGGGCCTCGGTGTAGAGCGGCCTGGCCATCGCGACACTGCCCGCCGCGGCCACGATCCGCGCGCCCTCGTCCAGGGCGTACGGCAGGAGCTCGGGGTGAGGTGCGGTCAGCTTCTTCAGACTCGCCTGGAGCTGGGTCGCCGCCCGGCCCGGCTTCGTCCCGGCCGTCTTCTCGCAGGTGCGCAGCGGAGCGAGCAGCCCCATCGCCTGCCGTGCCAGTTCCGGGTGCACCCGGCAGACCCGGGACAGGAAGTCCAGGGGCCGCACCGGCGCCTTGCCCACCGGCGCGGCCTCGCCCGCCTCCGGCTCCAGGCCCAGCGCCCGCGCCACCGCGTCCTGCGCACCGACCGCCCGCGTCACGACCAGCCGTACGAAACACCCGCCGTCCGCCGCCAAGGGCGATCGGTAGCGGCGCGCGGTCAGCAGCTCCTCGTCCGGGCCGGCAGGTTCGCCCGCCAGCACCGCGCCCGCGGCGAGGAGCTGACCTGCGGCCGCAGGCTGCCGCGGCTTCGGGGATCCCGCCTCCGGTGCGCCCGCCGCGGCGTACTCCGCGCACGCGACGAGAAAGGACTGGTACCCGGAGGCCGCGTCGGCCGGCACGGCCGCAGACGAGCGCCCCGCTGGGGCCTCGCGCTCGTCGTAGAGGGTTGCCATCGCTCGGATCCCCTCGGACCAGACGGTCCGGGGCACCGCGTCGTACGCCCCTGATCCCTGCCGCCCCTGGCCTTCGGTGAACCAGAAGTCATGCAGGTTCACCGGCGCCACGGGTCCCTGGTAGCGCAGGTCGGCCACCATGCCGTACGCCCGTCCCCGGTGCCCGAAGGTGAAACCGGCACGCTCCCCGCCGATCCGTCCGCCGAACCTCGTCACCAGGTTCTCGAAGCGTGCACCGGACTCGTACGCGGCCCCGTCGAAGACCGTGATCCCCGCCCGTGTGCTCCGTGCTCCCGGCGCAGGCGAGCAGTCCGGCCGTACGTACACCGCACGGTTCAGCTGCTCGATCCCCTGCTCCCCGCCCAGCGGATCCAGCAGCTTCCGCCAGCGCTCGAGCAGCCCGGTGCCGCGCGGATCGAGGAGCACCGGATGCGGGATCACGACGACGGCGTCGTCCAGCTCGCGTTCCCCGTCGAGCCCCGTCACCATCAGCGCACCGCCCGGGCGCGGCGCGACGCCCGTGAGCATCCCGGCGCGCCGCACGTCCGGCCCGCCCGCCGCGTCCCCCAGCCCGTCCTGCGCCCCGTCCCCGGCCCCGAGGCACGGCGCGATCACCGCGTACCGCAGGGCGCGCTGCCAGTACGGGTCCGGCCACACCTGCCGTATCAACGCGGCGGGCACCGGCAGGGATTGCGTCATCCACCGCTCGACACTCGTCAGCGCCTGGGCGGCATGGTCCCCGATCCATTCCGCCAGCGCGGTCAGCTCCCGCACCAGCGGCTCGTCCTTGAGGGCAGGCGGCACCTTCTTCAGCTCGCGCCCCGCCGCGGTGCGGCAGCGGAGCACCGGCTTCGGCCCGGCCCAGGGATCGAGTGTCAGCTCATGGTCCCCGACAGTCCTCCATGCGCTGGTCGAACTCATCGTGTGTACCCCCGTGGTGCATCGTTGCCCGCGCTTCCCGGAGCAGGCGGTAAACAACCTACTAGGTCCTGTCCGGGCGATCTTCGTGGATCAGCCCGCGTCGTCTGGTGCGGTGCATCGCCGAACCGCATCCGCGCACGCGTGTGGACCACCAACGGCTGGAGCGCCGACACCAAGGTCGAGGACGTCGCCAAGTTCAGGACCTACCGGGACCAGGCGTACCCCCAACGGCACTTCCCCGCGGGCACCCGGCTCTGCGCGGAGGGCTTCCGCGGGGGCTCCAGCGTGGGCCTGCCCTGCGTCACCCTCACCGGATGACCACCTCGCACGGCGCACCCGGACATGCGTAGCCAGCCAGTCAGTCAGTCAGTCAGTCAGTTGCCTCGGGGGGCGTACATGATCACGGCCATCCCTGCCAGGCAGACCAGGGCGCCGATGACGTCCCAGCGGTCGGGGCGGTAGCCGTCGGCGACCATGCCCCAGGCGATGGACCCGGCGACGAAGATCCCGCCGTAGGCGGCGAGGATGCGGCCGAAGTTGTCGTCGTGCTGCCAGGTGGCGACCACTCCGTAGAGGCCGAGGGCGATGACGCCGGCGCCGATCCAGATCCAGCCCTTGTGTTCGCGGATGCCCTGCCAGACCAGCCAGGCGCCGCCGATCTCGAAGAGCGCGGCGACGACGAACAGGGCAACGGAACGAGCGACGACCATGCCGGCGACCCTACCGGCTGCCGCTGCTGGTGATCTTCAGCGGGGACGCGGAGCCTGGCAGCCGAACGCGTCCCCACCTGCCGTCTTCGCCGCGCCGCTCGTAGTAGAAGCGCGGAACTCTCCTACTCGGGGGCCACCCGACAGGCGCTCACCGCGGTTCCGTTGGTCACGCCGCCCGCGGTCAGACCGGACACACACTGCTCGTGGTCGCCGCCCAACCCGACGGAACAGGCCACCCGGACCGACTCCGGGGCCTCGCCGCCCTGTAGCTCCCGCTCGACCTGGTTGATGCAGGCCGTGACGTCCGCGTGGGCGGCGGGGGCCGTGAAGGCCGCGCCACCGAGTGCGAGGGTCAGGCCGGTGAGGACGCCTGCGATACGGGTTGACGTGCGCATGGGATGTACCTGCTCTCCGGGATCACCGCGCGGCCCGGGACCTGGTCGTACCGGATCCGCATGGGAATGGCGCCGAGCGCACGCGGCCCGCGTGCAGCCACGGGGCCCGGCCCCCGCACCGGACTGGCTCGGAAGAACCTCCCCTCCCTCCTCCGACGCTAGAGCAGCCCCCTGCCGCGCGCACCCGCAGGGCCGGGCCGTGGCTGCACCGGCCTGCTGGTCAGCCTCCCCGCTGCGCACCAGGCCCGTTGGCCGGCCGGTGGTGGAGCCGGGCCCGGAGCCCGCCGGGCCAGGCTCCCGGGTCTGGTCCATTTGGTCCGCCGAGGCGGCCTCCGACGGTTCTCGGATGGGCTGCAACGGCTGAGAGGTCGATTCCGGCTCGTGACCTGACGGGCACGCCTGCCGCCGCATTTCGCCGTGCTTCGGGGCGTGCGTCCGGGTCAACTCACGTGCGGGAGACGGTGAGTCGGGTGGCGGGATGGGCCGGCGGAAGGGTGGCGGGGGTGGCCCCGTCGTGGTCGCGTCCAATGCCTTCCACCGGGCGGGTGTGGTCGGCAGCGCGGGCCAGCCAGTGCCAGACCGGGGACAGGTCCGACGGCGCCGGCGTCGCTTCATGGCCGGAGATCCATGTGGTGAGGGTGAACCGGTAGTCGGCGAACCGCCCGCTCGGGCAGGTGGACGGGATGACTTCGTGGAAGGCGCCGGCCGGGAAGAAGACGATGGTGTCGTGCTCCGGTTCGACGATGCGGTAGGAGTCCGCCGGTCGCACCGTGCCGTTGTGGACCGTCGTGTCGTACAGGCGGAGCTGGCCGCCGCCGAAGCCCCGGGGCCTGCGGTGGAGGTAGTACACCGCGGACAGGGCCGTGCTCACGTCCCGAACCCGTGTCGCATCGGTGTGGATGCCGTAGTGCCCGCCTTCCCCATGGGCCGTCAGGACGGTCAGGGATTGTGTGAGCGGGGCCTGGTGACCGAGGACCTCCTGGACCAGGGGCAGGCAGTCGGCGAGGTGACGGCTGAACACCTCGCTGGTGACGGGGAGGACCAGGGAGTCCCGTCCCTTGTGGGAGACCTGCCCGCTGAGCGGGTCCACGACGGTTCCCGCGCTGAAGTCGGCCTGCCGCGAGACGGCGTACTCCAGGAGGGCGTCGGCGCGCTCCGCGCCCAGGAAGTTCTCCAGGCGGCAGACCGGTGCGGGTATCGCGAGCATCGGGGACCACTGGTCGGTGAACGGCAGCGTCCGGGGGCCGATTTCCGTCGGCATGGCCGGTTCCATCGCGTGTGCGCTCATGGCCCGGAACCGTACGTGAGCGGCCCGCCCCGCCGTAGGGGCACGTGGGGGCGCACGGGGGTCTCGCCAGGTGGCATCGGCAGTCGACGCGGCGGAGTCGACATGTGGCAGAGGCAAGATCGAGCCGGAAGAGGCGGGCCGGGCAGCGCCCGTGGCCACGGGACCGTAGATCCGGACACCTCGCGCGCCCGGTCATGCCGACCGCCACGGCGCCCCACCCTTGTTGATCTTGGCCCCGAAGATCAAGGCGCTGCGCCCGCGGGAGGAGCGCCCGGGCCCGGGAAATCGCCCGCCCCCCATGCGAACAAACGCCTGGTCAGCGGCATCTGTCCGGTTCTCACCCAATGGCGAGTTCTGCTCGGTGTCCATCCGCCGCCGAATGCGTAGCGTCACTGATCAGCTACACAGGGAGGGCTGAAGGGCATGGGCAACAGCAGCGCGAGGAACGATGTGGGAACGGCCTACATCAACGACGTATTCATGCGCCACCCGCTGACCACGCGGAATCAAGAGGAACTGGAAATCGCCGCCAGGGCCGCCGGCATCCTGCAGCGGAACCAACTGCGGAAGGTGCTCAAGCGGACCCCCCAGGGCGGGGGTGAGCAGATCGACCCGATCGGGTTCTCCCTGAACAAGGTGCGGTACGGCGCCTTCCCCACGGAAGAGCAGACCGCGCACGAGCGCGGCTGGCGCGCCTACATGAATGTCGGCGTACCGGTCGTCGAGGAACGGAGCGACATCCAGCAGCCCCCTCCCGACATGATCTCCAAGCAGACGTACGTCAATGGCACCGACCCGATCAAAATCACCGTGACGGACACGGTCGAATTCGCGATCTCGAACACGATCAGCTGGTCGCTCCAAGGGGAGGTGAAGCTCACCTTCGGGGCGAAGTCCATCGCATCGCTCCAGCAACAGCTCCAGAAGAGCATGGAGATGAAGCAGTACCAGAAGACAACTCTGCTCAACAGCAAGGACAATCAAGGCGTCAACACGGAGTCCCAGACGGAAGCGACGAGCAACACCACATCCACGAGTTCCGTCACCGGCACCGGGGAGTTGTGGGGAGAGCTCCTGCTCGGGATCACCGGATCCGTCAGTGGTTCACTGACCACCGAATGGAAGCACCAGTCTTCGGTCAGCTTCGAAATCAGCAGCCGGGCAGACGTCATGGCCACGACGCGGCGTCAGATCCGCCAGTTCGACTACGAATTCCCCGTCACCTTCGGCGGCTGGGTCGCCTTGTACTACCCCGAGCCCGTGGCGGTCAAGGAGACTCCCCCGCAGGCCGCCGAACCGAAGTACTCCCGGGTCATCGCGTGGAAACTCGGCGAGGCCTCCTTCGATTCCAGCCGCTTCGACCTGGCCGACGAAGGAAAGCGGTCCATGCAGAAGGGGACGGCCGAAATCGTCGCTGTCCGTACCGGAGAACACCGGGTTTTCCAGCCGGAAGTACTCGACTACCAGAACCAGAAGCAGCCCCTCTAGGGGTCGGGAGGGAAACCCATGTCCTTCAAGAACATCTTCGACAACGGCGGCGACGAAGCCGGTTCCGCCGACAAGTCCGCTCAGGCCCTCAACGACGACACTCCGGGAGCCGGTGACGTCTCGGAGGCCGTGCGCAAGCTGGAGAGCGAGCGCGACCCGTGGCTCGTGCGCCAGACCGCGCACGGTGCGTTCGACGTCATGGGTTTCCTGGGCCCGCTCTTCCAGAACGCCCAGGGCGCGGCGGCCGCGCAGCGCCAGGTCTCGGAAGACCCCGGTTCGGCGTCCGGCATGGCCTCGTCGACCACGAAGGCCTTCGGACCTCCGAAGGTGAGTATCAGCGACGAAGACATGCCGAGGCTCGAAGACCTGTCGAAGCTCATCGGTGACAGGAGGGGCTACGCCCTCCTCACGACGGGTCTGGGCACATCCGAAGGCCTGGCGGTCGACCCGTCGCTCAACACGGTGTACGTCGCCGACCGGGGCGGCCAGAAGCTCTCCGCGGTGAAGGTCGACACCGGCGCCCAGCGGGTGGCCGCGAGCACCCTGGGCGACATCGGCGATGTGCGGCTGGACGGCCAGGGCACCGCCTACTCGACCGACTACGGCGGCGGGCGCCTGCTCGCGGTGGACCTGTCCAGCGGCTCCTCCCGCAAGATCGCCGACGTATCGGGCGCGTACGGCGTCGCGCTCGACCCGGCGGGCAAGGCCTACGTCGCCAGCTGGCTCCACGGGCAGCTGATCGCCGTCGACCTGCCGGGCGGGCAGAAGCAGACGATCGCCACCGGCCTGGGGCAGGGCATCGGCGGAGTGGCGCTGGACGGGCGGGGCAAGGCGTACATCGGCCAGAAGGACAACGGCGGCAAGCTGTACGAGGTGGACCTGGCCGACCGCACCCACCGCGTCGTGACCAGCCTTCCCGGAGCGAGCACCATCCGCGTGGCCCTCGACGGCGCCGGCCGGGCGTACACCATCGACCACGTGAACGGGCGCCTGTACGAGATCACCCTCGCGGACGGCGCGCAGCGCGTGGTGGCCACCGGCCTGGGGACGTGCGAGGGCCTCGCACTGGACACCGTCAACGGCTGGATCTACGTCAGCAACCGTGAAGGCCAGCTGTGGCAGATCAACCACCGTGCCGCCCAGGCCATGGGCGGTGTCGGCAAGGTCGTGGCCTAGGCGATCCGGACTGGGTGGTAGCACCCGAGTCCACGACCGTCCGCGTTCATCAGCACGCCTGACGGGGCCCGTCGATCGGGCCCCGTCAGGCGGCTCGCCCGTCCTCGGGGACGCCGTCGGCGGCGGTGGCGTCCTGCCCACCGCCCTTGCGCACCGCTTCCACCAGCCGCTGGTGCATTGCGCGGCTCTCGTGCTCCGAGGTGCAGTGCAACGGGCTCCCCCGCAACGTGAACCACTCCGAGGACCCGGTGTACTGCACCGCCAGCTGCGCGTGCAGGCCCGTCCAGGTCGTGTGCACCGTCAGATCTCCGGAGATGGCGCCCAGCTCCTCCGTGAGGATTCCTCCGGCGCCCGAGAAGACGCCGGTCGTCGTCCATGACGCCCAAGCCATCAGCATCGTCCTTTCCTACGAGGACCGTGACCGACCTGACGCCTCCACGACATCGTCCCGCAGTCGGCGAGACCAGCCTCTTCCCGTCGCTTCGACGCCTCATACTCCATACGAGTAGAGCACGGCGCCGGGGCAGGTGCCCGACAGGCCGAGAACACGGTCTGCGCGCTGGTCTCGCGCTGATCCCGCGCTGGTCTACTACGAGGTTTCCGGGGGCCTGTTCCACTTCGCCGAGCGCAGGCGCAGGCTGTCGTAGATCGGCACACTCCCCATCCGGTCGGCGGTCAGTGTCGCGGCGAAACAGGCGGCGAGGAGGGGCACGAGCAGCGAGGTGGCCCCCGTCATCTCCACGGTGAGCACGAGCCCCGTCACGGGGGCCCTGACGGACGCGGCGAACATCGCGGCCATGCCGGCGATCGCGAAGGGCACGGCACCTGAGCTCCCGCCCGGGAGGAATGGCAGCGCGAGCCCGTGTACGAGGGCCCCCCACAGGGCTCCCAGTGCCAGCAGGGGGGCGAACAGCCCTCCCGGCGTGCCGGCGGCGTAGCTGAGCGGACCGGCCACGAACCGCAGCACGAGGTACACCGCGAGTACGGGGACCAGAGGAATGTCTCCGCTCAGCAGGCGCCCGCTCACCTGGTCCCCGCCGCCGGCCAGGAGCGGGTCGATACCGAGCAGGAGACCGACGACGGCCCCGATGACGGCCGCCCGGGCGACCGGGCCGACCCGGGTCACTCGATCGCAGAAGGCCAGCACACCGACGACGAGACGGTTGTACGCGGCCCCCAGGACGCCCGTGGCGGCGCCGAACAGGAGGAAGACGGGCAGGAGCGCGATCTGCGGATCGGGAAGGGCGGGGATCCGGAACACGGGCCCGTCGCCCAGCAGGAGTTGGGAGCAGCCGACGGCCGTGGCGGTGCCGATGAGGGTGAGGAGGACGAGGCGCGCCCTGACCACCTCGGTCACTTCCTCGCAGACGAACAGCACTCCGCCGAGGGGGGCGGTGAAGGCCACCGCGAGGCCGGCGCCGGCGAGCGAGGTGTGCAGCAGGGTGATGTCGCGCGGGTCCATCCGTGCGCGGCGCCCCGCCTCCGCCCCGATCGCCGCGCCCATGTGCACGGTCGGCCCCTCCCGCCCGAGCACGAGGCCCGAACCCAGGGCGATGAGGCCGCCCGCGAACTTGGCGGGCAGGAGCCGCAGCGGCTGCGGCTCCCGCTCATGGCGCCACACGGCTTCGACGTCCTGGATCCCGCTGCCGGCGGCCAGCGGGACCCGCTGGGCGATGGCGCAGGCGACGGCGGCGCCTGTAGCCGTGCACAGGACCGGGAGCAGCCAGCCGGGACCGGCCAGCTGCTCCGAGGCGCCCAGCAGTGAGCCGCGCAACTCCTCGGCCCGCACTAGACACCAGCGGAACCCGCCGCCGACCAGCCCGACGAGGCAGCCCGCCACCGCCGCGACGAGGTAGACGGCCGGTCCGCGGCGTGCCCGAGGGCCGATCACCCGGCGTTCCCGCGAGAGGTCACCCGGCGCGCCCGTAACGGACGTTGGCGCTCCAGATCCGTTCCAGTCGTACCCGGGTGCCCGGGCGGGGGGCGTGCCAGATCTTGTCGTGGCCCGCGTAGATGCCCACGTGCTCCATGGTCGAGCCCTTGGGAAAGAACACCAGATCCCCCAATGCGCGTTTGTTCCGAGGAATGCGGGAGGTGTGCTCGTACTGCTGCTCGGCGGTACGGGGCAACTGTCTTCCGGCTCTCCGGAAGGAATAGAGCGTCAGGCCCGAGCAGTCGAACCGTTTCGGTCCAGTTGCTCCTCGGGCATAGGGAGCCCCGTTCTTGGAAGCGGCCACGGCCACCGCTTTGGCGCCGTACGGAGTGGCCGCTTCGGCGGGCTCGATGGGGCCGGCCAATGTGCCGGCCGTCAGGAGGCAGAGAAGCAACAAGACGCGAGGGGGCCGGAATCTGGCGGCACGGCGAACAACTCGGTGAGCCTGTCGGTCCTGACGGGAGTCGGTCCTGGAGACGGACATCGTGGTACCTCCGCGTTCGAATGCAGTAGCGGTCGATCGGATACCTGTGAAGGTCCTGCTTTCAGTGACGTGATTCCTGACGCGTTGCGGCGGACCAGTTTTCTCCGATGCCGTCGGTAATCCACTTCCGACATGGGTTGCGCTGTATCGGTTCTGCAACAAAATCCGCGAACATATGGAAAAAACACCCCTGGTGACGCTTCGCCGAAAGCACTACCGCGCCCGTTCTCCACCGGCGTCACGACCGCTGGCGCGGCCGACCGGGCCTACGGGTCAAGCGGGTTGGCAACCGGACGCCGGCGCGCGGCAGACGCGGGCGTCGTGGAGGGCGGCGAGCATCTCGCCGTAGACGGCGAAGAGTTCGTCATCGGTGGTGTGGAGGCGTGGAGTCGCGGCGTCGAGGGCGTCAACGCTCGCGTACGGCGCCGGACGGACGAAGGCCCGCGTCCGCCTTGGCGGCGGCGCGGGCATGAGGCGGCGCGTACGGATCGACCGGCGCACCGATGCGGTACCGGCCACGGCCGGCTCCACGCAGGACAGGCTTCAGGGCGAACAGCACACCGTCATGATTCCAGGTGACTGAAACCCACCTCGAAGCGTTCGACCGAGACGATCCGCTGGCCCTCCCGTTGGGCGGATTCCTCGCGGATACGGGTGGCGTAGCTCTCGCTCGCCTCCATCGTCTGCTCGTCCTCCCACAAGGTCAACGACTTGGCCGTCCCCGAGGCCCGGTCGATGAGGTAGTAGACGCCCCGGAAGCCCGGAAGCTCCTGGACCTGCTTGACGATCGCTTCCGAATTCGCGGTCAGTTCTCCCCCTGCGGGAACGGGTGATCCCTGGTAGGTGCTCAGCCTCGCGAACATCGCCGACCGTCCTTTCCTGGCCGCACTGCCGGTCAGGAGACAGGCAGCTCCACGACCAGCGTGCCCCGGCGGGGCTCCCGCCGCACGCCGACGGCCGGTCCCGAGGCGGACGTGCCCCGCCGCGCCCGGCGCGAGCTCGGTCCGTTCCCCTGCGTGGGGCTTTCAGGCTGTCGACGAGTTCGTCGTGGCAGGCGGCGCCGAGATCGACCGCTCCCCCGACTTTCGCATTCAAGTGTCACTCATCACACCTTCCCGCTTGAGGGCACGGCCCTCGCGAGAAATGAGGTCGGGCAGCTGCGCGAGGAGATGGAAATCACCTCTCCACCCCGCCGTAACCACTGTTCAAACAATCCGAAATAGGACAAGTCACCAATACAGCGCATTCACTTCCTTTGCCTCCATAAGGCCCTTGATGGTGTGTCAGCCGAAAAGGCGCGTTGCATAATCGGGCCCGGTCGTCTCCGGAAGTGGTGGAGCCATCGGGGCACCGACTCATCCCCTCGGCGGAATTCCGCACCCGGTCCGATCTTCAAGGCGCTGTAAATGTCCCTGGCCAGCCGCACCCGCCTCGCGGCCCTGCTCGCCGCGTTCACCGTCGGCGCCGCCGGGGTCACGACCTGGGCCTACGGATACGGGAGCGCCCCGGAGCAGACGGCCCCCGAGGCGGGCTTCCGCCCGAGTGTGACCCAGGGCACGGTCGTTCAGGTCGTCGCGCACCCCGACGACGACCTCTTCTTCATGAACCCCGACGTGAGCCGCTCCATAGCCGCCGGCGGCAAGGTCGCCACCGTCTACCTGACCTCCGGTGAGTCCGACGGCAGGAACGAGGCCCACAGCCCGCACCTGGAGGACCCCGAGCAGCCGGCCGACCACGCCGCCTACGCGGAGGCCCGGCAGAACGGCATCCGGGCCGCCTACGCGCAGATGGCCACCGGTGACCGCGCCGGCGCGTGGGAGCGCAAGTCCGTACCCACCACCGGCGGGGGCAGCGCCGAGGTGGACGTCCTCGTCGCCCGGCCCGAGGTCAGCCTGGTGTGGATGCAGCTGCGTGAGGCTCGCAGCATCTCGGGCGACAATCCGGACAGCCTGCGCGGCCTGTGGGACGGCCGGGTCTCCGCCCTGGGCGCCCAGCTGACCTCCGGGACGCCGGTCGGGCCCTGGTTCTCCTACACCAAGGAGCAGGCCGTGGAGGCCATAGCGGGCGTCTTCGCGATGTACCGGCCGACCACGATACGGACGCAGGACCCGACGCCCGGCCGGTCGCAGGGCGGCGGCGCCTTCCACGACCACCAGGACCACATGTACGGCGCCCGCTTCGTGCAGGCCGCGGCCGACCGCTATGCGAAGTCCCCGGACCGGCCGCACTTCTCGGTCCAGAACTACGTGAGCTACCCCAACAGCGCCCTGCCTCCGACGCTCGACCCGCAGGCGGCCGAGGAGAAGCTCGGCTACCTCAAGACCTATGCCTGGACGGACCACCAGGACTGGTGCGGCAGCCCCGCCGGCTGCGGCGACCGCAAGACCGCGACCCGGCCCACCGGCGCCGGCTGGAACCAGACCATCCGCTACAGCCGAGGCGACGGCACCTCCTGGATGACCGAGGGCGTCTCCGGCCGGCTGTGGGCCTTCGCCGTCCTGGACGGCCGGATGGCGTACTGGTCGCGCAGCGGCCCCAAGGCCCCCTGGCAGGGGCCCCAGTTCCTCCCCGGCTCCGGGATCGACGCGGGCGCGACGGCGGCCCGGCTCCCCGACGGCAGGATCGCGGTCTTCGGCACCCGCACCACGCTGGGCGCCACGCCCCAGGAGTACGGGCGGGGCCTCGTGTACGCCGTCCAGGCCGCGCCCGGCGGTGCCTTCGGCCCCTGGCAGTCGCTGGGCACCCCGGACACAGACGACATATCGGGCACCTCGGCGATCAGTGCACCGTCCGTCGCCGTGGACCGCACGGGCCGGATGACCGTGTACGTACGCGACTCCGGGCGCACCCTGCGCGCCCGCGCCCAGGCGGCGCCGGACGGCGCCTTCGGCGCGTGGCAGGCCCTGGGCGGCGCCGGTCTGCAGGGCGAGCCGGTCACCGCGACCGACGGGGCGGGGCGGCGCCACGTGTACGCGGCCACGGCCCAGGGCGTGCTCGCCTGGATCCAGCCGGCCCCGGACGCCCCCTTCAGCGGCCCCTTCCCGACCGGTCTGCCGGCCACCACCGGTCCGCTCTCGGCGAGCCCGCAGGAAGACGGCGTCCGCCTGTACTTCCGCCGGCCCGGCACGGGCACCGTCCGTACGAGTCTGGCCACCGCGGGCGGGCCCGCGCCGACGTTCTCTCCCGTCACCGAAGCGGGCGGCGAGGGCGGCTACGGAGCCGTCGGCGTCGCGGGCCACGTGCTCGCGGGCCGCACGGGCGCGGGCACGGTCGGTGTGTCGGGCCCGGCCGGTGAGCCGTCCTGGTACGGGTCCCAGGTGCTCTACACGGGAGCACCGGCTGCCGTGGCCGAGCCGGACGGCACGGCGGTCGCCGCAGCCCTCGGCCTGGACGCCGGCCTGCACGTCACGACGGCTCCCCCGGCCGGGTCCGAGCCGCTCGACAGTCTCCCGCCCTCCTCCCCCTGGCACCCGGCGGTCCTGCCCTCGACGATCACGCAGGCCGGGCGCGCGGGCGCCGGGTGGCAGCGCTGACCGGTGCGGGCGAGGATGGCGGACGGACCACGTCACGGCCCGGCCGAGGCCGGCTGCTGACCGCCTGACCCCCTGACCAGTGGCGATCGGGGCTCCCATGACCGCTTGCTCCACCGTGCGCGGGCGCGCGGGACCGGGGGTCCGCGCCGTGGCCTCCGTCGCCGTGCTGATGGCCGTAGCCACCGGGTGCAGGAACGACGCCGCTCCGGCCTGGGGCTACCCGGAGCTCGGGGCGACCCTGGGATCGCTGTCGCGAACCCTGGAGGAAGGCTGTACCGGGACGGCCCCCGACGACTGCGCCGGCGACCTCGACCGGCTCGACGCCCTGGCGGAGCGCGCCTTCGCCGAGGTCCTCGACCACGAGCTCCTCGACGACGCGTACGTCGAGGCCAGGAACGAGGTGCGGCGGGCGAGGGAACTCCGCCTCACCGCCGCCGCACAGGCCCGGTCACTCCGTGATCCGCACCACCTCCCCCTCGGGCGGGCGGTGGCCGCCGAGCGGCTCGCCTATCGACACCTCCTGGCCGCGCTGACGAGGGTCCGCACCGCCCCGCCGCCGGGTGACGGCATCCAGCCCGTCTGAGCCCCTGCCGGTACGCCCCCCAGCGCGGCCACTACCGCCGCAGGGGCGGGGTGGGGAGCACCGTGCCGTCGAGCGCCACGAGGGACAGGACGGTGATGGAGCCCGTCCACGCGAGGGGAGCGACCGAGGAGGGCCTGCCCTCCCTGTCCACCTTCTCCGGCAGCTCGCCGAGCGCGTTCCTCTTGGACAGGAGCCAGTCCAGGACCTGCCCGGCCTTCGCCGGCCTCCCCGTAGCGGCCCACGCGAGCGCGAAGAACGCCGTACTGGGCGTCCAGGCGTTCCCGCCCCAGGGCGCGGTGGGGTCGTTCCCGGGGGTCAGCCCGCCGTTGGGCAGGAGCAGCGCCCGGTACGTGGCGTCCAGGGCCTCGGGCAGGCCGGCGGGGGCCTCGTTGAAGGGGGGCGCCATGAACGCCACCGCGCTGTCGTGCCCGTGCCGTCCGTCGACGGTGCGCTGGTAGCCCAGCGGAAGGAACCGCGCGGAGATCCCGGAGGAGAGCCGCCGCGCGGCCCGTGCCCAGCGCGCCGCGTCGTCCGGTCTGTCCACCTCCCGGGCGAGGTCCGCGGAGGCGTTGAGTCCGGCGAGCAGCGGCGCGGCCGTACCGATGTTCGCGGTGGTCGTCATCAGCTCCCAGTAGTCGGGCGAGGCCGGTGGCAGGCCGTCCTTCCGCAGGGAGCCCGCGGCGTGGTCGGCCGCCTTGCGGATCATCGGGTAGAGGGTGATCAGCCGGGCGTGGCGGGTGGCCCGCGGGGCCGTTCGGTACCACTGCCAGGTGGCCCAGGGGACCCAGCCGTCGGCGTCGAGCTGCCACCGCCTGCCGTCGGGCGGGCCGGTTCCGTCGAGCTTCGTCCGCGCCTCCCAGGTGCCGTCCTTGCGCTGGGTCGCGGCGCTGTGGCGCAGGATGCGGTAGGCCTCGGCGTCATGGCCGGTGTGCGCGAACGCGGCGGAGGCGAAGCTGGAGTCGCGCGGCCAGGAGTACTTCCAGCCGGGACTCCACCCCGCTGCCATGGCGCCGTTCGGCTGGAGCAGGGCGCGCATGGACAGCAGGGCCCGCTCGGCCGCCGCGCGCTGCGCGGGCGACCTGCCCGGGACCCGGCCGGAGGCCAGCCAGGCGCGGCTCTGCGCGATCTGCCGCCGGGCCGGCGGATGGCCGGGGGCGACCACGGCCGACGCCTTCGCGGCGGCGGGCAGGTACATCCACCGACCGGAGGCCAGCCGCAGGACGTTGCTCCCCTCGACGTACCGCGCGCCCTTGGCGACGGCCGCCGGCACGCCTTCGGCGGCGGTCGTGTTGGACAGGAGGCCGACGGTGGGGGCGGCGAGCATCGACAGGGGCGCGTAGCTGCCCTCCGCCTCACCGCGGCTCTGGTGGCCCACGGGCCGGACGAGCGCCGGCCGCGCGGTGCCGGTGTGCCGCCCGGCATGGTGGCCGGCGGCGCACAGGGGGACGGCGACGCTCGCCAGGGCAGCCGTGACGACCGCCCAACGGCCGAGCAGGACACCGGGCATCGTCACTCCCTCCGCCGGACCCGCGTACGCGTGGACGGCATTCCCCATCCTGGGAGAGCCGTGCGAGGGCTGCCACGGAACGCCCGCCGCCCGGGTGAGTGCGACGACACGACCCCGGTGCTGCGTAACCGTCCTGGCGCACCCCGGATGCCGGTCGCGGTGCGCCGTGCACATCATGGGGCTCGCGGGCCCGTGCGGTCACCGCGGTCGGCGGCGCATCGGCCGCCCCGCCGGCCGGGCCCCGCTGCGAAGGGGTGGTGGATGAGCACGGCTGCGATCGAGGGCGAGGACGTCCGGACCCCTTCCTCCGCGGTGGGCCGCGCAACCGGCCGCCGTCCCCTCCTGCGCGGGCTCCTCCCGGCGGCCGGGGCGACGCTCGTCGCGGCGGCCGGAGCCCTGATCTCCGTCGGCTGCTTCCTCGGTCTCTACGTACGGCCCACGTCCGACGACTGGTGCGCCGCGTGGAAGGCCCGCGATCTGGGCGTCCTCGGCATCACGTCCGACTTCTACCTGACCCAGAACGGCAGGATCGCCAACGCCTTCCTGAGCGGTGTCGTCTACGGCGACGGGCTGGCCGGGACCAAGATCCTGCCGACGGTCATCGCCGTCTCCTTCACCGCAGGACTGGTCCTGCTGGGGCGGGAGTTCGTCCGGTTCCTCGGCGGCAGACCCCGGTTGCTGGTCCTGACCGCCTGCGCCCTGGTCGTCCAGGCGCTGCTCTACTTCGGGGGCACCCGCAGCTATCAGGTGCTCCTGTGGGCCCCGGCGACGATCTCCCACACCCTTCCGAGCGTCATCGGCGTCTGGGCGCTCCTGCTGGCCGTGCGGACCGTACGCCATCCGCGTGCCGGAGTCCGCAGGGCGGGCTTCGCCTCGGCATTCCTCATCGGCTTCGCGCTGGGCACGCTGAGCGAACCGTTCGCGCTCGTCAGCGGACTGCTCGCCGCCGGGGTGGGGCTGCTGTGCCTGCCCCGCCTCGGGCTGGCGCGGAACTGGCGTCCGTTCACCTGGTGCCTGCTCTGGTGCACCGGCCTCGTCTGCGGTCTGGTCGCGCTCTACACCTCCCCCGGCGCCCGGTGGCGCCGGGCCCAGCAGCCGGACGAGGAGTCCATGCTGTCCCCGGGCGAACTCCGGGGCACCTTCGCGGACTGGCTGCACATGTGGGACTCCGTCACCGGCCAGTGGGCCTACCTCGGAGCCGCCGCCGTGGGCGTCCTCCTGGGCCTGGCGATCGGGGTCCGCGGGCCCGGGCCCGGGCCCGGGAAGCTGGAGCCGCGGCGGGCCGTCCCCCGCAAGGTGCTGGTCGCCATGCTGCTGCTCCCGGTGCCCGTTGTGGTGCTGGGGTCGTTCGCGGTGGTGGTGGGCCTGCGCAGCGGGTACGGCCCGAGCGGGTGGACGTACGCCCGGACCTGGACGAGCTACCTCGTACCGATGGAACTGGCGCTCTGCGGCTACGGCGCGCTGCTGGGAGCGTGGGGTGGCCGGTGGCTCTCGCGCCGCCGCACCGCCGACGCGGTCCTCGTGACCGGCGCCGTGGCGGCGGGCTGCCTGGCGCTGGCTTCGGTGGCCGCCCTCGTCCCCGGCGTCCAGCAGCTCACGACCACCACGGTCGCCCGTTCCGTGGCATGGGACGCCCAGAACTCCCGCATCCGGGCCGAGGCCGCGCGGGGGGCCACGGACGTGGGCTACCGGCCGCTGTACATCGGCGGGCTCGCCGAGCCCTTCTTCACGGGGGACTACGAGCGGGACTGGGTCGCCGCCTGCGTGTCGAGGTGGTACGGCATCGACCGGATCCACCGCTCCTGAGCCGCGACGGCGTCATCTGAGGGCGCGCCTCCTCCTACAGCCCGGTCGGCGGGTGTGTCCTTGACACCGCACGTGCCGAAGTCACCCGGAAGGCCTTCCGTCATGCCCCTGGACCCGTCCATCGCCGCGCTCCTCGAAGGCGTCAACGCGGCCCCGAGGACGCGCATTGCCGACGCCGACCCCGCCGTACTCCGAGAGGGGGAACGCCACTCGAATGCCCTGGTGGCGCCGAAGACGCCGCTCGAAGTCGGAGGCGTGGAGGACGGCACGGTCCCGGGGCCCGCCGGTCCCGTTCCGGTGCGGGTCTACCGGCCTGCCGGTGAGGGGCCCGCCCCGACCGTCGTCTTCTTCCACGGCGGCGGCTGGGTCGTCGGGGACCTCGACACCCACGACCATGTCGCCCGCCGTCTCTGCGGCGGTCTCCGTGCCGTCGTGGTCGCCGTGCACTACCGGCGGCTCCCGGAGAACCCGTTCCCGGCGGCGTTCGACGACTGCCTTGCCGCTGCCCGCCGGGTGGCCGACCGCATCGATGCGTACGGGGGCCGGCGCGACCGGCTGGCCGTCGCGGGCGACAGCGCCGGCGCGGCCCTGGCCGCCTCCGTCGCCCTCGCCTTCCGCGACGCCGGGCAACCGCTCGCCGCCCAGCTGCTCGCCTACCCGGCGACGGACCGCACCGGCGCCGGCTACCCCTCCCACGCCGAGAACGCGGAAGGCTACCTGCTCACCCGCGAAGACCTTCGCGACCTCACGGAGATGCTCCTCGGCGGCGACCGGACGGCCGGCGAGGACTTCCGGGCCTGCCCGCTGCGCGCGGCCGGCCACGCGGGCGTCGCCCCCGCCCTCATCGGGACCGCGGCGTACGACCCGCTCCGCGACAAGGGCCTGGCCTACGCCGACGCGCTGAAGGACGCCGGAGTCGAAGTCTTCGTCCGCGACTACGACGGGCTGGTCCACGGCTTCCTCAACATGTTCGCCGTCTCTCCGGCCGCGGAGGCGGCGGTCACCGAGATGATCAAAGAGCTCCAGGCTCTCCTTCGATGAGACGACGTGCCTCGGACCGCGGGCGAGGGGGTACGGGGCGGGCGGCTCGGGCTGTCAGTGGCGCGCTCTAGCCTTGCGGCATGATCTGGACCGCCGCCGCTCAGGACACCCTAACGCCCGTGCCTCCCGTACGGCGGCTCGCCGCCGCGCCCGCCGGGATCGCCGAGACGGTCGAGCTGACGGCGGCTCATCTCGACTCCGGCACGCACACCGTGGCCGAGTTCGAGCGCGCCCTCGACGGGCTCGTGCGGCAGGCGCACCGCGACCGCCGCGCACTCGTCACGGCCCTGTCCACGGCGCTGGGGCACCGCTACACCGAGGAGGAGACCGAGGCGCAGCGGCTCGGCGGGGTGGACGTCGTGGTGGCCACGCTGCTGGGGCGGGTGCCGGGGTACAGCCTCAAGCCCGCGTACGTGCGCCGGCACCGCGGGCACGAGGAGTGCGCGCAGGGTGGGCTGGAGCTGGTGGTCACCGCGCGGGTGCGCGAGATCGGCTACGCGCTGCTGTCCGGCCACCCCCTGCCCTTCCCGCTGGCCACGCCGACCTGGGACACGGGCGCGCTGGAGGCGGCCGATTTGGTCGAACGGCTCGCGGAGTACGGGCGGTTGGGCGTCCGGCCCCAGCCGGCCGATTTCGGCCAGGCGTTGCTGCGCGTACGCCGTGACGATCGGGCCGCTGAGGCGGCCGCCCGGCTCGGCACCGCCGAGGGCGACCGGCTCGCTGCCTGGCTGGGACACGGCCTACGCCCGGACGGTGAGCCGGGCACGGCGCTGCGCCGGGTCGTCGAGCCCGATCCGCAGGCGCACCGGGCCTGGTCGCGGACCGGCGCCGCCGTACCGCAGGTCACCTTCCTCAGCGGTGAACGACCGGTCCTGCGAGGGGAGTTCCCGGATGCCTTCCACTGGCTGGGCCGCCCGCACGATGGATTCACCCAGTGCTACCACTGGCACGGCGGGCATGCCGTACGGGCCGCGGTGCTGCCCGAGGACCGGGACACCCAGGCCGCTTGGCTGCTGCCGGAGGTGACGCTGGCCGCGACGGCCGGCGACCACGGCGGCGCCTGGATGCTGCCGCAGCTCGCCCGGCTGGGCGGGCCCGCGGGACCCGCGCTGCACGCGGCCGTGGCGGCAGGGCTGGGTGGGCGGGACCCGCGGAGCCGGCGCCCGGCGGTGGAGGCCCTGCTGGTGCTGGCGGCCCGGGGCGAGCTCGATGCCCCGCTGCTGGGCCGCGAGCTGGCCGCGATGGCGGCCCTGGGCACGGTCAAGCCCAACCGGCTGGCGGACGCGGCCCGTTCGGCCGCGGCGGCGGGCGCGTACGCCACCTTGTGGGCCGTCCTCGCCGAGGTGCTGCCGGTCCTCCTGCCCTCGGTGCGGGGTGCGGGCGAAGTACTGGCCGTCGCCGCCGAGTGCGCCGAGCGCTGCGGGGCGGTGGGACCGCTCCCGGCCGGGGTGGCGACGGTCGCGGCCCGTCCCGGGTCCTCCCGGCTGGTCGCGGAAGCCCGCCGCCTGAGCGCTGCACTCAGCGGCCCCCGCCTTGCCGGTGCGCGAGGTCAGTGAGCCGGTGCCGGTCGGGATGTCGCGGCCGTCGGAGGCGACGCCCGGGGTCGCGCCGTCGGACGGCGAGGCCGGGGGCGGTGGCTCCCCGCGCCCGGAGGCGCGACCCGGCCCGTAGGGCGCGGCCCTACGCGGTGTCGCCGGGGGCGTCCTGGACGGCGTCGCCGCTCAGGAACGCATCCGTGCCGGTGAGGCGGAGCAGCCGTCTCACCTGGCGGCTGGCGCCGGTGATCCGTAGGTGGCGGCGGGCGTGCTGGGCATCGTCGTGTGCGTGGAGGAGGGCGTTGAGGCCCGCACAGTCACAGAACGTGACGGATTGCAGGTCGACGGTGATGGTGCCGCGATAGGTGGTGAGGGCGACCAGGAGCGCTCCGCGGAGGCTGGAGGCGTTGTGGAAGTCGATCTCTCCGCAGACGACGACATGGGCGCTCCCCTGCGTCCCGGGGGTGACGCTCACCTGCAGGCGGGCCGCGTCGGGCGAGGCGGGAGCGCCGCTGCGGCCTGGGTCCAAGGTCTGGGTCATCTCACCCTCCCTGCGGTCCTGTCTCCCTCTAGCAGCATGGTCGGCACCGTGCGGACGTACGTCAAGAATTACATGAAAAATACAACGTACTTTGTGGAACAATCCCAAATCTGGGCATAGTGGATACATGGGAGATATCGCCGGTAACCGATCACCTTGGACCTTCCTGACCAGCCATGCACGGGTTCTCCTGGCGATCTCCAGGGATCCCGGCGTGCGCCTGCGCGAGGTCGCAGACATCTGCACCCTCACCGAGCGCACGGTCCAGTCGATCGTGACCGATCTGGAGGACGCCGGGTACCTGAGGCGTGTCCGAGACGGTCGCCGCAACCACTACGAGATCGCCCTCGGCGCGAAGTTCCGCCACCCCGCCGAGGCGGGGCACGACATCGCCGGGCTGCTCGCCCTCCTCGCCGAAGGACCCGTCCCGCAGTCCGCCGACACCTCCCCGCACGACTGGATGAGCCGTGAACCCGCCGAGAGGCGGCCCGCGCACATGAGGCGCGCCAGCCGGGAGAACGAGGGCAGCGGCGGCCGGCACACGTGACGCCCGGGCGCCGCACAGCCCGCCACTTTCGACACTACTCGCACCCGCCCGCCGCCGCGCATGAGCAGTCGGCGAACAGGTTGAGCTGGGCAAACGCACGTGAAACGCACATGGCGCCGCAAAATGCGGGTAGGTTCCGCACTAGGGGTGCGGCCCTGGCCACCATGGCTGCGACGGGGGCCGCACCCCCGCCGCGTCGGCTTCAGTCCTTCTCGCCGGCGTCGGCGGCCTTGGCGGCGATGTCGTCCAGGACGGTCTTCGGGTCGCCTGTCGGTTCCACCGCGCGGCCGATGTTGCGCTTGATGGTGTCGCTGACCGCCATCCAGGACGGTTCGTTCACCGGGTAGAGCCTGGCGGTGCGCAGGGCGGTCAGGAAGTCCGCGTCGACCGCGTCGAGGCCGCCGCCCGCCGGGGAACGGGCGGCACTGACCGTCGAGGGCAGCAGGTGGTAGCGGTTCGCGAAGTCCGACAGGTTCTTGTCCTGGTAGACGAAGTCCAGGAACATGCCGATCTGTTCGGCGTTGCCGTTCTGCCTGAACGCCATCATCCAGTCGGCCACGCCCACGGTGGGCGGGTTCTCCCCCGGGCCGAGGTCGTCCGACACGGGCATGGACACGGTGCCGACGCGGATGCCCTTGGCCCGCGCCTCGTGGACGAGCGACGGGTAGCCGTTGAGCATGCCGACCTCGCCGCGCGTGAAGGCGGCGAAGGCGTCGGCGCGGTTGAGCTCCGCGGGCGGGACCGGACCGGTCAGGCCGGGGGTGACCAGGTTGTCCTTGAGCCACTGGAACGTCTGGATGTTCTGGTCGGAGGCCAGGTTGTAGTTGCCGGCGCTGTCCGCGTAGCCACCGCCGTTGCTGAGCTCCCAGATCATCGCCTCGGCGTGCGCCTCCTCCGGGCCCAGGGGCAGCGCGTAGGGGTACTTCACGCCCTTGTCCTTGAGCGCCTTGGCGGCGTTCCTCAACTCCGTCCAGGTCTTCGGCGCTTTGACGCCGGCCTGGTTCATCAGGGTCTCGTTGTAGAAGAGTCGCCGGCTGCTCGCCACGAAGGGCAGGCCGTACAGGGTGGTGCCGACCGTACCTGCCTCGGCGAGCGGCTGGAGGAAGTTCGCCTCCGCGGTGACGGGGAGGAGATCTTCCGCGGGATAGAGCTTGCCCTGGGCCGCGAAGTCCGAGTAGGAGCCCATGAGGGCCATGTCCGGGGCCTTGCCGGCCTTGACCATACGGGTCACCTCGCGGTCGATGTCGGCCCACGGGAGCAGCTGGACCTCGACCTCGACTCCTGGGTGGGCGGCGGTGAAATCGCGGGTCACCTTTTCCCAGAAGACCTTGGAACTATTGGCCGGGTTGTCACCGTATTCGGCGGCCACCAGGCGCAGCGTACCGCTGCCGCTCGCGCCGTCTTCGAAAGCTCCGCATCCGGACAGCGGTGTCAGCAGACCGAGCACGGCCGCGGTGGCGGCCGTACCGAACATCCTTCGTCGCACGGGTGAATACCCCTGGTTCTCTTTCGGTTCCGGTTACTGCCCATGTCACTCCGGGCCGGGGGGTGCCCTGGTGCCCCGCCGTTGCCCGGTGGCCGGGATTCTCTCCTGATCACGGCGTGGTTGATTCCATCCGGGACGCATGTGTGGTCGATGACCCAACCCAGGGTTTCCGTGTTGGTGTTTTCCGACATGCGAGTACGGAACCGAACGGGGCAGCGCACACGCGTCTCCCGGCCGGCGGTTCAGAGGCGTTGGGCGCGGTGGAGGACGGTGTGGAGTCCGTGGGGCCGCAGGGCGGCTCGGGCGGCGTTCGCGCCGGGTGCGCCGTGGACGCCTCCGCCGGGGTGGGCGGCCGCGGAGGCGAGGTAGAGGCCCTTCACGGGGGTCTCGGGCCGGCCGGTGCCGGGGGTGGGGCGGAAGACGGCCTGTTGGTGCAGGGCGGCGGTGCCGTTGTTGATGGCGCCGTTGTGGAGGTTCTCGTCCATGGCCTGGAGGGTGGTGGGGGCCAGGATGCGGCGGGCGAGGATGCGTGAACGGAAGCCGGGCGCGAACCGTTCCACTTGCGCTTCGACGCGGTCGGCCATGGCCTCCTGTTCCCGGGTGTCCCAGCGGCCGGTGATGGCGTCGGGGCCGGCGTCGGAGGTGATCTGCTGCGGGAGGTGGGTGTAGGCCCACGCCGATTCCGTGCCCGCGGGTGAGCGGCCGGGATCCGCGGTGGTCATCTGGCCGAAGAGGGCGAACGGTTCGTCGGGGACCTGTCCCCTGGCGATCTGCGCGGCGAACCGGGTCAGGACGTCCATTCCGTCGGCCACGTGGACCGTCCCCGCCCCGGCGGCTTGCGGCGCCGTCCAGGGCACGGGGCTCGTCAGCGCCCGGTCGACCTTGAAGGTCGAGAAGTCCCACTGGAAGCGCGCCAGGTCCCGCAGGAGGCGGGCCGGAAGGTGTTCCTCGCCTACGAGGTCCCGGTACAGGATCGGCGCCGACGTGTCGGCGAGCACGGCCCGCCGGGCGCTGACCGTCTCCCCGCCGGCCGTTCTGACCCCCACCGCCCTGCCGCCCCGTACGACTACGGACACGACCCGCTCCCCGCAGCGCAGGCCGCCCCCGCGGCGCCGGAGGCGGCTCACGAGCGCCGCGGTCAGGGCGCCGGAGCCGCCGACGGGAGCCGGAAAACCGTGACTCTGTCCGAGCATCGACATCAGCCAGCCGAAGCCCCCGCCGCCGGTCGTCTCGGGGGCCAGGTCGGCATGGAGGGCGTTGCCGGCCAGCAGGAGCCGTCCGCCCTCGCCGCGGAACTCCTCCTCGCCCAGGCGGCGCACCGGCAGGACCAGGCTGCGGGCCAGCCGCAGCCCTCCGGCGCCCCGCAGCTTCGCCGCCAGGCGGAGTCCGGCCCGGACCGGCGGGAAGGGCGTGAACAGGGACCGGACCAGATCGGGGCCGACGCGGCTCCACGTGGCGTACATCTCCCGCCAGGCGTCCCCGTCGGCCTCCGCCAACTCGGCCAGCCCGGCCGCGGTGTCCTCCGCGCGGCGCTCCAGCACCGCGCAGCGGCCGTCACCCAGAGGGTGGGCCAGCACGCGCGGGGCGTGGCTCCACCGCAGCCCTTCCGCGGCGAGGTCGAGGCGGGCGAGGACCGGGGAGGCAGCGGCCAGCGGGTAGAAGGCGCTGAACAGGTCGGACACGTAGTCGGGGTGGACGCCGCGGTCGCTGCGCACCGCCCCTCCGGGCTCCGTCTGCGCCTCCAGGACCTCCACGCTCCACCCCGCGTCCACCAGCAGGTTCGCGGCCACCAGTCCGTTCGGGCCCGCGCCGATCACCACCGCGTCAGGCATGGCGGACCTCCCGATGCTCTTCCTCCACGAGGCCGGCCAGACGGGCCGGCATGCCCCGGTGCCGGAGCTGGAGGGCCGCTTCGCTCACGGGGTTGTGGAAGGTTCCGGCGGGGCCGCGCAGGGGGTGCTCGTCGCAGACGACGAGGGTCTCCTCGCCCCACGGCCGGAGCTGGAGGAAGATCCTCGCGGTGCCGAGGGCCTTGAACGACGCCTCCAGCTCCAGCTCCCTGCCGGGCTCCCGGTGGCGCACGGTCGTCACCCCCTCGACCGACCAGGGGCCCAGCTTCACGGTGTAGCGCAGCCGGGAGCCGAGCCCGGGCCAGTCCCCGTCGAGGGGCGTGGAGCTGGAGGGCCCCACCACCCACTCCCGTACCGGGTCGGATCCGCGAGTACGGTCCAGACCGCGTGCGGGGGGCGTCTGACCAGCTGATGACGGACGGCCATGGGGGATGCCTCCTGCCTGGGCTGACGGTTCACGGCGAGGCCGCCTCCCGGGGCCGGGAGCACGGGGCCGGGAGCACGGGGCCGGGGCCAGGGCCGACGGCACGGGACCGCGCTGCGAGGCGGACGTCAGGGTCATGGGGCGCGTACCCGGATCACCTCGCATCATGCCGGGACGACGGTGCGGGGGGGGGGCACGGCACGTGCTCCAGACGGGCGGCATCACCGGTGTCCGTGCCTGAGTGCCCTCCGGGCGGTCAAAGAATGCCCAGAGGTCTGTTCGCGCCCGTCAGCGCCGGTTGGAGGAAGTACGTGGATGCGAGGGCCGCCACGGCGGCAGGTGGGGCCGCCCTGCTCGGGCTGCTGCTGTCGGGATGCGGGGCCGGCGCCGCCCGCGTGGACGGCGCGCGGGACGCCGGCCGGGCATTCGGCCGGGCTCTCGCTCTACGGGACTACGCGGCAGCCTGCGCGCTGCTGGCCCCCGACACCCGCGCCCAGGTCGAAGCGGACGAGAAGCGGGCCTGCCGGCCCGCCCTGGAGGCCCAGGAGCTGACGCCGCCGGGGAAGGTCCGCACGGTCGAGGTGTACGGGCGGCAGGCCCTGGTCCGCGCCGAGGGGCAGACCTTGTTCCTGTCGCAGTTCGCCGGAGGTTGGCTCGTCGTCGCGGCCGGCTGCACACCGCGGTCGGACGGGCCCCACCGCTGTGTCGTGAAGGGCGGCTGAAGGTGCGCGTTCTCTTCGTCGTCTGCCTGGTCGTGATCCTGGGCGGGCTGGCGTACTTCCTTGCGATCGGGGCGATGTACCGGTGAACCGGGAGCGCCAGGACCGGCGGCGCGCGAACTTCTGGAGGGACAACAGCCTGACCCTCGTCTTCGGGACGGCGTTCCTGTTGGCCCTTCTCGGTCAGGCTCTGGCCGGGCACGCCGCGTTCAACGAGGAGCTCGCCTCGGAGGGTCTCCAGCAGCTCGGCTTCGGCGAGTACGCGATGTCATCGGACTTCGCCGTGGACGTCACCGAGAACTGGCAGTCGGAGTTCCTGCAGTTCTTCCTGTTCGTCTTCGGCACGGTGTGGCTGGTCCAGCGCGGTTCGCCGGAGTCCAAGCAACTCCACAAGGTCGGCACCGAGTCCGACCGCGAGCAGCGCATGGGCGATCACGCGGGGGAGGACTCCCCGACGTGGGCCGGCACGAAGGACTGGCGGCAGCGGCTCTACTCCCGCTCGCTGGGGCTGGTCATGGCCGTACTGTTCGTCCTGTCCTGGCTGGCCCAGTCGATCGCCGGTGCGGCCGCCTACAACGAGCAGCAGTTGCGGAAGTTCCAGGACCCCGTCGGGTGGAGCGGCTACGTGGCCTCCCCGGACTTCTGGAGCAGGACCCTGCAGAACTGGCAGTCGGAGTTCCTGGCCGTGGCGGCGATGGCGATCCTCTCCGTCTACCTGCGCCAGCGGGGGTCTCCCGAGTCCAAGCCGGTCGGCGCCGCCCACACCTCGACCGGCGTCGAAGGCTGAGGCGGCCGGTCGGGCCGTCAGGCGGCCGGGCGGCCGGTGTCCGTCCCGCGGGGACCGATCACCCCCCGCGCGCTCCCCCGCCGGGGTGGTTCCCGGGGTCCAGTGGGCGCAGTACGGCACGGCCCGCGGGCGCGCGGGCGCTCTCCGGTACGAAGCTGTGCGCTGCTCCCTGCACGCCGCGAAGACGGAGGTCCGTACGCCCATGACCCACGCACACCTCAGACCGGCGGACCGGGGCCGCGCAGCGGGCGGGAGGGCCGGGGTGCTGGCCGCGCTCGCCCTGGGCCTCGTACTCGCGCTGCCCGGGACCGCGCTGGCCGCCCCCGGCGATCTGGATCCTTCCTTCGGGCCCGACGGGCGGGTGACCACCGCCTTCCCCGGCTACGCGGAAGGTCACGACATCGCGCGGCAGGCCGACGGCCGACTGGTCGTGGCGGGCCTGAGCGAGGGCGGCTTCGCGCTCGCCCGCTACGACACCGACGGCGGCCTCGACCCCACCTTCAGCGGCGACGGCATGGTGACCAGCGACTTCGGCGGTGGCAGCCACACGGGCAACGCGGTGGCGATCCAGCCCTCGGACGGGAAGATCGTCGTGGCGGGCACCACGGAGGTGATCGCGGAGGAGGGCGGCGGCTGCTGCTTCTTCTCCGTGGCCCGCTACAACACCGACGGCAGTCTGGACACCGGCTTCGGTGACGGCGGCCTGGTACGGGTCGACGAGTTCGGTGGTTCCGCGGACGGCGCGGACGTGGCGGTACAGTCCGACGGCAAGATCATCGCCGCGGGCAAGGGCGGCGGTGGCGGCTTCGCCCTGGTCCGCCTCGACACCGAGGGCAACCTGGACCCGAGCCTCGGCGGCGACGGCGCGGTGGTCGCGGGCTTCACACCCACCTCGCCCCAGGACGCCGGCGGCATCGCCCGCGGCATGGCACTCCAGCCGGACGGCAAGATCGTCTCGGTCGGCTACGTGGGCAACACCGCCTTCGACATCGGGGTGGCCCGCTACCTGCCCGACGGCAGCCTCGACACCACCTTCAGCGGTGACGGCATGGTGACCGCGGACTTCGGCGGCACGGAGTTCGGCCACGCCGTGGCGGTGCAGACCGACGGCAAGATCGTCGCCGCGGGTTCCGGCGGCTTCGGTCTCGCCCTCCTCCGCTACAACGCCGACGGCGGGCCCGACACCGGCTTCGGCACCGGCGGGCGCACCTCGGTCAACTTCCCCGGCGACGGCGGAATCGCGTACGGCATGGCGCTCCAGCAGAACGGCAAGATCGTCCTCGCCGGCCGCGGGGACGACCCGAACAGCGCCGAGGCCAACGACTTCGGCCTGGCCCGCTTCAACACCAACGGCACCGTGGACACCGGCTTCGGCGGCGACGGCTTCGTGGTCACCGGCTTCGGGGACTTCGACGAGGCCCGCGGGGTGCTCGTACAGCCGGACGGCAAGATCGTCGCGGCGGGCTACGGGGCGGGCTTCGCCTTCGCCCTCGCCCGCTACGAGGGCGGCGACGGGACGGCGGTGCCGAACGCGGACCTGTCGGTGACGCAGGCCGGGACGGCCACCGCGAGCATCGGCGACCGCGCCTCCTACACACTGACGGTCTCCAACTCCGCGGCGTCCACCGCCACCGCGACGGGCGTCACGCTGTCGGACACGCTCTCCGGGGCCGGTGTCACCCTCACCTCGGCCGCTGCCTCGCAAGGCACCTGTACGACCACCGCGACGGGGGCCAACTGCGCCCTCGGTTCCCTGGCCCCGGGTACGAGCGCGACGGTCACGGTGACGGCCGAGCCCCGGGCCACCGGCACGCTCACGAACAGCGCCACCGTCAGCGCCGACCAGCAGGACCCCACGAACACCAACAACACGTCCACCGCGACCACTTCGGTGAACAACGCCCGCGGCTGCACGATCATCGGCACCAGCGGCACCGACACTCTGAACGGCGGCTTCTCCAACGACGTGATCTGCGCCCTCGGCGGCAACGACACCGTGCGCGCGAGCTACGGCAACGACACCGTCCACGGCGGCTACGGCAACGACAACCTCGACGGCGCCTTCGGCGACGACACCCTGAACGGCGGCCCGGGCAACGACACCCTGACCGGCTCCTACGGCAACGACCGCCTCACCACCACCGACGGCGTCGCGGGCAACGACACCGCCAACGGCGGTCTCGGCACCGACACCTGCACCACCGACCCGGGCGACATCCGCATCAGCTGCCCCTGACGCGCCCCTGATCCGTACCTTCCCCGACCCTTCCGCACCCCTTCCCCGAGAGCCGTCGCCGCCCACGCCGCGACGGCTCTCGCAGGCAAGGCAGGGGGCCTGGGGGAATCCGGCGGCGGCGGTCAGGCCGGGGCGTTCCAGGCCGCCGTCAGCCCGTCCAGCCACGCGGGCGGCAGCTCCGCGGCGTCCCACTCCTCCCGCAGCCTCTGGGGCGCGGTGACGAGCCGCTCCAGCACGGCGATGCTCGTGGCGGAGTGGACGAGCGAATAGCGGCCGTGCACCGTGATCCCGCTGCCCGGTCCGAACGCCGCGAACAGCCGCTCCAGCCGGGCCCGGTGGGCCGCGGTGAACTCCGTCAGCCGCCCGGCGTACCTGGCGCGCTGCCGGGGACTCATCGTACCGAGGACGGCGGACAGCACCTCCTCGGTCACCTCCGGATCCAGCTCCGAGACCGCGGTGAACGACAGGTACAGGGGCGTCACCGCCACCCGCGCCCGCTCCACCTCCATCCGCCCGGCCCGCGGACGCTCCACGGCCGCGCCCGCCTGCCCGTCCGCTCCCACGACCTCCTGCAGGGTCCGCTCGGCCACCCCGCCGAGTTCGTCCAGGAGGTCCGCGGCGCCGTCGAGCCAGCCCGACTCGTACACCTCGCCCTTGTCCCCCGGCGCGCTGCGGTCGCCGCCGCTCAGCTCCTCGTGCGCGAGGGCCAGCGCACCCGCCTCCACGAGCCCGATCAGTTCCAGCGCGTCACCGGAAGGGACCCCCGCCCGCGCGAGGAGCTGCAGCAGCGTCGTCCTCGCGTTGTCGACACTGACCTCGTCCGGCCACTGCCGTCCCTCGTCGGCCGTGCTCATCGGGTCCTCCTCATCACTCTGGTGTGCGGCGTCTGCACGCGACACACTCCCTTCGACGGTCCAACGCCCGGCAGCCGGGGTCTGCTCCCGGCGGCGCGGCCCTCGCCTCGGCGTCGAACCAGCCCCAGTCCGTTCTTTCACATCATCCGGCTGACCAGGCCGAAAGAAACGGCCTGGTGCGTACGGATCGGGGCCGTTGGTGCCGGCCTCGCACTCCTCGACGACGGGATCCCGCTGGTGGGGCCGGAAACGTCCCGGTTAGCATCCGACGATGATGACGCCGGCCGACAAACCCTTCCAGGACGCGGTGCGTCGAGCTGACGTCGGCTGGTTGTCCAGCCGTCTCGACGCGCAGCTCTGCCCGCCGGCCGTCTTCGGACGTCTCATCCGGCACGAGGATCCCCGCCTGCGGTACCTGGGGTTGGTCCTGATGACCGAGCGCGTCACCTCGGGCAGGACGGGCGACGCGCTGGAGATGGCCGAGCTGGCGGGGCTGCTGCCGGTATCGGTGGAGGGGCCGCCGGAGGCGGTACTCGTCCTGGCGCGGCTCCATGAACGACTGGGGCCGTATCTCCGGGGGCTGACCTGGCCGTCGTGGCGTACGGCTGAGCTGCCGGCACGGGTACGGATCGCCTGGCTGCGCGCTGAGCTTCTGAACGAGCCGACGGTGATCCGCAAGGAGCCTCCGGGCGAACTGCTGTACCAGGCCGTGCGGGAAACGACCCTCGCCTGCGCGCACCAGCCCGCGCAACTCGTGAACGAGCTGGTGAACAGCGGTGACCCGGTGTTGCAAGCAGCGGCGCTGCGGCTGGCCCGGCAGGGGTTGCACGCCGGTCTGCTGGCTCCCGCGCTGGTTCGCGAACATCTGATCAGCCTGCTCGGTGTGGGCAGCGCATCCGTAATCGCCGCCGTGCTGGGTGAACTCACCGAGCCGTGGGCGGCGTTGGATTCACTGCCGCTGGGACTCCTGTCCCCCTTTCTCGTTGCCGATTCGGTCGTCACACGGCCCGAGGCGGCCGATGCCGCGCTCGCGGCCGCGGCCCATCACGGGCACGGTGGGCTGCTGTGGCAGGTCGTCGACGATCCGGAACTGCCGCCGGGGCTTCGCCGGCGCGCGATGGAACTGCTCGGCGACCTGGCGGACCGCGATGACATCGGCGCGTTGGCGGCCGTCGCCGCACGGGACCCGTTGCTGTTCGGCGGGCCGGCGGTGACCTGCCTGCGCGGGCTCCACCGGCGCGGGCACTTCCCGGACGGTGCGCACGTCCCGTCCATCCTCGGCCTGGCTCTGGCCGATCACTCGATCGCGCCCCACGAGGTCGCGACGATCCTGTTCACCTGCCGCCAGGTGGTGTTCCGGGTACTGGTGGACGCGCCCGCCGACGATCCGAGCTGGCCGCGGCGGCTCACGCTGCTGGTCGCCCTGGCCGGACAGGGGACGGGGGAACTTCCGATCGGGGACGCGATCACACGGATTCTTCCCTCGGCTCCCCTGCCGGGGCCGTTTCTGGACGCTATCCGCGCGTTGCGCCATGCGGAGGCCGAGGACGCCGTGATCGCTCTCCTGCCGTCGGCGCCCGCGGCGGCCCTGGAGGCTCTGGAGGCCATCGGCGGGCACCGGACGGTGGCAGCGTTGAGGGAAGGGCTCGGTCTCGCCCCGGAGGAGAGCGGGGGCGTGATCGCGCCGCATCTGCGCGCGGTGCGCAACCGCGCCCTTGAGGTGCTGTGGCATCTGACGCACGATCCGGAACAGCGGCGCGCCGTCCTCGTCCGTCTCGATCCCGCCGATCTGCCGGCTCGTATCGCGGCGGATCTCGGTGGCCCGGACGAGCAGGAACTGGCCCTCCTGAGTTCCCATCTGGACCCGGACGAGCCGGTGGCGGCGCTGTGCGGACTGGCCGCCCACGGCGGCGCCGGCACGCTGCCGGTCATCGCGGACCTGCTCCTGCGCATCGTGGCCGAGCTGGCGGCGTCCCGGGAGCCGGGCGGAGCCTCCCCACGACTCGAAGGCGGACAAGCGGCCGGGGAACCCGTCGTACCCCAGGAGATCCTGGATGCCGTACACGGCCTGGGCCGTCGTCTCCACGAGCGGCGACGGATCAGGCCGTCCTGCCTGCTCGACGCGGCGACCGCAGGAGAGGCCGGACACGCTCTCGTCGCGACCATGACGCTGGATCTGCTGGACCGGCCCGGGCTGTCGAGCGGCGAGCAGGCGATCCTGCTCGAACTCCTGCTCCGGGCCCCGTACGCGCGCACCCGTGCGCGGGCGCACCGCCTGCTGCGGCACCGCGACCGGCACGTGCGCAAGCACGTGATCGCGTTGCTCGCCCGCGACGCCACGGGGGACGACGCACAGGCGCTGTCGGCGACCCTGATCGCGCTGACCGCCGCCCAGGACGTCCAGACCGTCCGGCAGGCGCTGCTCGCCCTCGGACACGCGCGGGCCCGCTGGGCCTCGACCGCGGTCGCCGCCTGTCTCGGGCATCCGAACATGAACGTCAAGAAGACCGCCGCCGGGGTTCTGGTCCGCGCGGGCACGCCCACGGCGGTACCGGCACTGCTCTTCTGGCTCGGGCATCACGACAATCCGGGCCTGCGCGGCACGCTCGTCGAGGCGTTGCGCGCCATCCTGGGCGAGGCATACCTGGCGACCGTCCTCGCCGCCGCCGAACACAGCGAAGACCGCCGCGCCCGCGAACTGCTGCTGGAAGGCCTCGACCGGACCGTGCCGGCGCGCTCGGTCCTGGCCCTGGACGACCAGGCGTCACGGGTCGTACCGACCCTGCTCGCCCTGGTGGCGACCGGCCGGGTCCGCCTCGCCTCCGGGACCGTCGAGGACCTGGCGACGGCCATGGCCGAGCACGGGATCACCGCGCCCGCCGCGCCCCGGCCGGCGGTGGACATCACAGCGGACCTCGACGTCAGGTCGCTGACTGCGGCGGGCTGGAATCCGTCGGCCGCCCTGCGCATCGCCGAAAGGCACGAGCTGCCGCACCCCACCCAGCTGCGGGTGCTGCGGCCCATGCTGCCGGACTGGCTTCGCCTGGCCGGCTCCGAACCGGCTGCGCGGGGGCGCGTACTGCGGCTCACGCTGCGGCTCTGCCCCGCACCGTGGACGGCCGGGGAACTGGCGGCCTTCGCCCGGTTCACCGGGGTCCTGCTCGACGGGCTCGACGGAACCGACGGGACCCACGGGACCGACGGGACCGACGGGACCGACGCGGCCTCGGCAGAAGACCGGCACGACCTCTTCGAGGTGCTCGAAGCGGTCGCGCCGACCCTGCCGGCGGTCGAGAAGCAGGCTGTCGTCGACGCGGTACGCGCGCTGCCTCCCGCATCCGTGCCCGCGGGAAGCCGGTCCACGCTGACGCTGCTGCGCAGCCTCGGCGCGGTGCTGGTCCGCGCCGACCTCGAGCAGGCACTCGCTTCGGCCCGGCTGGGCGCCAACCCCTGGCAGGCCGAGACCGCTGTGCTGCGGGACGCCTTCGCCATCCCGCAGTCCCCCGAAGCCACCGCGCCGGCCGGAGCCGGGGCCGAGGCGTGGCGAGCCGCGCTGGAAGCCGCGGTGCGCACACCGGGCGCCCTGGAGGAATGGCGCCGGCTCCAACGGCAGCACGACGGCGTCCCCGGCTCCCGGGACCGTCTGGCCGCGCTGATCGACGTCTACGCCTCTGCCGGCCCCGAGGTCCGCGCCGCCCTCATCGACTGGATGACGGCGATCCAGCCCCTCGACGCACCGCCCTGGACCATCGCCGAGACCACCCACGCGCCGGTGCCACGACCGCGGACCGTACACAGCGACGACCTCGACCAGCCCCGTTCTGCCGCACTGCGGGAGCGCCTGCTGGCCATGCTCCAGGCGTCCGCCCCGGACCGCCGGCACACCGCGGCCCTGGCGCTCTTGGAGTGGCCCGAGCCCGAGGCGAGGCTTCCCGTGCTGCGGGCGTTCCTGCAAGGCCACATCGACGTACCCGTCGGTGCCGACCTGGCCCGCACGCTGAGTGCCCTCGGCGAGACGGAACTCCGAGCGGAGGGCATCCTGCACGACAGGGTGGCTCTCGCGGCAGGCCGGCTCGACCCGTGGGACCTGGAACTGCTGGTTCCGTTGCTGCTGGAATGGTGGGAGCACGACCCGCCGTCCAGCAGCTCCGCAGCCGGGCGGGCGCTGCGCCGGGTCCCCGCCGACGTGCTGGCGCAGCACCTCGCCGAGCGCCTCGACGCCGGCGCCTGGGGGTTCCTCGACCTGCTCTGCGGGCGTCCCCTGCTGCGCACCCCTGCGCTGACGCGGACCTGCCGGCGGCTGCGCGCCGAAGGACGCGACGAGCTCGCGGACGGGCTGCTCCTCGTCGAGGGTCCGCTGCGCGGCCCGGACACCGTACGGCAGGACGCCGCCGCGCTGGCGGCGCTCCGTGCGCGCGCCCCGGCCGAGGCGACCGGAGCGGCACAACTCCCCTCCCGACAGGAGTTGTTGGAACTGGCCCGAACCGGCGATCCGGTGCGGGTACGCCAAGCACTCACGCGTCTGGCCGAAGGACACAGGGGACCGGACGCGGACCAGGACCCCGGCCTGCGGGACCTGATCGGCGAGTTGCTGCATCACCCCAGGCCCAAGGTCCGCCTGCACGCCCACCGGACCTCGCGGGCGATGCTGGACCGGCAGACCTACCTGCACCACACGTCGGTCCTGCTGGACGACCCCCAGCCGGACCTGGTGCGCACGGCGATCCGGACTCTCTGCCACGCTGCCTGGGCACCCGCGGTCCCCGCCGTGACCCGCATGCTGGAGCACTCCCATCCCGTCGTCCGCAGGACCGCGGCCGAGGGGCTCGTAGCGATGGGCACGCCGGCGATCCCCGCTCTCCGACATGCCGCCGGCCATGTCCGTCCCGACAAACGGTCCCTGTACACGGAGGTCCTCGAACGGATCACACAGAACGCGACCCCCGAAGCCGAGTAGCGCCCTGACGATGAAGGGGTGAGGTCTCCGCGCCAAAGGGCCTCCATCGGCCCTCGATACCGCCCTCTCAAGGCCGTTGGCCGCTGCGACGGGCCTTCCACACCTGGTGCTTGGAGTACACGTCGGTCCACAGGACGCTGCGCTCGACTGCTGTGACGTCGTCGAGGGTGAGGCCGAAAACGTCAGCGAGAGCGCCGAACCAGTCGCTTTCGTTGTCCAGTTCCCGTTGGCTGCGGCCGGTGATGTCCGTCCGGCTCAGTACGCAGCCCTCGAGCGCATCCACGCCGTGGGGATCCCTGCGGATGGCGGAGACGACGCGGACGAAGCCCGAGTCCGGCGACGTCGACAGTTCCCGGTGCCATTCGATGAAGTCACCCGGTCCTGCGGGGGCCAACGAGAAGTCCATGCCGATGAAGGTTCCGCGCGGGTCGTGGTCGAACCGCCAGCCGCCCGGCTCGACGCCCGAGCGTGTCAGCCGGTAGGTGAAGGGACCTTGCCGGTAGGTCGCCGCGCGCAGGGGAAGCGGTTCGTGCAGTGCGTCACCGAGCCCGACGTCGACGAACCATGACTCGCCTTCGCACGCCACAACGAGGCAGAGGTGGTTGCCGGTTGCTCCCGGCGGCGGGGCCTGTGACGTGCTGTGGACGCCGCCACGATGCCAGGAAACGGCGTAACCGAGTGCTCGCAGAAGGGTGGCGAAGGCGCCGTTGAGATGGAAGCAGTACCCGCCGCGCCCGCGCAGGATCCGGGCGATGGACTCCTGCGGATCCACGGTGGTCGGCCGACGCAGATGGATCTCCAACGTCTCGAACGGTACGCGTTCCACGTGCGCTGCATGGAGCGCGCGCAGTCCGGCTGTCGAGGGCGGGCCCGGATCCGGGATCCCCAGGCGTCGCAGGTAGCTTTGCACATCGGCTTTCCGCATGTCTGCGACGCTAACCAACGGTACGGAAGCCCATCCTCGGCTGCGCGCCGGATATCCCCCTACTCCGTTCGTCCTAGGACCAGCACCCCTGCGCGAGCGGTCCGGTGCCCGGCAGGCCCCCGTTCGCGGAACCGTCCCTCGTGGTGGTTCCGCGCACGGGTGGTGCTGTCGCGGCGGCTACCGGCGCCAGAACCTCCACGACCGGGTGCCGGCCCCTGCGGGGACGGCCGCCACGCGCTGGACACGCTCCGGCGCAGGCTGCTGGACCAGCACCGGAGGCGTCTCCTGCTGGCGGGGCTTGAACACGACGGGCAGACCGGTCAGACGGCGGGACATCCATGTACCCACGACCTGCAAGTGCTCGTCGTCGACGGACAGGGTCAGGTCCGGCACGCGCTCCAGGAGCAGGTCGATGCCCGTCTCCGCGATGGCCCGGCCGAGGTCCTGGCCGGGGCACTCGTGGGACCCGGCGCCGAAGGCCAGGTGCGAGCGGTTGCCGTGCACGGGCCTGGCGCTGTCGGGACGGATGGCCGGATCGACGTTCCCGGCCGCCAGGCCGAGCATCACCATGTCGCCCGCCGCGATCCGGGTGCCGCCGATGTCGGTGTCGTCCGTGGCCCAGCGGGTCGGAACCACGGCGAGCGGGGGGTGGTCCCACAACACCTGTTCCAGTGCGTCCGGCAGCGTCATCTGGCCGCCCGAGAGGTTCCCGCGGAACCGCGAGTCGGTCAGGACCATCCGCAGGGTGTTCGCGATGAGGTTGGCGGTGGGCTCCAGCGCACCGACCAGCAGCAGTCGTAGGTGCTGGCGGACCTCTTCCTCCGTCAGGCCCTGCGGATGGGCCAGGAGCCAGCTGGCCAGGTCTTCGCCGGGTTGCTGCTTCCGGCTCCTCACCAGCTCGTCCACCGTCTTGATCACCAGATCGTTGCCGGCGAGTGCAGCGTCACCACCGCTGATCATGTCGGAAACGGCCGATCCGACGGACAGGGCGTCAGCCTCGGGTATGCCGAGCTGCTGGGCGATCACGAGCGCGGGCAGCTTCCGGGCGAAGTCGGCGACGAGATCGGCCCGGCCCTTCCCGGCGAACTCGTCGATCAGCTGAGCGGCGTACCGGATGATGTACCGGCGCATGCGGTGCTTGTTCACCCGCCCCAGGCTGTCCGTCACCGCTTCCCGCAGCCGGGAGTGCTCCGTGCCGTCCGTCAGCGCAACGAGGGGCTGCCAGGCGGTGATGGGCCGCAGGGGCGATTCCGGGGCGAGGGTCCCGTTCTGGATCGCATTCCAGTTGCGGGAATCGGAGGAGAAGAGCCTCGAACGCATCACCTCGAGATTTTCCCGGTGTCCCAGCACCAGCCAGGCGGGCTCGTCCCCGTACAGGCGCACCGGAGCCACTTCGCCGTGCTCCGCCCGGAGCTGCTCGTAGAGGGCGTACGGCTGCGACTCCGCCTCGGCGCCGTAGAGCGGGCGTACGCCGTCGGCTGCCGCGGAGCGCATCGGGCAGCCACGGGCGGCAGCGTCCGAGGGATGGGTCGGGTCGAGGGATGGCGTGGTCACGTGGCCTCCGGGCAGGGACGGGACTCTGAAGGCTTGGGTCGAGCCCGCACTGAGAGTGACGAAGAGTCAGCACCGCGCAGCTTACAGTCGGCTGATGCACCGCGAGCGTCCAGGGTTCCCTCAACAGCAGGAGAGGCGAAGCACACTTGGCCGATTGTGATCTTGCCTGTTGGGCTGTGTGCCGGTTCACAGGGCCGCCGCGTTCCCCCGGACGCGACGGGGGGATCCTGGTCTGCGCAACCCCCGCCGAAAGGACCACCAGGTATGTCGTCAGCAACTGAAGTGCCCATCAGCTCCGTTCCACGCGCACCGGGGGCCGTGCCCCTCCTCGGTCACGCCCTGGCGCTGTGGCGGGACCCGCTCGGCTTCCTCTCGGCACTGCGCGACCACGGCGACCTGGTACGGGTCAACCTCGGCACCATGCCGATGTACGTGGTGACCACAGCCGATCTCGTGCACGAGGTCACCGTCGAACAGGCCAACCGGTTCGAGAAGGGACGCTTCTTCGACAGGCTCAGGCCCCTGGCCGGCAACGGCCTGGCCAACTCCGGCGGCGAGCTCCACCGGCGTCACCGCCGCATGATCCAGCCCATGTTCTCGCGCGACCGCATCGCCGGATACTCCGAGATCATGAGCAGCAGCGCCCGGGCCCTCGCCGACTCCTGGAAGCCCGGTGACGTCATCGACCTCGAACCGGCCATGGCCGGGTACGCCGTCGAGACCCTGTCACGGACGCTGTTCTCCACCGACATCGGCCTCCCGGCCGTCGACGCGGTCCGCCGGCACCTGCCCGTGCTGCTGACCAACCTGCTGGTGCGCGCCGCGTCCCCGAAGTTCCTCGACCGGCTGCCCATACGTGCCAACCGGGACTTCGACCACGCGGCCGCCAGCCTCCGTACGGTCATCGACGAGGTCGTGAGCACCTCCCGCGCCGCGGGACATGCGGGCCGCGACGACCTGCTGTCCCTGCTCCTGGCGGCTCAGGATCCCGACACCGGCACCGGACTGTCGGACGAGGCCGTCCGGGACGAGCTCTCCACGATCCTGTTCGCCGGCGCGGAGACCACGGCCGCCACCCTCGCCTGGACCTTCCACGAGCTCGCCCGCCGCCCGGAGGTGGAAGCGGGCCTCGTCGCCGAGGTCCGCCGGGTCGTCGGCGACGGCCCCGTCACCGCGCTGCACGTCCCCCAACTGACGGGCATACGCCGCGTCATCGACGAGGTGATCCGGCTCCACGGCGTCACCCTGCTGATGAGGCGAACCACCGAGCCGGTGGTGCTGGCGGGGGTCACACTGCCCCGTGGTACCGAGGTGGCCTTCAGCCTGTACGCGCTGCACCGCGATCCCGGTCTGTACGAGAACGCCGACGTGTTCGACCCCGACCGCTGGCTCCCCGAACGGCAGGCCGACGGACCGGGCCGCCGCGCCTACGTCCCGTTCGGCGCGGGATCCCGTAAGTGCATCGGGGACCTGTTCGTATGGACGGAGGCGACGATCGCCATCGCGACGATCCTGGACCGCTGGAAGCTCGTACCGGTCGAGGGTCACACGCCGCGGGAGGTTGCGTCCGCCGTGGCACACGCGGACTCCATTCCCATGACCGTGGTCGCGCGTACGTAACGTCCGGACAGCTGCCTCCCCCGTCGGGCGTTCGCGGACGGGTTCAGGGCCTTCGGCCCTCTGGTCAGTGCCTCGCGCCGGTGAGATCGAGGGGCGGGGACAGGCGCAGAGGACGGCCCGGCGGGATCACGTTCCACCACCACGAGACCGCGTCGATGCCCAGTGGTTCGAGGCTGTCGTCGGTCGCCGTCTCGGCGACGGTCGTGGGGAGTTCGGCCGGGTCGTCCGGGGTGGTGTAGCGGATCGATTGGATGCCCCAGTCCAGCGAGCCGCGTACGAAGTTCCGGAGCCCGGCCGTGTACTGGCGCATCTGCGGACTGCCCACGGCACGGAGGTGTTCGGTGAGGCGCATGAATTCGGTCAGAACGCGGTCGCGTTGGGCGATGGCCCGGGCCATCGCCTCCTGCGGACTGAAGCCGTCCTCCTCCAGGACCCGGAGCACGTTGAGGTAATAGCCGTCCCCCGAGCGCTCCTTGTGGTCGGAGAGGAGGTCGTTGTCCCAGGTGATCACGAACGACGCCATTTCCTCGGCCGCCCGGACGGCCTTGGCGTCGGCCTCGTCGGCCGGCAGCTCGTACCCGTGTCCCATCTGCAGCAGAGGGAAGATGACCGTCGTCGCGCCGTCGTACAACCGCATCAGGGTGTAGTCCGACAGGCTCGGGACCGTGCCCGCACGGCGATGGGACGCCTCCCACACGACGGAGAGGGCATACTCGCGCAGGCACGCGACCCAGCGGGCCGCCTGAGCGTCCGTCCCGTACTCGTCCACGCGCGACCGGAGGTCACGCAGACCGCCCGCCAGCGGATCGTCCAGCAGCATGGGCGCTTCGGGATTCTGCGCAACGCGCAGCAGGCGGTGCATCGTTCCTGCAAGATCTCCGGGACGCTGGCCCAGGATGCCCTCCTCGCAGTAGCCGTCATCCACACCGAAGAGCCACATCACGAAGTCGGCCAGGATCCGGACGACTTCCTCGCGGCCGTGGGGCAGGACCCGGGCCGCGAACACGCCGATCTCATGCCGCACCAGGCGTTGGCGAAGGTCGACGGAGCCGATCTCGAAAGCCTCCGCCCAGGCTGCGGTCAGCGTGTTGATCTCCGCGTGACGGGGGTGAATGGCGGGCGGTATGGGGGAGAACAGCGGGGGGACGGCAATCACGAGTGGGGGCTCCTCTGTCTCGGGTGACACTGCCTGCACCACTCGGCGCATGCAGTGCACCCGTTCCTGCACCTCAACTCGTGATCATGCGGCATGTCCAAGACGCGGTCCAGTGGGACGATCTGACCATATGCACCATGCCAGCTCATGCTTCCGACCGATCTCGCGGAGGTTCAGATCGGTGCGGAGTCGGGTGCCCCTTGCAGTCGGTTTGTCCGAAGGCGGCCGCGGCTCCGGGTTCCTGATGGGCCGACACAGGCATACGAGTGGCGACGCGCCGTGTCGCGCTGCCGGCGCCGGCCGGGTTCGCGATGCTTGGCCGGGCACGGCGTCGCAATTGCTGCCGCCCCTCCCCCACGGCGACAAGGAGTACGGCATGCCGACGGACGCGGTCGGACGTTTCTTCACGGCTCTGGACCCTCACCACCGGGAGGCCGTCGCGAGCAAACCGCCCGAGGAGCAGGAGCGACTCGCGGCCGCCTGGGAGCAGGAACTGGAGTCGGACGACGAGCTCGACACCCTCGATGAACTGTCCCCACCTGCGGCGGAGGCCGAAGCGGCCCGTCGCGTCATGGACCGCGAACCACGCGAGTCGCCCTGACGGCCGTCCGGCCGGGGCCGGTCGGCGGGTCAGGGGCGGAGGTAGGTGACCACGTAATTCCGGGCCGCTGCCTCGCTGGTACCGAGGGCGACCGCCACCTCCGCCATCGGTACCTGCCCGCCCATACGGCGCGGGCCGCGTCCGCGCCCGTCTGTCCGATGACGTGCTGGATGTCGGCCAGCGCCTTCAGCGCCACCAGTGGCTCCCGCACCGCGAGGTCGGCCAGACGGCCCGTCAGCTCCGTCAGCAGCGCGGTCAGGTCCCCGGGCAGGGGCACCGCGGCGTCCCTGACCACCGACAGGTGTGCGCCGTAGTCCGCGATCGGCCCGGACAGATCGACGTCCGCTTCGTACAGCGGCCGCTGGTCGCCGAGCACGGTCCAGTTGAGTGCGTACTCGGCCATCCCCCGCCAGCCGCACGAGCACGCGCCCCGAAGCACGGCCGCCCTGGGCCGGCCGAACCGGCCGTCGTAGGCATGCCACTTCGTCGTGGACGGCACGTGCCCGCCACTGCCCACGTCGTAGTACACCGGGCCCGGCTCGGTACCGTCCGCGAGCAGCACACCCACCGAACCCTCGTGCGCCGCCCCCAGTGCCCTGAACGCCCCGTCCACCACGCACAGCCCCCTTCCGTTCCGCATGCCGTGCCGTACTGTCCGAGCCGGGCCGGCCCGGTCCGGACGGGTCCAGCCTGCCCGCACCCGCCCGGTCACGCACCGCAATCCAGCGAACTGCCCGCGCAAGCCGCTCTCTCTCCTCACCGCCCGTCTCGCCGTCGGAGTTGGAGAGGTCAGCCCCTCTGGGTGTGCCAGTGGACTGCTGTCATCCGCCACACGACGTCGATCCCCACCCCTCCAGGAGCGACGGGCCCTTCCGGTGCTCTGGTGCGTCCGATCTCGGTGAACCCCAAGCGGAGGGCGATGGCTCCGCTCGCCGGGTCGGCCGCATCGTGATGGATCTCCAGGCGGTCGATGCCCGCCATCTGGAAGCCCTGGCGGACAAGAGCCGCCGTGGCCATCGTGGCCAGTCCCGTCCGGTCGACCGGAGATGCAGCCAGTAGCCGATGTCGAGGCCGTCGGCACCGATGCGGCGATGTGCGGGGGCGGGCGGCGTAGAGACCACCTGCATCCTCAACTTCCGCTGGGCGGACGCCGTCGCGCTGAGCTGAGCGATTCCCTCGGCGGGCGCTCGCGCAGGGCTCCGTACGCGATGAAGTAGGCCGGGACCCGGTTCAGCCACCGCGACTCTGTGACGAGCTCCGTCATCCGCTTGGCCCGCCGGGGGTCGCCGAACGCGGTCCGGCCGGCCAGCAGCGGTCCGATGACCTGGGCATGGGCGAGGCGCTGGAGGCCTTGGGTCGCCACGGTGGTGGGCCAGCGACGCTGTTGGACGCGGCGCACGTCGCGCAGTCCTACGGTGCCCTCGCGCAGCGGACGCACGAGGTACCGGGCCGCGGCCACCGCGTCCTGCACGGCGAGGTTGATGCCGATGCCGAAGACGGGTGACATCGCGTGGGCGGCGTCGCCGATGCACAGCAGCCCGGGGCGGTGCCAGCGGCGCAGCCGGTCGAGCCGTACGTCGAGCAGCTTCACCTCGTCCCAGGAGGTGACGGCGTCGCTTCGGTCGGCCAGCCATGGGGCGGCGGCCGTGAACCGGTTCATGAAGCGCTCCAGGCCCTCGGCGCGGCGCTCGGGGTCGGTTCCCTTGGGGATGAGCGCGGCGCACTGCCAGTAGTCGCCGCGGTCGATGAGCGCGGTGAAGAACCTGTCGCCCAGCGCGCCCACCAGTCCGCTGGGGTCGTCCTCGCGGCGCGGCAGGCGGAACCACCAGGCGTCCATGGGGCACGGGAAGCGTTCCAGGCCGAGTTCGGGCAGTGCCCTGGCCAGTGAGCCACGGCCGTCGCAGGCCACGGTCAGGGTGGCCCTGAGCTCGCCGGTGCTGCCGTCCGCGGTGCGGTAGCGCACGCCCGTGACCCGTCCGTGCTCGACGAGGAAGGAGGTCGCCTCGGTGTCCATGCGCAGGTGGAAGGAGGGTTCCCGGCCCGCTTCGTCGGCGAGGAGGTCGAGCAGGTCCCACTGGGGCACCATCGCGATGTAGTTGTACTTCCCGTGCAGCGCACCGATGTTCCCCACCGTGACCAGGGACCGGTCCGGGCCGATGGGCAACTGCACCGAGGTCACGCGGCGCTGCGGCAGCTGGGCGAACCGTTCGGCGAGGCCGATGTCGTCCAGCAGCGACAGGGTGGAGGGGTGCACGGTGTCACCGCGGAAGTCGCGCAGGAAGTCGCTGTGCTTCTCCAGCACCGTCACGTCCACACCGGCCCGGGCCAGCAGCAGCGCCAGCACCATTCCGGCCGGCCCGCCTCCCACCACGCAGCACGTCGTTCGCTCCACGGCAACCACTCCCTTCGCGGGGATCGGGTGAGCCCCAGGGGGACGTATACCGCACCGGGGGCGACGGAACCGGTAACGGCGGGGCCGGTAACGGGGGCCGGCGGTCCGCTCCGGGAGGGCGCGGCCGGTTACGGGGAACCGGGCGAGGGCGCCCCCGGGCAGAGGGCGGCGCCTCCTCCTCCTCGCCATGCGACGCGACGAGGACATCGAGCTCGCCGCGCCCTGCCTGCCCCCGGGCGCGCCTCAGCTCACTGCCTGCTTCACGAGCGCACCGATCCGCGCCTCGACCTCGGGTGTCACCTCGGTCAGGGCGAAGCCGGCCGCCCACATCGTGCCCTCGTCCAGCTTCGCCTGGTCGCTGAACCCGAGCGTCGCGTACCGGGCCTTGAACTTCTCCGCGCTCTGGAAGAAGCAGACGATCTTGCCGTCCAGGGCGTAGGCGGGCATCCCGTACCAGAGCTTCGGCGCGAGGGCCGGGGCAGCGGCCGTGATGACGGCATGGACGCGTTCGGCCATGATCCGGTCCGAGTCCTGCATCTCGGCGATCTTCACGAGCACGTCCCGCTCCGCCTCCGCGGCCTTGTCGGCGCGCGAGCTGCGGCGCGCCTGCTTCTTCAGGTCTTGGGCGTGGTCCTTCATGGCGGCCCGCTCCTCGGCCGTGAATCCCTGGTGCGTGCTGTTGTCGGTGCTGCTCATGGCGGATTTCCTCCTGGAGGATCTTGGTGCGTGGGTCTTGGTGCGTGGGTCTTGGTGCCTGGGTCTTGGTGCCTGGGTCTTGGTGCCTGGGATATGCGGCCGACCGGGCAGGGCCGGGGCCTCGGCTGGGTTACGTGCCTGGCCGAGTTCTCAGACGAGCCAGCGGCCGTCGCGCATCAGCTCACGGTCGGTCAGTTCGTTCTCCTCGCGCCAGGCCTGGATGCGGCCGGGGGCGATGCGGAACCAACGGTACGGCGTGGTCAGGGAGCGAGGGTCGAAGCCGGCGCGCACCGCGAAGCGGTCACCGACCTGGCGTGGCAGCGCGTCGATGGCGAGGACCTCGACGTCGCCCTCGATCATGACGACGTCGCGGGTCAGGCCGAGCGCCAGCCGGGCGGTGCGGGTGGCGGCCAGGTTCCGGCCGGTCGGGCTGTCCGCCGAGGTGGCCACCAGGACTGCCTCGCCGTCCCAGTCGAAGGACAGCGGCAACAGATACGGCGTGCCGCCCGGCGAGGCACTGGCCACCCAGACGTCGATGTCGTGGGTGAGCCGGTGCTCGGTGTCGCGACGGCGCTGTGCGCGGGAGCGGGGCTCTGTACTCATCGGTTGCTCATCGGTCCTGAAGGAGACCGAGGAGGTTGCCGTCGGGGTCGATGACGGTGGCCACCAGGCGGCCGCCGCCGACGTCGTGCGCGGACTCCTTCACCGTGGCGCCCGCGGCCGTCATCTCGGCGACCTTCGACTCGATGTCCTCCACGTGCCAGTAGGCCAGCGACGAGGTCAGGCCCATCGGTCCACCGCCCGGCACGAGGCCGATGTGCTGGCCGGCGGCCTCGAAGCCGACGTAGTAGGGACCTTCGGTCTGCGGCTCGACGCCCAGCAGCGCGGCGTACACCGCCTTGGACTGCGCGAGGTCGGATACGGGATGCAGCACGGTCTTGATTCCCTGGGTGGCAGAGCTGGTCATGAGCACTCCTGTTGTCGTGGGTCCGGACCGACCCGGTGCGGGGCTGTCTGTCGGGCCCGTTCGCCGTGGTCACAGCCTCTCCCGGGCGGGGTGGGGTCCGCCTCCGTGCTGACCACGGAGAGCACTACGGATGATCCGTACGGATGATCCGTACGGCCGAGGCGTACGGATAATGAGTCGGTGTCCACTCCAGTGATCTCAGCTCGGGAAGCCGAAGTCCTCACGCATCTCGGGGAACACCTCAGCAACGCGGAGATCGCCGCGCGGCTGTTCATCTCCGTACGGACGGTCGAGTCGCATGTCTCCTCGCTGCTCCGCAAGTTGGAGATGCCGGACCGGCGGGCGCTGTCCCGGCGCGCGGCCGAGCTCACCGGCGCCGAGCAGGCGCGCTCGGCACCCGCGCTCCCGGCACCGCTGACGGCGTTCGTCGGCCGGATCCGGGAACGCGGGGAGCTGGTCGAGGCGGTGACGGCCCGTCGGCTGGTGACGGCGGTCGGTCTGGGCGGGGTGGGCAAGACGCGGCTCGCGCTGGCGGTGGCGGCGGAGGTGGCGGGCGAATTCGCCGACGGGGTGTGGTTCGTCGACCTGGTCCCGGTCACCGATCCGGGGCGGGTGGGGGCGGCGGTCGCGGCGGCCGTCGGCGTGGGCGAGCAGCCTGGCCGCGGCATCGACGACGCGGTGGTGGCGGCGCTGGCGGGCCGTCAGGCGCTGCTGGTGCTGGACAACTGCGAGCAGGTGCTCGACGGGGTGGCGCCGTTCCTGGAACGGCTGTTGGTGGCCTGCCCCGGGATACGGGTGCTCGCGACCAGCCGGGCCCGGCTGATGGTGCCGTTCGAATGGGTCTTCCCGGTTCCGCCGCTGTCGCGGGTCGGCGGCGGTGAGTCGGAGGCGGTCGCCCTGTTCATGGAGCGGGCGGCGGCGGTCGGCCGGGCACCGACTGTGGCGGAACGCGACCAGGTGGCGGCCCTGTGCGAACGGCTCGACGGCATGGCGCTGGCCATCGAACTGGCGGCGGCGCGGTGGCCCACGCTCGGTCTGGACGGACTGACGGCCGGCCTGGCCGACCAGCTCCGGATCCTCGCCGGCGGCCACCGTGCCGACGGCAGGCACCGGTCGGTGCGGGCGGTCCTCGACTGGAGCCACGACCTGCTCACGCCGCAAGACCGGGTGCTGCTACGGCGGGTGTCGGTGTTCGTCCTGCCGTTCACCGCCGAAGCCGCCGCCGAGATGGCCGCCGAGGTGGCCGGGGTCGCCACGCTGGAACCGGCCGCGGTCGCCGACGGGCTGGGCAGGCTCGCCGAGCAGAGCCTGCTCGCCGTGACGCCCTCGGCGGACGGCACCCGGTACCAGGCCCTTGAGACCATCCGCCAGTACGGGGCGGAGCGGCTCGCCGAAGCCGGCGAGCTCGCCGATGTACGCGCCCGGCACGTGAGGTGGTGCCTGACCGGCGCGACCGCCCTCACCGGAGCCGGCGGCGCGCACTGGCGTGCCCGGTTCGACGCCGTGGCGGAGGACCTACGGGCCGCCCTCGCCTGGGCCGCAGGACGGCCGGAGCAGCGGGCGGACGCGTACCGGCTCGCCTCGTCCCTGGCCGAGCTGACCTTCACCCGTAACCTGCTGGGCGAGGCACAGCAGCGGTACGAGCAGGCGGCCGGGCTCGCCGAGGACGACGCCGCCGGTGCGCGGGCGTTGCGCCACGCCGCCGGGGTGGCCGGGTGCCGGAGGCTCGGCGACGACATGTTCCGCCTGCACCGGGCCGCCGGAGAGGCCGCCCGGCGGGCCGGGGACAGCACCGGTGCCGGTCGCGAACTGGCGGCCGCCGCCACCGTCGCGTACCGCTTCTCCAGCGCGTTCAGCCAGATCCCGCCCGCGGAAGAGGTCACCGCCCTGCTCGCGGCGGCGCGGGAGCTGATCTGTGACGACGACCCGGCTGCCGAGGCGGCCGTGGCGCTGGCCGAGGCGGCGGTGGTCGCGGACGCGTTCGGAGCGGTCCAGGGGGACCCGGACAACACCGCGCCGGACACGGTCGCGTGCGCCGAACGGGCGGTCGAGTCCGCCGAGCGCGCGGGCGACCCGGTGGCGCAGTCCGCCGCACTCGACGCGCTCTCCGGCGCGCAGAGCTGGGCCGGTGACACCTTCGCCGCCGCGGCTGCCGCCCGGCGCCGGATCGACATCCTGGCTTCGGCACCGAGCGCTCCCGCCGGTACGCACGAGCTGATCGACGCCCTCGCCATGGCCGCCGCGACCGCCGTCGGCGCGGGCGAGCTGCCGGCGGCCCACCGGTGGGGCGGTCAGCTCGCGGGCCAGCCGCTGCTGGCGGAGGTGGGCGACCACGCCACGTCCTGGCTCCTGGTCGCGGACGCCTTCGCGGGGCATGCCGACGACGTGCTCACCGGCAGCGTGCGCTTCCTCGACGCATGGGAGCAGACCGGCCGGCAGCGGTCGTTCTCGCTCGGCCCGGCCGCCGCGTCCGTCGCGATGATCCACGGCTTGCGCGACGACCACGAGGCCCGGGCGACCTGGCTCGCGATCGCCGATCAGGCGGGCAGCAAGGAGGACCACCGCTACGGCCACGGCGCGGTGTTCGACGCCATGGTCCTGCTGCATCACGGGGACGCGGACGCGGCGCTGGAACGGGTCGCGCCGGAGCCGGAGCAGGTGTGGAAGTGGGTCTGCTGGGTCTGGCTGCACTGGTACGTGGCGCTGCGGGCGGAGGCAGCGGCCCTCGCCGGGCACCCGGACGCCCGGGACCGGATCGCCGCCGCCCGAGCCGTGGTCGCCGGCAACCCGGTCGCCACCGCCCAGGTGGACCGGGCGGAGGCGCTGCTCGACGGCGACCTGCCGCGGCTGCTCGCCGCCGCGGAGGCCTTCGCCGCGGCCGGTTCCCGCTACCAGTCGGCGCGCACGCTGCTGCTCGCCGGTCCCGAACACGCCGCCGCGGGAGCATCCGCGCTGGCCGACCTCGGCCTCGCACCCATGTCCGTCCGACAGCCGCACCACGGGCGCCGCTGAACGGCACGCCGGCGCCGGGCCGAGGCCCTCGCCACCCTCCGGGGCGGCGGCGGATGCCCTGGTGGAATGTACCGGCCACGGACGTCCCGGCGCTCCGCGAGCGACGTCAGAACGCCTTCAGGTAGACCCGTGCACGGCCGTCGCCGATGTCCTGGACGAAGATATTGATGGCCTGGACGGTGGACCTGCGCCCGGCGTCTGGACGCGCATGAACGCGGCTGCCTCGGCTGCCAGGCCCAGGCCCCGGCCCCGGCCCCGGCCCAGCTGCACAGGATGCGTCACGTCAGTGCGTCCGGCGTGGCTCAGCTGAGCTCGTAGTCGAACCAGATCCGGTGCGTGCCGTCCGGGTCGATCGCGATTCCGCCGGCGCCGGAGATTCCAGCCAGGTCCCTGGTGCCGCTGGAGGGAACGATGGTGAAGAACTCCGCGGTGCGGTCACTGCCGGAGGTCGTCGCCGAGTGCACGAAGTTGAAGGCGCCGTCCCGGCCGTGCAGCGCGCCTTCGAAGGACTCCATGGCCACGTAGGTGCCGACGCCGGTTGTCTGATCGAACGCGGAGGTGAACAAGGTCGCTGAGCGGCCGGCAACCTGGCCCTCGAAATGCTTCTCCATCGTCGCGACACCTACCGGCAGCCCAGTGGACACGGCCGGCTCCGGCTCCGGCTCCAGCTCGGTGGGGACGAACGCCTTGACGCCGAACGTTCCAGTAGCTCTCATGGACCGACCGTACCGACCCGGTCTGACATCGCGCGGCTGCACAAGAGTTGGCCTCGCTCCTCAGGACGACAAGGGATGGGACGGCGAGCTCACCGACGGCAGTACCCAGTCGGTCTTTGAGTACCTGCGCTCATGATCCGATGCCCGGCCGTTCCTATCCTGACGTGCATGGACACTGACTCGACCCCCGACACCGCGGCTACGGGAGGCCCCCGGTGGTTCAAGGGCTGCGCGATGGCGCTGCTCCTCCTCACCGTTCTGGTCCTCCTGGGAGCCGCGGCGCTGGCTGAGGTCGAGAAGGGTCTGAACGGCTACGGGCACCTCGACAACGGCGGAACCTCCGGCAGCGTGGCGAACCCTCTCAGCCCCGGCACGACCGCCCGGTACGACGACGACCTGGAGGTCACGGTCAGCCGGCCCCGCCGCGAAGCCGACGGCAGCTACCGCTTCACCATCACCTACGACAACGGCACCGACGAGGTGCTGCACCCGGGTGGCCCGTCCCTGAAGACCAGTGTCAGCACGATCGCCGACGCCCCCGTCGTCGTACGCCCGGGCAGGTCCCTCGACGACTACGCGTCCGGCTACGACCTGACCTGGCTCAACGAGGACGAGGCGGCGTCCGTCCTCATGCCGCCCCTCGGCAAGGACAAGAAGCGGACCGTCCTGGTGCGGGTCATGCCCGGCAAGCCAGGCACCCCGGTCACGGTCGAGGTCGTCCCGCCGTCCGCCGGTTACCGCGAGACCGCGTACTGGCAACTCGACCTGGCCTGATCATCCCCCACAGGGAGAAGGGCATCGCGCCGTGGCGACGTCCCGGTCCTCCGACGCCAGTCGCGGCCACCTCCTGCCGCACGTACGGCCGACGGCACGTTTCTCGCCCTTTGGCTCGGACACGACGCTCGGTTGACATGGAGCGCACTCCAACACCTAGCGTTCTGGGCAGAGATGATCCCCAGCTCAGGAGGCAGCAACATGACCGACGTCCCCACCCGGTTCCTGGGCAACCTGGCGGTCTCCGCGCAGGGCCTGGGGTGCATGGGCATGAGCCACGGCTACGGCGCCACGGACGACGCGCAGTCGATCGCGACGCTCCACCGTGCTCTCGACCTCGGGGTGACCTTCCTGGACACCGCCGACTTCTACGGCGACGGACACAACGAGGAGCTGATCGGACGGGCCGTCGCCGGGCGTCGCGACGAGGTGGTGCTGGCCACGAAGTTCGGCTTCGTCAGCAGCCTGGGCGAGCCCACCCGGCTCCGCGGCGACGCCGCCTACGTGCGGCAGGCGTGCGAGGCGTCGCTGCGCCGCCTCGGGGTCGACCACATCGACCTCTACTACCAGCACCGCGTCGATCCCCAGGTGCCGATCGAGGAGACCGTCGGTGCCATGGCCGAGCTGGTGACGGCTGGGAAGGTCCGCCATCTCGGGCTGTCCGAGGCCGGCGCGCAGACCATCCGGCGGGCGCACGCGGTGCACCCGATAGCCGCGCTGCAGAGCGAGTGGTCACTGTGGACCCGCGACCTGGAGGCGGAGGTCGCCCCGGTCTGCCGCGAACTCGGCATCGGCCTGGTCCCGTTCTCCCCGCTCGGGCGCGGCTTCCTGACCGGCCGGTACAGCTCGGTCGAGGGGATGGCCGAGACCGACATCCGGCGCAGCCAGCCGCGCTTCGCCGACGGCAACCTCGAACGGAACCTGGCGATCGTCGCGAAGCTGAACGAACTGGCCGCGGCGGCCGGAGTCACCGCCGGGCAGCTCGCCCTGGCCTGGGTGCAGCGGCGGGGCGACGACGTGGTGCCGATCCCCGGTACCCGGCAGCAGCGCTACCTGGAGGAGAACCTCGCGGCCCTGGCCGTCGAGCTGTCCCCCGAGGACCTCGCCGCCATCGAGGCCGCGGCCCCGTCCGAGCAGATCGCGGGCACCCGCTACGACGCGACCAGCCTCACCTTCGTCAACGGCTGAGCCTGTCGCGGCTCGCTCACCGCCAGCGCGGGGGCGGGCGGCCGACGAAACCGATCGGTGTGCAGTACGGCAGTAGGGCCGGGCAGAGAGACTCTGCCCGGCCCTACTGCTGCCCGCGGGGCGTGGTAGCCGCGCCCGTAGCGCGCCCCCGGCAGGTCTTCGCCGTCGCCCTGAACTACTCCGACCATGTGGCGGAGTCCGCTGCCGGCGCGCCCGCTCGGCCGGCTGTCTTCACCAAGTACCCCACCTCGCCGGCCGGCCCCCACGACGCGATCGAGCTGCCCAGCGCTCTCGTGGACTGGGAGGTGGAGCTGGTGGCGGTCATCGGTGCCAAGGCCCACCAGTCCGCTGACGCGGCGCGGGCCGGGCCGGGTCAGATGTCGGCAGTCCACACCTCGGGCCCGCCGCCTTCCCACCTGATCGGCCCGTCCTCCGACAGATCCACATCCTCCAGGCCTGCCTTGCGCAGGAACTCACTCACGTCGCCCGGCGTGAACGCCCGGCCCAGATCTGCGTCCACGCCCAGCGCATGCAGCGTGACCTTCCGGCCGCCCTTCGGCGATACCGGATGAATGACGATCTCCATACGGTCAGACATGCCCCCAGCCTGCGGGCGCCCCGCCGACACGGCATCCCGGGATACACCCCTCTACGGCTTCGACGGCTTGCACGACCAGGACCCAGGCACCCAGGCACCCAGTCGCGCCGCCACCCGGGACCCCGTTTCCCCGGAGACCGGCACTATCCGGTCAGCCTGGATGGACGTTCGATGAACCGCGCGCGGCCGACAGCAGGTCAGCGACCCTCCGCATGGGCTCCACGCGCGATGTGACCCTCCGTCTTTGCGTGATCACGCGGGGCAGACACCCGCCTGAGCTGCCTGAACGACCATTCGGTCGCCGATAATCGAACGGGTTGTCTGTAAATCGGTCATCGATGTGCATGCACCCTTCACACCCGACAGACTCAGCAGCATCCAGTCGACATAACGCAGCCAACTGCTGCGTCCTCCCTTAGAATTGAAAGTGAGTCTGTCGTGCGTCACCGCATCGCTGCTGTCTCCGCCGCCACCCTCCTGACCCTGGCCGGTGTTGCCGGCATCGCGGAGGCACAGCCCGCCGGCCTGTACGCCCCCTCCGCCGTGGTCCTGACCGTCAGCCAGGGCGAGGACGAGGCCACCGCCGTACGGGCGGCCACCCTCAGCTGCGCACCGACCGCCCAGGGCACGCACCCCGACCCCCAGGCCGCCTGTGCGGGCCTCGCTGCCACCGCCGGAACCCTCGACGCGCTCCTGGCCGCCCCGGACCCGAACCGCGCCTGCCCGATGCACTACGACCCCGTCACCGTCAGGGCGGACGGGGTCTGGCAGGGCAGCCGCATCTCCTGGAAGCACACCTTCTCCAACGCGTGCGCCATGTCCGCGACCTTCAACGGAAACGCCGTCTTCGCGTTCTGACCACCCCGCCCGGGCCGCCCCTCCCCCGCCGTTCAGCCCCCGCGCCGACACCGGAGCGGGGCGGGGCGGTGCGGTGCGGTGCGGTGCGGTGCGGGAGGTTGCCTGCGGTGCGGGCCGACGCGTTCAGCGCACGACCTTGATGCCGAAGTGACCGCCGAACTGCTGGCCGAGGCCGAAGCCGATGGCGGAGTGCATGTGGGCATACATCTCCATGCCGCGGGCGCACACGAGCGGCCCGAGGTCGAGGATGTCGCTCCAGCCGTACGCCTTGAGGAGATCCGTGGCCTGCTGCTTGGCGTCGGCGTGGTCACCGGCGACGAACATCGTGTGCTCGCCGCCGCCGACGCTCCCCGGGTCGACCACGGTGGTCTGCTCCTGGGTGACGAAGGACTTGACGACCTTGACGTCCGGCAGGGCCCGCTGGATCTGCTCGCCGAGGCTGTCGGTGTCACACGGCTCCAGCTTCGGCATGACGCCCCAGGGCGTCGGCCAGGGGTGCTCGCTCTCGTGCAGGTACACGAACGGCACGGCGTAATCGATCACCGTCTTGCCCGCCAGCTGATCGGCGATGGCCGTCAGCGCGGCGACGGCATTGTGTCCGTCGATCCCGTTGATGACCACGCCGTCGGCAGCGGCAGCGGCCTCACCGAACGACAGCAGGGTGATCCCGGGGTGCTCGGCGAGGAACTGCGGGTACGGGGCGTTGCCCATCATGTCGGGCGAGGTACGGGCGAGAGTGGCCTGCACGTCTCGGGTGCCGACGTAGACCTCGCGGCCGAGCTCGCGCAGCTTGGCGGTGTGGGCTCGGGCACCGCCACCGGTACCGAGGACAGCGATCTTCATGGGGAATCTCCTGGTTTACTCCGATTCGGACAGATCCACCCTAGGAGCCTTTCAGGACAGAACGTGTCCTTTGACTCGGGCAGAGTGGAAACCATGACGAGTGACATGACCGTACGGCTGCTGCGGCTGCTGTCCCTGCTGCAGACCCGGCGGGAGTGGTCCGGCGCCGACATGGCCGACCGGCTCGGGGTGACCGTCCGTACCGTCCGCCGGGACATCGACCGCCTGCGCGAACTGGGCTACCCCGTCGAGAGCGCCCGCGGCCACGCGGGCGGCTACCGCATGGGGTCCGGCACCGATCTGCCTCCCCTCCTCCTCGACGACGACGAAGCCGTCGCCGTCACCGTGGCCCTGCGCACCGCCGCCGGCAGCATCACCGGCCTGGAGGAGACCGCCCTGCGGGCCCTGGCCAAGCTCGAACAGGTCCTCCCACGCCGCCTGCGCGGCCAGGTCACCGCCCTCCAGGCATCCCTGGCCGGCATCACCTGGGAGAACCGCGGCCCCCGCGCCGACCCGGCCCTGCTGGCCACCCTCGCCATCGCCTGCCGCGACCACGAGATCGTCACCTTCGACTACACCACCCGTCACGGCACCCCCACGCCGCGCCGGGCCGAACCCTGCCACGTGGTCGCCTCCAGCAACCTCTGGTACCTCCTCGCCCACGACACCGGCAAGGACGACTGGCGCCTGTTCCGCCTCGACCGCATCACGGACCCCGCCCTCACCGGGCGCCGCGTCCCGGCCCGCCCCGTACCGGGCGGCGACCCCGCCGCCTTCGTCGCCGCCCGCCTCGCCGCGGCGCCACCCGCTACCGCGCCGTCGCCACCGTCCACGCGTCCGCCGACCACATGCGCGCCCGCACCCGCGGCCTCGGCACCCGCATCCAGCCCCTCGACGAGAAGACCTGCCGCATCGACGCCTCCGACGACTTCCTCCCCGGGATCGCCCGGACCCTGACCTCGCTCGACACCGAATTCACGCTCGACGCCGATCCCGAGGTCCTCGACCACCTCCGCGAAACCGCCCACCGCACCCTGCGCGCCATAAGATGACCCTGCCCACGCCGTCGGCGGCGCGGGGCACATGACCAAACGGGGGCGGAAATGATCACCGAGCCGGAGCTCGACGGCGAGTGGGGGACGGCGCGTTCGGCAGAGTCGGCGGAGGCGCTGGCTCCGCGCGAGCGGGCGGCGGGCGGCTCGCGGCCGTGGCTGTGGGCGCTCGGTGGTGCCCTGGTGGCGTCGGCGCTGTGGGCCGGCGGACTGCACGCGTTCGGGGACCGGTTGGCCGGGCCGGCGCTCTCGTACCGGACGACGAAGAACCTGTGCGACGACTTCGCGAGTCCGGCACTGAACCGGATCACCGGAGACCTGCACAAGAGCAGACCGGTGAACCACGAGTACAGTCACCCCGCCGTGGACGGGGCATTCTGCAGCCTGACCAACGGCGGGGACAGGCCTGACTTCAGCGTGGACGTGCAGGTGGACCTGCACAAGAAGACGGACCCCTCGGTCGAGTTCGACGTACCGTCATTCGAGTATGCCGCCGGGCTGGGCGACGTACGCAGGGAAGCGGTTCCGGGCCTCGGTGAACGTGCGGTGATGACGGCGTCGGCCGGCGAGCAGTTTCTCGTGCTCAAAGTGCTGGACGGGGGTGCGGTGTTCACTGTCAAAGTGTTCGTTTCCACCTACGCGGAACGGAACGAGCGCCCCGCCACGGACGCCACCGCGGTCCAGGCAGCACTGATCGCGGACACGCGGGACCTGATCACGGCGCTCAAGGAGTAGCGGCAGGACGGACGGCGGCCCTGTCGGCCCAACCTGCCTTCCACGCCCATGAGATGGGCATCGGGCTCGTGGTCAGGACGCGCGTCCGACGGGTCTATCGTGGGCGGCATGTCCGCTCCTGAGCTCGTCCGTATCGTCTCCCGGAACTCCCCCATGGCCCTGGCCCAGGTGGAGCGCGTCCGCAGAGAACTGGCCGCGCTCCACCCCCGTATCCGCACCGAAGTCGTCCCGGTCGTCACGACCGGCGACAAGTGGATGGGCGACCTCTCCCAGGTCGAAGGAAAGGGCGCGTTCACCAAGGAGGTCGACGCCGCCCTCCTGAATGGCGAAGCGGACCTTGCCGTCCACTGCCTCAAGGACGTTCCGTGTGACCGCCCCCTGCCCGCCGGGACGATGTTCGCCGCGTTCCTCGAACGCGATGACATCCGCGACGCCCTCGTCCACCCCGGCGGCCTCACCCTGGACCAGCTGCCGGCCGGCGCCCGGATCGGTACCTCGTCCGTGCGCCGTGTCGCCCAGCTCGCCGCCAGCCGTCCCCACCTGGAATGCGTGCCGTTCCGCGGCAACGCCAACCGGCGTCTGGAGAAACTGCACGCGGGCGAGGTCGACGCCGTCCTCCTCGCGCTCTCCGGCCTCGAACGGATCGGCCTCACCGGCGTGATCACCGAGGTCCTCTCCACGGAGACGATGATGCCGCCCATCGGCGCCGGCATCCTCGCCCTCCAATGCCGCGAGGACGACGGCCTCCTCATCGACACCGTCAGCTCCCTCGGCCACCCCGACACCCACCGCGAAGCGACGGCCGAACGCATGCTGCTGCACGTCCTCCAGGGACACTGCAACAGCCCGATCGCCGGATACGCCCGCGCCGAACGCAGCGGTGATCTGTCGCTGCGCGCCAGCGTGTTCACCCCCGACGGCAAGACCGTCCTCAACGCACACGAGTGGGCCGGCCGTCTCGACCCCGCCACCCTCGGCACCTCCGTCGCCGTCGCCCTCCTGCGCCAGGGCGCCCGCGAACTGATCGACGGCATCCCGCACTGATCCCCCACCGCTCGGTACCGGCGGCGAGGGTGAAGGCCGGGGCATGCTGGTCCTGGCTGAGTGCGGTGAGGTCTGGGAGCTGGGCGGGGGGCCTGGCGGCGCGGGTCGGGGGCCGCCGTAGGGTGGGTGGGTGAACCTGCGCAGCCTTCATGACCGATCCGCCCTGGCCGACCGCTTCCGGCGGGATCCAGCGATGCACCTGATGGAACTCGGCGACCTCGACGATCTGCTGTGGCCCCACACCAGCTGGTACACGGTGTCGGACAACGGCCCGGTCGCCCTGCTGTACGCGGTCGGCGACATACCGACCCTGCTCGCCTTCGCCCGCCCCGGGGAGGCCGCCGAGCTGGAGGCGCTCGCGGACGCGCTGCTGCCCGTCCTCCCGCGCCGTTTCTTCGGGCACCTCACCGGAGCCGCCGGCAAGGTGCTGGAGTCGGCGTACGCGGTGCAGTCGCACGGGACCCTGCTGCGGATGGCGCTCACCGACCCCGACCGCTCCGTCCTGCACCCCGAGGGGCCGTGGCGGCCCGCTGCGCTGGGCCGGGCGGACCTGCCGGACCTGCTGGAGCTGTTCGCGCAGGCGTACCCGGGCAACTGGTTCGACCACCGGATGCTCGACACCGGCCAGTACGTGGGCGTCCGGCAGGACGGGCGGCTGGTCGCCGTCGCGGGCGTACACGTCTACTCGCCCGCCTTCCGGGTCGCTGCGATCGGCAACGTCACCACGCACCCCGACCTCCGCGGGCAGGGCGCGGGCGGAGCCTGCGTCGCCGAGCTGTGCCGGCGGCTCGGGAGGACCGTGGACCACATCGGGCTGAACGTCCGGGCGGACAACGCCACGGCCGTCGGGCTCTACCGCAGGCTCGGCTTCTCCGAAGTCACCGAGTTCACCGAGGCAATCTTCACGGCGCTGCCGCAGGCTCCGACCGGCTGAGCCCTGAGCAGGGGCAGGGAGCAGGAGCAGGGCCCAGGGCCCGAACCGGCGCACCGGGTCCCTCCCCTGGCCGGCTCAGTCGGCCAGCAGCCGCCATGCGGTGAGGGCGAGCCCGGCCCGTAGCAGTCCGGTGGGTTCGGTGAGTTCGATGCCCAGGGTCTTGGTGATCTGTTCGAGCCGGCGGGCGACGCTGCTGTGGTGCAGGTGGAGAAGGTCAGCGGCCCGGCGCAGGGAGCCGGTGGCGCAGTAGGCGTCCAGGGTCTCCAGGTCCTCCGGGTTGCCGGCCAGTCTCGCGACGGCCGCCACGTCCGGGTTGTCACGCGAGGCCTCCGGAGGCACCTCGGCCAGCAGCGCCAGCGCTCCCAGGTCCGCGTAGTGGATGACGGGCTCGCGCGGGCCGGTGAAGCGCAGGGCGGTGCGAGCCTGCCGCCAGGAGCGGTCGGGGCTTCCCGAGGCGCCGATGCCCGCACGTACGCCCGCCGGGAAGCGGGTCGGGGCGACGGTGGTGGCCAGGATGACGCCCACGTCGCCGAGGGGCGCCGCCTTCACCGGGCGGGCCGGGCAGACCAGGCCGCCGATCCGGTCGAGCGGGAGCTGCGACCGTACGGCGACGACGCGGACGGGCAGGTCGGCGGCGAAGCCCAGGAGGCGCAGCGCCCGGGCCCTGGATGCCTCGTCGCTGTCGGAGCTGATCGCCAGTTCCACGAGGGCGGGGTCGGCCATGGTGGTGCGGGCCGGGCCGTACCGCTCGACGACCGCCGCGGTGGCGATGGCGAGCCGGTCCAGCAGTACCTCGTCGAGCGGGCCGGGCTCGCCTGGGCGTTCCAGCCACACCGTGCCGATCTCCTCCTCGTCGAGGGTCATCGGCGCCGTGGTGGACGCGGGCGGCGGCGGGTCGGACGCCGGCCGGCCGTCGGGCGATACGCGGATCACCCGCCCCGTGCCGTGGAGCCGGATCCCGGCCACGCACTCGGCCAGGCCCGCCGAGGCCCGGGCGAGCGCCGGGAGGTCCACCCGCCGGCGCATCAGGGTGTCGTAGAAGGTGACGATGCGGATCGCGCCCTCGACGTGCGGATCCAGTCCCGACAGCCGAACAGCCAGTGCCTCCATGGCAGAAGGATAGGAGGACGGGGGCGCGCCGAGCGGTGCGCGATCGGGGCGCGATGCGCGACGGATGGCGGATGACCCCCTGGGGGACGGCCGTGAGGATGGTCGTCATGGATCCCGAACTCGAAGCATTCATCCCGTTCCTCCCGCCCATGGACATGAACGACCCGGTCACCACGCGCAAGACCTTCGCCGAGCGGGCCGCCGCGGCGCCGGCGCCGGACACCTCGAACATGGAGGTCGAGGACCGTACGGTGCCCGCCGATCCGCCGGTACCGGTGCGGATCTACCGCCCGCACCGGGCCCGGGGCGTCGTCGTCTGGCTGCACGGCGGCGGAGGCGTCTTCGGCAACCTGGACACCGACCATCCGTGGGCCGCCCGGATCGCGGACCTCTCCGGGGCGGTGGTGATCTCGGTGGGCTACCGCCTGGCGCCCGAGGACCCGTTCCCGGCCGCCATGGACGACGCGTACGCGGTACTGGGCTGGGCGGCCGAGCACGCGGCGGAGCTCGGCACCGACCCGGAACGGATCGCGGTCGCAGGGCACAGCGCCGGCGCGAACCTCGCGGCCGCGGTGGCCTTGCGGGCGCGTGACGAGCAGGGGCCGGCGATCTGCTTCCAGCTGCTCAACCAGCCGGGGCTGGACGACCGGCAGGAGACGTGGTCGGCGCGGAACTTCACGGACACGCCCTGGTTCGACCGCGACAAGATCGCGGCGGCGTGGCGTCACTACCTGGGCGCCCGGCCCGCCACTCCGTACGCCGCCCCCGCGCGGGCCGCCGATCTGTCCGGCCTGCCACCCGCCTACATCGCCACCGCGGAGTTCTGCCCGAACCGCGACGAGGGCATCGAATACGCGCTGCGCCTGCTGCGGTCGGGCGTGTCGGTCGAGCTGCACCAGTGGCCCGGCACCTTCCACGGGTCGCAGGCGATCCTGTCCGCCGCCGTGTCGCAGCGGCAGAACGCCGAACTCGGAGCAGCCCTGCGCCGCGCTCTGGCCGGGTGAACCGGCGTCGGCCCGGGGGGTGTTCGGCGCCGGGACCTGGCGTCCTCGCGGGTGCGCTGTCACCATGCGTGCGTGACCGCCACCCTGCCGACGCCCCCGGGCGCCGAGCGCGGACCGCGTCAGTGGCCCCTGCTCGGGAACCTTCCGGCCTTCGCCCGTGATCCGCTCGCCTTCTTCGAGTCCCTGCGCGACGAGTACGGGGACTGGGTGCCGTGGGCGCTCGGGCCGAAGCGCAACGTGCTGGTGTCGCGGCCCGAGCACGCCGGTGAGCTGCTCGGCGCCGTCGAGGGTACGTTCCGGCCGACCGAACTGGGCTGGGCCTTCCGGCAGTTGCTCGGCAACGGGGTGGTCGTCGCCACCGGGGACGACTGGCGCCGCAAGCGTGCGCTGGTGCAGCCCGCCGTCCGGCCGCGCCAGGTGCGCGGGTACGCCGCCACGATGGTGGAGTGCGCTGACGCGCTGGCCCGGAGCTGGGCGGAGGGCGCCCGGATCGACGTGCACAAGGAGATGGCCGGGCTGACCCAGCGGATCGCGGTGCGCACCCTGTTCGGGAGTGACGCGGCCGGGCGGGAGGCCCCGATCAGCGCGGCGATGGCCACGGCGCAGCACGAACTGGGCCTGGAGTTCCGCGGGGTGACGCTGTTCCTGCCGCCGTGGGTGCGGACGCCGGGGCGGCGCCGGATGAGTGCGGCGGTGGGGGTGCTCGACCGGGAGATCGAGCACGTCATACGGGAGCACGAGGCGGCCTCGGCGGCGGGCGAGGAGCGGGACGACCTGCTGAGCCGGCTGCTCGCGGCCCGCGACGAGCAGGGCCTGCCGCTGTCGCGCACGGAGCTGCGGGACGAGTCGATCACGCTCTACATCGGCGGTCACGAGACCACCTCGACCACGCTGACCTGGGCATGGCAGCTGTTGTCTGGGGCGCCGCGGGCGCGGGCGCGGCTGGTGGAGGAGCTGGACCGGGTGCTCGGCGGGCGGCTGCCCACGTACGAGGACTACGCGCGGCTCCCGTGGACCCAGCAGGTGGTCAAGGAGGCCCTGCGGATCTATCCGCCGATCTGGCTGATCTCGGCGGTGGCCGGTGAGGGCGCGGTGATCGGCGGCCGGCCGGTCCCGGCCGGTACCTCGGTGTGGACCAGCCCGTGGTCGGTGCACCGGGACGAGCGGTGGTTCCCGGAGCCGGAGGCGTTCCGTCCGGAGCGCTGGGACGCGGACGCGCCGCATCCGGTACCGGAACACGCGTGGTTCCCGTTCGGCGGCGGTCCGCGGGCCTGTCTGGGCGCGCGGTTCGCCCTCGTGGAGGCGGCGCTGGTGCTGGCCGTACTGGGGCAGCGGTTCCACCTGGACACCGGGGCCGTCCGGGCGAAGGTCCACCCGGGGCTCACCCTGCAGCCCGCGGAGTCCGTCCTCGCCACCCTCCGGCCGAGCCGCGCGTAGCCTCACCAGCGATCAGACCGGGTCCTCGCCGGTCAGCGAAGGCATCGCGCGTGGGCGCAGGACCATGAGCGAGCCTTCCAAGGTCGCCACCATGGCGAAGGGGAACCGGTCGATCTCGAGGCAGAGCGCAACGTCATCAGGATGGACTCCTTGGCGCACCCCCTCCGCCAGCTCGGCGGCGGCGCGCGACTCGGCAGCGCGGCGGAGGTACTCGGCAGCATCCGTCCCAGCCCCGGTGACCCTGCGAGCGATGTATTGAGCACATGCCAGATCTTCATCGGCCTGCCCGTCCTCGCCAGTGACCACGAACGTGACGCTGTCGCTCTCGCGCGTCCGCAAGAGCCGAGCCGTTGCCTCCGCCACCACGAAGCCGGCGCACAGCACCAGCGGCGCGTCCTTGACCGCAAGGGCGCCGACCGTCCCTGCCGTGGTCTTCTGCACGACGGTCCGTCCGCCGAGGTCGATCGACCGCAGCAGGCCCGGGGAGTTGACGGTGTCGAACCCGGGCGCGGGCGGACCGTCTTTGAGCGCCACCCAATCCGGGTGGCGAGCCTTGAGCGCCAGGGCTTCGCCCAGCGATTCGGCAAGAACGATCTTTTCCGCCCCCTGGGCAAAGGCCCAGGCAGCCACGGTGAAAGCACGCATGACGTCGACCACGACCGCCACGGACGGGGCTTCGACCAGATCAGCGATGCCGAGGAAACGAGCGTCCATACCGATCATGATCACGCACGCCCGACCCGAAGCACCCGGAAAGTGATACGCGTCATGTCGGCGGTCTCGGCTCAGTCGAGACAGAACTCGTTGCCCTCGATGTCCTGCATCACGATGCACGACTCGTTGGTGCCATCGGCAAGCATCGTTCGCACGTGCACCGCGCCGAGCGCGACCAGTCGTGCGCACTCGGCCTGGAGTGTGGCGAGGCGCTCCTCACCCACGAGCCCGGTGCCGGCCCGCACGCAGAGATGCACCCGGTTCTTGACGACCTTGCCTTCGGGAACGCGCTGGAAGAGCATCCGAGGGCCCACACCTGAGGGATCGATGCAGGAGAACCATTGCACCTGATGCTCAGGCGGCAGCGAGCGATGGTAGTCGTCCCACGTGTCGAACCCCTTCGGCACCGGCGATACGACGTACCCCAGCACCTCGCACCAGAAGCGAGCGAGGCGCTCGGGTTCTGCGCAGTCAGTGGTCACTTGGAACTGCTTGATCGATGACATCGGCGCACGATAACAGGCCTGCCGGCCGCAGCCCTCGCCCGCGCATCAGGGGGGCCGGACCTGCAAGCGCCATGAGAGGGCGCTGGAGGGGCACGCAGGTGGGTGAGCGCGGCCTCGCCGGGTCCCTGCGGCCCGAACTGCGTCTCCGGAGGAAGGCGCATACCCTCGTGAAGGGGATCGGTCCGACCCTGGAGGCAGGCATGTCCGAAGCGAGCGACGCGGTTGCGGTCGATCGAGCGCTCAAGGCCCGCCACCGGGCCATGTGGGCCATGGGCGACTACCCGTCCGTGGCCTCCCACGTCATCCCTGAGGCCGGCGCCGAACTCGTCGCGGAGTGCGGTGTGCGGCAGGGGGACCGCGTACTGGACGTGGCCGCGGGCGCGGGCAACGCCGCCATCCCCGCCGCTGCGGCCGGGGCGGACGTCGTGGCGAGCGACCTGACCCCCGAGCTCCTCGAGGTGGGCAAGAACATCGCCGGGGTGCGTGGCGTAAGCCTGGAGTGGCGGGAGGCCGACGCGGAGCACCTGCCGTTCGCGGACGAGGAGTTCGACGTCGTGATGTCCTGCTTCGGCGTCATGTTCGCCCCGCACCACCAGACCGCAGCCGACGAGCTGGTCCGCGTCTGTCGCCCCGGCGGGACCGTGGGCCTGGCTAACTGGACCCCTCAGGGGTTCATCGGCCGGATGTTCGCGACGATGAAGCCGTACGCGCCGCCCGCGCCGCCCGGAGCCCAGCCGCCGCCCCTCTGGGGCGAGGAGGAGCACGTGTACGGGCTCCTCGGCGACCGCGTCACGGACGTCGACGCCCGCCGCCGGACCGTCCGGGTCGACGCCTTCCCCCGGCCGGGGGAATTCCGCACCTTCTTCAAGGCCTGTTACGGACCGACCATCGCGGTGTACCGGTCCATCGGGGACGATCCCGAGCGGGTGGCGGCGCTGGACCGCGAACTGGACGCGCTGGCCGAGGAGAACACCCGCGACGGTGTCATGGAGTGGGAGTACCTGCTGCTCACGGCGCACCGGACCACCCCTCCCGCCGCCTGACCGTGACTGCCTGCGACGCCCGACCGTGACCGACCGCGACGCCTGAGGTGTCCGCCCATGTACGGGCTCCTGTTCGGGCTTCGCGGGCACCGGGGCGGGCCAGACGTGGTCCGGGGTCACGATCGAGGTGACGGTGTTCCCGACGATGGAGGACCGGTCCGCCTATTGGTACGGGTCGAAGGGGATGCCCGCCGGCTTGGCCTCCGCGAGGTGGGACGAGAAGGAGCCGTCCTTGAGGCCGAAGTGCGCGCTGCCGAAGTCGGCCTGGCTGAGCTTGTCCCGGAGGGTCGCCGGGTAGCCCGACCAGCCGACGAGGGCGGGGTACTGCCAGGCGCGGCGGTGGTTCTCGGGCGGTTCGTCGTTGGTGTTCGCCGCGCGGAAGCAGTGCGTACCGACCCCGTCCTTGTGGTACACGATCTTGGGGTGGGTGCCGTCCCAGCGGATCTGGTCGCGCGTGTGGATGTTGAAGTCGCCGTGGGCGGAGGTGGCGACGTACTTCGCCTCATTGTTCTGGATCCACACCACCACGTGCTCCCAGTCGTGGCGGTGGCCGCCGAGCGGGATGCCGGGGACGGCCTGGTCCTTCTCGAAGTACAGGGCGTAGACGACGGCGCACCAGCCGTTGTTGCAGGTGGCGCGGGAGTAGCCGTTGGTGTTGGCGAGGTCCGAGGCGTCGCGGCAGTTGCCGTTGAGGGCCCCGGTGGGGTTGAGACCGCTGTTGAGCACTCCGGTCGGCCCGATGGCGGGTGTCGGGTAGCAGCCGTCCGTGTCGTAGTCGTACGCGGGCTGGAAGGTCAGCTCGATGGTCTCGGCGTTGGCGGGGAGTGCCGGGGGCGGGGCCGCGAAGGCGGTCTGGGGAACGGCGAGGATCAGGGTCAGCGCGGCGCCGACGACGACGGATGATCTCCGGATGTGATGACTCGTCCGCAAAGCAGGCCTCCGGCCGGGCGGTTCGGGGGTGGCGCGCGGGTTCCGGCCGCGTCGGCCGGTGGCACCGGGAGCATCATTCGCGAACCTCGATGGCACAGCAAGGGTCCCGGCAACAGCCGTTCGTCTCACTACGGAATTTCTAACACCGCGCCGTTCAGGGCCAGTTGGCGCATTCCTGCGGCATCCGGGCCGCCCTGCCAGGCGATGCCGACCGGGGGTCGGGGGTACGGGGGCCCGGCCGGGCGGCCGCGGACGCCGCGCGGCACCCCCCGACACCCCGCGGCACCCGTTCCGGCCGGCTCCGCCATCGGGCCGGCGGGCCCGTGCCCAGGCGCGGCCCGGAGCCCCCGGCGGCGCCCGGTTCCAGTCGAAACGGTGACATGCATCACAGTGGCCCGGCGGATCACGGAACCATTACGTCCACTAAGCCCTTGCCGACATGTCGAGATTTGTCCAACTGGAGTCGACATTCCCCCTCTCGGCCGAAATGACCATCTCGGGGGACGGGAGGAGCTGCTGCAACTCGCCACGTCACAGGCGTTTCTGATGGCTTTCAGCAGCCTCGGGCGGCCTGCCGGGCGCACGGCCAGCATGACTGTCCGCCCATTTCAAGCCCGCCGCACGGCGCCGCCGTACGGGCTGGTGGCGAGACTTGCCAGCCCCTTCCAGGGCTTTTAAGAATGGCGGCCCGCCCGGCGCTCCAGCAGCTCAGGCGCAGGACGCTTCGCAGAAACCAAGTGAGGTCACGCATGCAGAAGCACCGCAAGAGGAAGCACTACAAGAAGATCACCATCGCCGCGATCGCCGTGGGCATCGTGGGCATACCCACGGCCGCGATGGCATGCCTGGACACCCAGGAGGCGGGCTCGGCGAGGACCTCCGAATCGCAGAGCATGCGCCCCTCCCCCAGCACCCCCTGGCCCAGCGAGCCGGTCGAGAATCAGGCGGAGCCCGCGGCCACCCCGGCCGGGACGCCCGAGCAGACCGAGCAGAGCGAGCCGGCCGACCAGCCCGCGGAGGCCCCGCAGCCGGCGCAGCCGTCCACCGAGGCGGCGCAGCCGCCCGCGTCGGTGCCCGCCAAGCCGCGCCCCGCCCGGCCGGCACCCCCGGCACCCCCGGCGCCCTCGAAGCAGCCGACCGCCCCGACCGCCGCGCCGGCCTCCGGCCCGACCGCCGAAGTCGTGGCCCTCGTCAACCAGGAGCGCGCCAAGGCCGGCTGCTCGGCGCTGACCGTCAACGAGAAGCTGACGACCGCCGCCCTGAACCACAGCAAGGACATGGCCGCGCACTCCAACATGTCGCACACCGGCTCCGACGGCTCGGACCCGGGTCAGCGCATCACCCGCGCCGGCTACAGCTGGACGACCTACGGCGAGAACGTCGCCTACGGCTACAGCACGCCCGAGCAGGTCATGAACGGCTGGATGAACAGCCCCGGGCACCGGCAGAACATCCTCAACTGTGCCTTCAAGGAGATCGGCGTCGGCCTCGCGCAGCCGAACTCCTACTGGACGCAGGCCTTCGGCGCGGCCCGCTGACACCACCGGGACCGGCCTGCCCGCCGCGGCACCGGCGCCCGGGCGAGCGCCGACCGGGCCGCCCTGACAGCCGTACCGGCGCAGCCCCTCGGCTGCCCGCACGGCCGGTCGCCGGGCAGGCCAGGCGCCGGGCAGGCCGAACCCGGGAGGCCGGGACCATATGCACCGCTTGCTCCATATGTCACCCTGGCGGAGTGGACCGGGTCACGGCGCCGCCGCAGGACCCTGACCCGGCCGACCGCCGACCGCCCTCCCGACCGACCGGCCGCCCGCCCGCCCGCCCGCCCGCCCGCCCGACACGGAATACGCCCATGCCCCTGCCGCACCCGACCCGAGCGATGTCCGCCGCACTCGCCGCCGTCGTGACCGCCCTGCTGGCAGCCTGCGCACCCGAGGCCGCCGCCGGTCCGGCGGCCCCGCCGCGGACGGCAGCGGCACCCGTCCCGCCCCCGGCCGCCCCCGCCGCGGCCTCCCCCACCGCGGCCGCCCCCTCCCCGGCGCAGACAGCCGCCCGGGAGCCGTCCCCCGGCCCCGCCGCACGGCCCCGGGAATCCACGCTGTCCATACCCTCGGCGGGCGTCGCCGGGCTGCGCGTGGTCCCGTACGAGGGCACCACCGACGACGCGCCCGGTACCCGCATCCAGGACCTCGGCGTGGCCGCCAGCCCGTACGGGAAGCGGGGCGGAGTCGGCCCCGGGCAGGTCGGGAACTTCCTGGTCACCGCGCACCGCCTGTCGGCGGGCGGCCCGCTGCGCGACCTGCCCGCCCTGGAGGAGGGCGAGGAGGTCCTCGTCACGGTGGGTGAGGTGGTGCACACGTACGAGATCGTGGCGACCCGCGAGACGTCCTTCCGCTCGGAGCGCTCGCTGAGCGAGCAGCGCGCCGCGGTGCCGGGCGAGCCCGGGGCGGCCCCCACTCAGGCCATGATCACCCTCTCGACCTGTGCCACGCCGGAGGACCACGCCGAGGGGAACTACTGGAGCGACGCCCAGGGCAACCCCGAGCACCGGATCGACAAGATAGGCGTGCTCCGCAAGACCTCCGCGGCCGCGCCCTCGGCCACGCCCGCGGGCTGAGGCACCGCAACGACGGGAAGCGCCGCCCGTCCGTGCCGCGTCCCCCTCCCGGACGGCAGCTGGAGGCCGCGTACACGCTCCCCGGAGGCTGAGCGCAGTCATCACACCCCGATCGTTTTTGGATTGACATGGCTCGATCATGATTGTTTCAATCTCTCGGATTTGACGATCAGTCACGAGGGAGACGGACTGTGCGCATCGGTGCCAGGAGAAGACGGGTGGCGGGTGCGGTCCTCTCGACCGTGCTCGCCACCATGATTTCGGGGGTGCTTCCCGCGGAGGCCGCGCACGCGGCGCCCGCGGACAAGGCCAGGCCGGCCGAGGCCGGATCGGCCGAGGGCCGGCGGGCGCTGGACGAGGCCAAGGCGGGCGGCCGGCGCGTCGAGGTCGTGGGCGAACGGACCGAGCAGGCCACCGTGTTCGCCAACCCGGACGGCATGTCCTTCACCTTGGAGCAGTCCGCCGTACCGGTGCGCGTCGCCAAGGCCGGGGGCGGCTGGCAGGCCCCCGACGCGACGCTCGTCCAGCGCGCCGACGGCACCGTCGGCCCGAAGGCGGCCTCCGTCGAGATGCGCTTCTCCGGCGGCGGGGACGCCGGTCCGCTGGCGGCCATCGCCGACGGCGGACGCTCGCTCGCCCTGAACTGGCCGGGGAAGCTGCCGAAGCCCGAGTTGCAGGGCGCGACCGCTCTGTACCGGGACGTGCTGCCGCAGGTGGACCTGCGGGTCAACGCGACCGTGGAGAGCTTCCAGCACGTGCTCGTGGTGAAGACTCCCGAGGCGGCCGGCAACCCGAAGCTCAAGGAGCTCGCTTTCGGCCTGGAGACAAAGGAGTTGACGCTCCAGAAGGGGTCATCCGGAGGCCTGGCCGCCGTGGACTCCGACGGCCGCACCGTGTTCCGCGCCCCGCCGGCCCAGATGTGGGACTCGGCGGGGAAGACTGCCGACGAGCAGCGCCGGAAGGCGGCGGAGAAGCCGTCCACGCTGTTCACGGCTCCGCGGAGCGGCGGCCCGACGGCGCCGAAGCCGTCCACCGCCGACGCCGCTGAGGTCGCGCCCTCGGGGAAGGGCCAGGAGCCCGGTCAGGGGGACAAGGTCGCCCGGATGGACGTGAAGGTGGGCGCCGACCGCCTGTCGGTGGTCCCCGACGCGGAGATGCTGGCACGCAGCGCCCCCTCCGCGTACCCGCTGTTCATCGATCCGACCGTGACCTGGGGCGAGTCCGAGCGTACGCTGCTGCGCTCGGACGGCTACGAGTCGTACGGCTGGTCCAACGGTGACGACGACCTCGGCAAGGGCGCGGGCAAGTGCGGCAGTTGGGCCGGCTACGCCTGTGGTCCGGGGTACGTCCAGCGGCTCTACTTCGAGTTCTCGCCGGCCGAGCTGAAGGGCAAGCACGTCCTCGACGCCACGTTCCGCGTCACCGAGCCGTGGGCCTTCCAGTGCGATCCGCGGTGGGTCGACCTCGTGCGTACGGACAACATCTCCACGTCCACCACGTGGTCCTCGCGGCCCAAGGAGCTGGACTGGATGGGTGACCGGTTGGTGTCCGCCGGGCGGGGTTCGCTGTGCGACCCGAACTCCCCGGACGCTCCGATCGAGTTCAACGACAACCCGGAGGAGACGAACGAGAACCTCACTCCGACGGTGCGGGACTTCGCGGCGGGCAAGTTCTCGCGTCTGACGCTGGAGATCCGCGCGAACGACGAGACGGACACGTCCGCCTGGAAGCGGTTCAAGAACGACGCCGTGCTGGCGGTCAAGTACGTGGCCCTGCCGGCCCTGCCCGCCAACGTCGGCATCGTGACGGGCAACGGCGTGGTGTGCTCGACCGATTCCGCCGACCCTGCGATCGTCAGCGACCCGACCCCCGCGGTCTCCGGCAAGCCGCGGACCGCGGCCGGCGCCGAGAAGGAGGCCAACCTGCGCATCCGCTGGCGGACGCAGAAGTGGAACGGCACCTCCTGGGTGACCGCGCACACCGACGTGGACAGTCCGACCTCCGGCTACGCCGGGAACCTGGCCGTGCAGACCAAGAGCCTGCCGACGCTGACCGAGGGCGTGAGCTACCGCCTGCTCGCCCTGACCATGTCCTACCTCGAGGACGGCAGCAACAGGCTGAACACCGGCTACACGGCAGCCTGTTACTTCAAGGTGGACCCGACCGCGCCGAAGGCCCCCAAGGTCACGTTCGCCAGCGTGTACTCCGAGTGCACGACCAACGCCTGCGCCCCGGGCGGCGGCCCCGGAGTGGCCGGCCTGGTGAACTTCGTCCCGGCCGCCGGTGACACGGTCAACGACTTCCAGTACCGGCTCTCGGAGTCGGCCGCGTGGACCTCGGTGTGCAAGCCCGCGATGCCCTGCATCTTCCGGACCTCCATCAAGCCCGAGCGCTCCGGAACCCAGCGTCTCTACGTCCGGGCCAAGGACACCGTCGGCCGCTGGGGAGCACAGCAGGTGGCCGACTTCCTGGTCGCGGCCGGCACCGGCCCGGTCGGGCGCTGGAGCTTCGACGAGGCGAGCGGGGTGGCCAAGGACACGGCGACCAGCGGTGTCCGGCACGACGCCACGCTGGCGGGCACCGCCGTACGCGACGACCGCGGCCGGCGCGGGCAGCTGACGCACGATGCCAACGGTGTACCGCTGGAGACCGCGGTCACCGACAAGGGCCTGTCCCTGGACGGCAGCGGCGCGCACGCGGCCACCAGTGGTCCGGTGCTGGAGACCCGGTCGGCGTACACCGTGTCGGCGTGGACCCGGCTCGGCTCCAAGGCGCAGGACGGCATCGTGCTGTCCCAGGACGGTTCGAAGTACAGCGCGTTCGTCATCTGGTACGACGTCAAGTCCAACAAGTGGGTCTTCGGCCTGAAGGAGAAGGACGAGGACAACGGGCAGGCGTACTTCGGCGTGGTCAGCAAGGCGCCCGCGGTGGTGGGCGCCTGGACCCATCTCGCGGGCAGCTACGACCCGGCGACCCAGGAGCTGCGGTTCTACGTCAACGGCGTGCTCCAGGGCACCCGCACCGTGCCCGGCTCCTGGTCCTCGACCGGTCCGCTGAACATGGGCCGGTACCTCTGGGCCGGACTGCGGTACTGGCACTACAACGGCTCGATCGACGAAGTGGCCGTCTGGCAGCGCAAGCTGGAGGACAAGGAGGTCGCCGACGAGGCGAGGCTGCTGACGTCCGCGGGCTTCGCGGGTGCCGAGCTGGTGGCCGAGTGGTCCGCCGGCAACGACGGCGCCACCGTCGCCGACACCTCCTCGGGGTACGGCCGGCCGCTGACGCTGAACGGCGGAGCCGTCCAGGAGTCCGGCGAGATCGTCCTCGACGGTACGGACGACGTGGCCACGGCTGCCGCGCCGCCGCTCGACGACACCGGTTCGTTCACCGCGACCACCGCGGTCCGGCTGGACAAGGCGAAGCTGCTGACCAAGGACGTGGGCTACACCGGTCAGGTGCTCGGCCAGCGCACCGCGGCCGGCTCCTCCTGGGGCTTCTGGTACCAGATGTCGGGCAAGGACACCGTGGTGGACATGGAGACCGGGCAGGAGACCACCGTCCCCGTGGGCAAGTGGCACTTCGGCCGGCTCAACGCCGACGGCTCCTTCACCTCCGTGGTCTCCAACGAGGTCGCCTCGCTGGACGACGTGGTCCGCCTGACCGGCACGTACGACGCCCAGTCCGGCACGGTCAGCCTGTACCTGGGCCACAACCAGAACGGTGACGCCATGGCGTACACGGCCCAGATCGGCACGGGTGAGTTCGCCGTCGGTGCGGCCTTCGCCTCGGGAGCCTGGAAGAACCACCTCCCGGCCCGGATCTCCGAGGTCCGCCTGTGGGCGGGGGCGATGGCGAGCCCCGAGCAGATCGACGCGCACGTGGGCGACTGACCCGCGGCGCATCCCTAGGTCGTGTCGTCGAAGTCGCGCCTGGCCTACGGGCGGCCGACGCCACTTCGACGGCACTCCCCCGGGCGGCACCGCGCGACGCGCGGTGCCGCCCTTGTTCTCATGCGGCCCCGGTGCCGCGTTCACGGACTTCCGGTGTCCGGCGCCCGATGCCGGACATCACCTGCGAGTTGTGGTGGAGAGGGAGCTGATGTTGTTTCACATAGGTGGTCCGCGCCCGAGGGAGGGCGGCGGCCGCAGCAGACCGCGCCTCCTGGCGGGTGCGGTGGCCCTGGGCCTGGTGGCGCCGCTGGCCTTCGCGTCGGCGGCGGAGGCGCAGCCGGGCGGTTTCGGCCGCCCCGATGTGCGCCCGCCCCGGGTCAGCAAGGTCAAGGCGGTGAACGGTCCCGGCGCGAAGGAGGCGAGGGAACAGGTCGCCAAGGACGCGGCGGCCAACGCGGAACAGGCCCGCAGGGCCACCGCCGAGCAGGGCAAGGGCGCCTGGCCGAAGGCGGGCAGCGCCAAGGTAGAGCTCACCGCGGCGGCGGATGCCGGCCAGCCGAAGACGCCCGGCCGGGGCAAGGCCCTCGCGGGCGGCCTGCCGCTGGCGATGGCTCCGGCGGTCGGGGCGAGGGACAGTGCCGCGGCCGGTACCCAGGCCACGGTCACCGTGCTCGACCAGCAGGCCGCCGACCGGCTGGGCATCCTCGGCGTGGTGCTCACCGCCACCGCCCCGACGGCGGGCCAGGCTCAAGTCAGCGTCGGATACGGCGAGTTCGCGTCGGCGATCGGCGGTGGCTGGTCCGGCCGGCTGGAGCTCGTACGACTGCCCGCCTGCGCCCTGACCAGCCCCGAGAAGCAGGAGTGCCGCAGCCGTACCCGGCTGGGGTCGGTCAACGACACCCGGACGCAGACCGTGTCCGCCTCGGTGCCGCTGGCCGCGGCCTCCTCCGGCATGTCGACGCAGACGGTGTCGGCCTCCTCGGGTGCCACGGTGCTTGCCCTGACCGCCGGCAGCCCCGGCGCCGGTGAGTCTGCGAAGGGCAGCGGCGACTACTCCGCCACCGAACTGGCGGAATCCTCGTCCTGGTCGGCCGGCAGCAGCTCGGGTGCGTTCACCTGGTCCTACGACTTCAAGCCGCCCGCGGCGGCGGCCGGCCCGGCGCCGACGGTTTCGCTGGCGTACGACTCCGGCAGCATCGACGGCCGTACGGCGACCACCAACAACCAGGGCACCTCGGTCGGTGAGGGGTTCGGCATCACCGAGTCCTACGTCGAGCGCGGCTACGGCAGCTGTGACGACGACGGCCACGACGACGTCTTCGACCTCTGCTGGAAGTACGACAACGCCCGGCTCGTGCTGAACGGCAAGTCCTCCACTCTGGTGAAGGACAAGGTCTCCGGCGCGTGGCGGCTGCAGGGCGACGACGCCTCGGTGGTGACCCGTTCCACCGGCGCCGACAACGGCGACGACAACGGCGAGCACTGGACCGTGGTCACCGGGGACGGCTCCAAGTACGTCTTCGGCCTGAACAAGCTCGACGGGGCGGCCGCGGAGCGCACCAACTCCGTATGGACCGCGCCGGTGTTCGGCGACGACTCGGGCGAGCCCGGCTACAGCGAGGGCACCTCCTTCGCGGGCCGCTCCCTGACCCAGGCGTGGCGCTGGAACCTCGACTACGTCGAGGACACCCGCGGGAACGCGGCCACCTACTGGTACACGACCGAGACCAACCACTACCGCAAGAACAAGGCGGCCAAGGCGGACACCCCCTACGTCCGCGGCGGCTACCTGAAGGAGGTCAAGTACGGCCTGCGCAAGGGGGCGCTCTTCACGGACGCCGCCGACGCCAAGGTCACCTTCGACCACAAGGAGCGCTGCACCGCCTCGGACTGCACGGAACTCACCAAGGACACCGCCGACAACTGGCCGGACGTGCCCTTCGACGCGATCTGCTCCGAGGACGACGCCGAGTGCGACGGCCTGGCCCCGTCCTTCTTCACGCGCAAGCGGCTGACCGGCATCAACACCTTCACCTGGGCGTCCGCGACGTCCTCGTACGACGCGGTGGACTCGTGGGAGCTCGTACAGGAGTACCTGGACGGCGGTGACATCGGCGACACCTCCGACCAGGTGCTGACGCTGAAGTCGCTGAAGCGGACCGCCAAGGCGGGCACGGCCGTGCCCATGGATCCGGTGTCCTTCACCTACCACATGCGGCCCAACCGGGTGGACGGCACGGACGACATCCTGCCGCTGACCCGCCCGCGCGTCTCCACGGTCACCTCCGAGACCGGAGCGGTCACGAGGGTCACCATGTCCGCGCCCGAGTGCGTGCGCAGCGAGGTCCTGGGCGCCGCCGAGGACACCAACACCCGCAACTGCTTCCCGCAGTACTGGAACATCAACGGCTCCGACAAGGCCTCGGTGGACTGGTTCCACAAGTACCGCGTGCTCGCGGTGGTGAACTCCGATCCTGCGGGCCAGAACGACGGCATCGAGCAGGAGTACAGCTACAGCGGCGCCGCCTGGCACTACAGCGACTCGCCGTTCACCCCGCAGGAGGAGCGGACCTGGTCCGACTGGCGCGGCTACCGCCAGGTGACGGTCCTCAAGGGCGCCAAGGACGCCCCGGCCCGGTCGAAGACCGTCTCGCTGTACCTCCAGGGCATGGACGGGGACAGGAAGAAGGACGGCTCCACGAAGTCGGTGAGCGTCCCCGGGATCGGGGTGAGCGGCCTGGCCGTTCCCGCGATCGCGGACTCCGGCTCGTATAGCGGGCAGCTCCGCCAGCAGATCACGTACTCCGGCGCCACCCCGGTCGGTGTCGTGGTCAACGAGCCCTGGGCGAAGGAGACGGCGCGCCAGGAGGTGCCCGGAGCCGGTGACCAGGTGGCCCGGTACGTGCGCACCCACAAGGCGACGACGCACACGTTCCTGACGGCGGCGCCGGCGTCGAAGGCCTGGCGCTCGCGCACCAGCACCACCGACCACGACGAGTACGGTATGCCGTACCAGGTCCAGGACGGCGGCGACGACGCCGTGACCGGCGACGAGACGTGCACCCGCACCTGGTTCGCCCGCAACACCACGGCCGGATTGACCAACCTGCCGTCCCGTACCCGCACGGTGGGCAAGGCCTGCTCTGTGACGGACGCCCAGCTGGACCTGCCGGCCGAGTCCGCCAAGCGCGGTGACGTCCTGTCCGACACCGCCATCTCCTACGACGGGGCCCCCTGGTCGGCCGCCCAGCAGCCGTCCAAGGGACTGCCGACCTGGACGGGCCGGGCCGCCGCGTACAACGCCTCGGACCAGCCCTCCTGGCAGGAGGTCTCCACCACGGGCTACGACGCGCTCGGCCGGCCGCTCTCGGTGACCGACGCGGACAAGAAGGCTACGACCACGGAGTACACCCCGCCGGACGCGGGCCCGGTGACCCGGACGGCCGTGACCAACGCCAAGGGGCACAAGACCATCACCTTCTTCGACCCGCGGCGCGGCCTGCCGCTGCGGACCTTCGACCCGAACGCGAGGAAGACCGAGCTGGCGTACGACGCCGTGGGCCGCCTGACGGACGTCTGGCTCCCGAACCGCAACCGCGCGGCCGGCTACAGCCCCAACCAGAAGTTCGGCTACCAGCTCAGCAACAGCAAGCCGTCCGCGGTCTCCACATCGGTCCTGAAGAAGGACGGGACGACCTACAACACCACGTACTCGATCTACGACGCGCTGCTGCGGCCGCTGCAGAGCCAGTCGCCGACCCCGCAGGGCGGCCGCGTACTCACCGACACCCGCTACGACTCGCGCGGCCTGGCCTACGAGACGCACGCGGACATCTTCGACAACACCACGGCGCCGAACGCCACGTACACCCGCGCCGAGTACGGCGAGTCGCCCACCCAGACCGAGGTCGTCTTCGACGGCGCCGGACGCGAGACCCAGCGGTCCGTGCTGTTCTTCGGCACCAAGCGGTGGACCGTCTCCACCACGCACACCGGTGACTCCGTGGCCACGACCGCGCTCGCGGGCGGCAGCGCCCGCAGGGTGATCGTGGACGCTCTGGGCCGGACCGTGGAGACCCGCTCGTACGCCGGTACCGACCCGGCCGACGCCCAGTACGGCGGCTCCCTCGGGGTCGCGTACACCTCGGTGAAGACGGGCTTCACGCCGGACGGCAAGGAGAGCACGATCACCGGTCCGGACGGGGCCGCGTGGACGTACGGCTACGACCTGTTCGGCCGTCGCACCACCTCGGTGGACCCCGACAAGGGCAAGGCGGTCACCGACTACAACGCCCTGGACCAGGTGGTCAAGACCACCGACGCCCGGCTCAAGTCGGTGCTCACCGCGTACGACGAGATCGGCCGCATCACCCACACCTGGGCGGGCAGCGCGACCGATGCCAACCTGCTCACCTCGCAGGGCTACGACGCCGTGGTGAAGGGCAAGCCGTCCTCCTCCACCCGTTACGTCGGAGGCAAGACCGGCCAGGCCTACACCCGCGAGGTCACGGCGTACGACAGCCTCGACCGCGCCACCGCCACCCGGCTCAAGCTGCCCGCGACCGATCCACTGGTCAAGGCGGGTGCCCCGGCCTCGATCGATTTCACGACGGCGTTCAACAACGACGGCACCAAGATGAACTCCACGGAGCCGGCGCTGGGCGGCCTGGAGTCCGAGATCGTCGGGTACGACTACACCTCGCTCGGCCAGGTCAAGTCCATCGTGGGCAGCACCGGTTACCTGCTGGCCACCGACTACTCGGCGCTCGGCCAGGCGCAGCAGCTCATCCTGGGCACCGCGAACACGGAGGCGAACAAGAAGGTCTTCGTCACCAACACCTACGAGGAGGGCACCGGCCGGCTGACCCGCAGCCACGTCACCGACCAGACGCACCCCTACATGCTGCAGGACCTCACCTACTCCTTCGACCAGGTCGGCAACGTGACCGAGGTCGCCGATCCGACGACGCTCGGCGGTACCGGCAAGGCCGAGACGCAGTGCTTCGCGTACGACGGCTTCCGCCGGCTGACCGAGGCATGGACCCCGTCCTCCCGGAAGTGCGCCGATCCCAGGAAGGCGGACAGCCTCTCGGGCCCCGCTCCGTACTGGACGGGTTACACCTATGACACCGCCGGGCAGCGCAAGAGCGAGACCGAGCACAAGGCCGGTGGCGACGTCACCACGACGTCCTGCTTCAAGACCGCCCAGCCGCACACCCTGAGGGGGACCAGCACCAAGAACGACTGCGCCGCCCCGGAGCAGTCCTACGTCTACGACGCGGCGGGCAATACGGTCAACCGGCCCGGCGCCACCGGCACGCAGACCCTGGACTGGGGTACCGAGGGCAAGCTGGACAAGGTCACCGAGGGCGCGAAGGCGACCGACTACCTGTACGACGCCGACGGCAACCTGCTCGTACGCAGCGAGAAGGACGGCGAGCGGGTCCTGTACGCCGGCGGCACGGAGCTCCACCTGAAGGCGGACGGGAAGTTCTGGGCGCAGCGCTTCTACGGGACCAAGGAGCTGACGGTCGCCGTCCGCTCCAACCAGTCGGGCGCGAACAAGGTCCACTACCTGGCCGGAGACCGCCACGGAACCTCCAGCCTGGCCATCGCCTCGGACACCCAGGCGGTCACCAAGCGGTACCTGAACGCCTTCGGGGAGGAGCGCGGGGGCGGCGTCGGGAGCTGGGTCGACGACCGCGGCTTCCTGGGCAAGACCCAGGACAAGTCGACGGGGCTGACCCATGTCGACGCGCGTGAGTACGACGCGGCACTCGGCCGCTTCATCAGTGCCGACCCGCTGCTGGAGCCGCAGAAGCACCAGTCGCTGAACGGGTACGGCTACGCGGAGAGCAACCCCGTCACCTCGGCGGACCCGTCGGGTCAGGCCTCCTTCACCTGCACGATGGGGGTCGACTGCGACATCTCTGTGGTCATGTTGGAGATGTTCGTGTCGCCGCCGCTGTGGGGATCCAGCAGCACCGGTACCTCGGGCAGCTCCTGGGGCACCTCGCAGGGCTTCACCGGAAGCGCCGGAGGCTCCTCCCCGCTGCTCCAGCGGCCGCCCCTGCTGCTGGGCCCCGACCCGGTCCCGCTGCAGTTCACCGGGCAGCTGAGCCCTGAGATGCAGAAGATCCAGAAGATGTTCCTGGAGGCACAGGCGATGTGCCGGCCGCCGTCCGGCGAGCTGGCCAACGACGAGCACGGCGGTGACGGAAAGGTCAACAGCGACGGCCCCTGGTCGCTGGCGCTGCGCTGGATCTGGGGCAGCCCGGAGATGAAGAACACCATCCCGAACGGGTCGTACGACGGCGACGACAAGATGACCCAGGCGCTGATCAAGAGCAGCAGCATGAAGGACGTCAGGGAGCAGGTCGCCGCCCAGTTCAACGAGACCGGCAAGACCAAGGGCCAGGACAAGTACAGCGTCACCAAGACCCGCGACGGGGAGGACCTGAACCTCCTGCAGATGGCGGGTGTGTACGCTTCCGATCTCGGCGGCCTGATCCTCGGCAAGGACGACCGCGAGGCGCAGGGCGTGCTCGGGTCCTACGACGTCAAGTACAACGTCACCAAGAGCAAGGGCAATACGCTCACGGTGCAGTACCACGCGTGGACGGACATCGACAACGAGTCCTTCGCTCCGGGGCACGGGAAGTGGCAGCAGGTCTTCAACAAGACACCGCAGTACACCGGAGGCTATTTCGCCGGGTACCGGGTGGATCTGCGCTGGACCGAAACCATCTACAAGTGAGCAGGCGGAAGGGAAGAGGCGAAATGAAGCGCTGGAACGGCCGGCGGACGGCCCTGGCCGTGTCGGCGGCCGTGCTGCTCGCCGGCAGCGCCGGCTGCGGCGGCCAGGGGAGCGGCTCCGCTCCCGTGCGGATCGACACCTCGCAGGTGGCCGGTGCCTGGACGGGCGACGGCGGCGGGCGGGTGGACTTCCGGGCGGACGGACGCTTCGAGATGTCGGGCATTCCGCGTGACGCCGTCGTCTTCAGCTTCATCGAGCCCCCGGCCGGGGACGGCAAGCTGTCGGGCACGGGGACGTGGTCGACGCTGGACGCCGGAACCGCCGTCGAGCTCTCGTACGACGCGGGGGGTTCGTTCTCGGACGACTCCGAGGTGGGGCGGCTGGGTGTGGCCGGGAGCGAGGACCACCCGGAGCTGTACTTCTCCACCAACAGCGACAAGGAGTACGGGTACAGGATCCGCAAGACCGGCTGACGGGTGACCGTCGGCACGGCGCACACGCCCGGGCTGTGAGGCAGAACGCCTCGCGGCCCGGGCGTGACCCGTTGGGCCGGGGCGCGGTCGCGACCGTCACGCTCCAGCCGGAGCAGCCCACGGGTGGCGCGGCCCAGGGGGTCCCGTCATTGCTCCCGCACGACCGTGCGGACGCTGTCGATGCTCCCGCAGCCGGCCTCCAGGTGCTCGGCCCTGTCCCGCAGGAAGAGCGCGCCGAGCTCCTCGCGCCGCGCGTCCGGAACGTTCTCCCGGGCTCCGTTGAGGATCGTGCGCTCCTCCTCGTCGATGTGGTGGGCGACGGCCTTCACGAGTTCCTCCAGCTTCTCGTCCCACTCGTCGGAGCCGACCTCGTCCACCTCCATGAGCGCCAGCAGGGCCTCGTTGCCCTCCTGATGCTCCTCCTTGCCGTGCTCGACCTCTTCGTCGTCCACGTTCCGGAAGCGTTTGAGCGCCGGGTACACCTCCGCCTCCTCCGCCTTCCCGTGGGCGATCAGCAGCGCCGCGAGATCCTCCAGGGCCGCCGCACGGTCCGCCTCGACGCTGCGCATCCGGCGGAACAGCTCTTCCATCCTGCGGTGGTCCTTGAGAATCACGGCCACCACGTCCTGCTTTTCGGGCACAACACGCTCCTCTGCTCGACTGGTCCTGCGTTGCTATCGGTTTCGCCGGGGCTTGCGGGTCAGTCCCGCAGCAGCAGCACCACGAGCGCCAGGACGACCCCCAGGACGAGGGCGAGGACTCCGTGGACCAGCCGGTGGTTGCGCAGCACCGGCAGGAAGCTGTCCACGGCGAAACGGCCCGGGCCGGTGAGGGCGAGGGTGACGGCCGCGGCGATGATCAGGGACTCGAACTCGACGCCCTTCATCCCGAGGACGGCGCCGCTCCACTTGAGGGTGATGGCGTTGATCATGATGCCGACGACGGCGGCGGCGGCCAGCGGGGTGAGCAGGCCGAGGATCAGGCCCAGACCGCCCAGCGTCTCGGTCAGGCCCGCGATCGCCGCCATGGTCTCGCCCGCCGGGTAGCCGGCCCTGCTGAAGAAGCCGCCCGTGGCCTTGATACCGGGGCCGTCGAACCACCGGAACAGCTTCTGGGTTCCATGGACGATCATGATCGCGCCGAGCACGAGCCGCAGCACGGGCAGGCCTACGTCAAAGGGGGTGGTGCTGCCGGGCGTGGTACGGGGAGAAGCGAAGGAAGGGGGCGCTGTCATCGTGGCCCTTTCTGTAGGAGGTAGCGAAGGACCCAGAGTGACTAAAAACGGGGCGAAATGCCCGGTACAGGGATGTGCGAGTCGGGCGGCGGCCGGCCCTCGGCCGCCACCGCGAAGAAGCCCGCCCTTCCCCGGGGCGCCCACGTTTAGGAACCCGGCGAGCGGTTAGGCGCAGCACGTCAGGAGATCCCCCAGCGATCGGAGTGCCAGTCGTGTCGGGTGAGCAGAAGATGAAGGCGAAGAAGGAACAGGCGAAGGGCAAGGCCAAGGAAGCCGCGGGCCGCACGGTCGGGAACGAACGCCTGACCGCCGAAGGACGCGCGGACCAGATGAAGGGCGATGCCCGCCAGGCCAAGGAGAAGATCAAGGACGTCCTCAAGGACTAGGACGTCTCTGTCGGATCCGTACGACCGAGGGGCGGGACCGCCGTGACGGTCCCGCCCCTCGGTCGTGCGTTCGGACTGTCCGGTGTCGTGCGTACGGACTGTCCGGTGGGGCCCGGCGGATCACCTGGATCCGCCGGGCCCCACCC
>NZ_JBEZMA010000025.1:0-103560 GCF_040652415.1 Streptomyces sp. NPDC048255
GCCGGGAGCCGGGAGCCGGGAGCCGGGAGCCGGGAGCCGGGAGCCGGGAGCCGGGAGCCGGGAGCCGGGAGCCGGGAGCCGGGAGCCGGGAGCCGACGTTCGGCCTCTCGCCGGAGTGGCTGCTGGCCGATGGCGAGCCGTTTGTGGACGGTCTCGTGCTCTCCCACCCGGAGCAGCTGGAGCGGCTGCGCCGCGTGTGCCCCGAAGCCGAAAAAGCAGCCGTACTCGCCGGCGACCCTTGCTTCGACCGCATGCTGGCGGCCCGCCCGTACCGTGAACGGTTCCGTCGCGCCCTGGGCGTACGCCGTGGCCAGCGGCTCGTCGTACTGAACTCCACCTGGAACCCGGAGGGCTTCTTCGGGAACGGCGGCGGTCGGGATGTCCTGCCGAGTCTGCTTCCCCGTCTCACCGCCGAGTTGCCGGCGGACGACTACCGCCTGGCGGCCGTCCTGCACCCGAACGTCTGGTACGGGCACGGTCCGGGTCAGATACGTGCCTGGCTGGACCGGGCCCGCCGCAGCGGGCTGACCTTGATCGACCCCGTGCACGCCTGGAGGCAGGCCCTCCTGGCCGCAGACGTCGTTCTGGGCGACTTCGGCGCGGTCTCCTACTACGCCGCAGCTCTGGGCCTCCCCGTGATGCTGGCGGCCGCCGCTCAGGACAGGCTGGATCCCGAGGCGCCGCTCGCGTCGTTCGTACGCGACGCACCGCGACTCGATCCGCACGGCCCCCTGCGGGAGCAGGTCGAACGGGTGCTGACCGATCACCGTCCGCTCGCCGGGCCGGCGGAGTTCACCACCTCGGCTCCGGGCGCCTCGGCAACCCTCCTGCGGCAGCACTTCTACACGTTGATGGACCTCGCGGAGCCCGAGACCCCCGCGCTGCTGGAGCCGCTGCCCCTGCCGGCTTACGATCCGCCGCGGCGTACGGCGCCTCTGCGCGTGCGGACCCGGGTCCAGGCGTCGGACGTGGTGATCGAACGTTCCACGGCGCACCCCTACGGGGCCGGCGGCCACACGCATCTCGCCGTGCACGAGGACACCCTGGACCCCAGCGTCCTGGACTCGGCCGACGTGATCACGCGTGAAGGGCAGCCGGACGATCCCCGCCTGGGCGGTCCGGAGGTGTGGACCGCGGAGGTGCTGCGCCGGTATCCGCACTGTGCGGTCGCCGCCTACGTGACCGGGCCGCACACGTGCACCGTCCGGACCCGGGAGCACGGCGTGTTCCGGTTGTCAGCAAGCCCGGGAGCGGACGCCGACCCGGCGGCGTACGCGTCCTCGCTGGCCGCATGGCTCGCTGTCAGGGGCAGGGTGCCTCCAGCCGGGACCACGCTCCGGATGCACACGGCCGGTGGCGTGCATCCGGTGGCGGTAGAGCCGGTGCTACCCGGCGACCTCACAGCGCAGTCGTAGGGCAGCCAGGTACCCGAGGTGCGGGGTCGCGGCCGGCGTGAGCAGGCGTTCGGCCGCCGCGATCTTCGTCAGCGCCTCGGTGTTCTCGCCCGCGTCGTGCAGGGTCTCGGCCAGGTCCGTGAGGGCGCGGGCCTGGTTGTACGCCTCTCCCCGCTGCCCGAAGAAGTCCGTCACGGTCTCCAGCAGGCGGCGTGACTCGTCGAGCCGGCCCATCCCGCGCAGGGCGCGTCCCCGGTGGCGCCGGGACAGGGCGAAGGCACGAGGGAGGTCGTCTGCGCCTTCCTGACCGGGCGCGATCCTGCCGTAGACGGCTTCCGCCTCGACGAACCGCTCGTGTGCCGTCTCGTACGACCAGCGGTGCAGGTGCAGCAGACCTTGCAGCTCCACGGAGGATGCCTCACCGCGTAGGTGACCGGCCTCGCGCTCGGCCCTGGCGGCGGCCTCCGCCTCCCGGTCCGCCTCTTCCCAGCGTCCCAGTTCGCCCAGGCAGTGGGCGAGCTGGAAGTGCAGCGCTCCCGCGATGCGGGACCCGGGCTGGTGTTCTTCGGCGCAGCGGGCCGCGACACGGAGTGCGGGCAGCACTTCGTCCCAGTGGCCCGCCTTGAGCTGGAGGGGCCAGAGGGCACGTCCCAGGCGCAGTGCGGTGGTGGTGTGCTGGTACTCGCGGGCGACGAACACGGCACGGACCAGGTTGCCCGCCTCGGCCGCCAACGCTGCCACGCCCTGCGCTTCGTCGCGGTACGCCTCCCCCTGGGCGGGCGCCGGCTCGGTCCGCCAGCTCTGGGGCAGAGCCGCGTGGGCCGCGTGCAGCGCCCTGTTCAGCAGGGCGTCGAGGGTCCGGGCGACGGCTGCGGAACACTCGGGGATCCCGTGCTCCGGTCCCGCCGTGTCCGCCAGATAGCGACGCACCTCGGGTCGGAACCGGTAGCGCTCGTCGGGCAGGGGCTCCAGCAATTGGGCGTCGGCCGCTTCGGCCAGCATGCCGGCGGCCTCTTCCTCGGCGGCGCCCGCGGCGGCCGCGGCGAGGCGGGCAGTGACGGACGGCCAGCCGCCCAGGGCAGTCAACCGGCAGAGCCGAGCCGTCTCCGGCGGGACCTGGCGGCACCCGATCCGTGCCGTGGCCCGTACCGGATCGCTCCCTGACCCCTCGGTCACCAGGGCCGGGAGGTCCAGCTCCGGGCCCTCGGCCAGCAGGCGCATCGCCGTCGTCCTCAGGGCGAAGGCGTTGCCCGCGCAGTGGGCCAGCACGTCCGGCATCTGCGACTTGGCAAGCGCGATCCTCTCCCGGCCGGCGACCTTTCTCATCATCTTCAGCGCGTCCCGGTCGCTCAGCCGGGGGACGGGGACGGGCTCGGCTTCCAGAACGAAAGGCGAGCCGGACACGATCACCAGCAGAAAGACCTCGGGGGTGGCCGGGATGAGACCTCGGACCTGTGCGACCGAGGACGCGTGGTCGATCACCACCATCGCCCGGCGGCCGGCGGTGAGACGCCGGTAGAGCTGTTCCCGGCCCGCCTCGGTCGGCGGTATCCGGTCGGACGCGACGCCCATCTGCCGGAGAAGGCGCTGCAGAACGGCTGCCGGAGCCGGGCCGAGCTCCCCGGAGTCGGCGCGGAGGTCGACGTAGAACTGTCCGTCGGGGAACCGGGCGTGGCAGGTCGCGCCGAGGTGCAGGGCCACCGCGGTGGTGCCGATCCCCGGAGGGCCGTACAGCAGGGCGACGCGCGGCCGACCCGCGGCGGGGCGTGTCGCCTCTCGCCTCAGTTGCTTGACGACACCCTTGCGGTCGGTGAAGTGGCGCGTAGCAGGGGGAAGTCCGTTCCCGGAGGGAAGTTCCGCCGCGTGCTCCGGAAAGCTCCGGACGAGCAGCGACCACTCGTCCGCCTGCCGCGGATCGTCACCCAGGCGGGCGTGTACGTGACCGGCCAGCGACTCCCAGCCCTCCCGGCTGGTGGGCAACGGGGTCTCCCGTCCCGTGACTCTTCTCGCCAATGCGCCGGTCGACAGCAGCAGTTGCTTGCCCATCTCGCCGGCCGCACCGTTGCCCACCGAAGTGAGGAATGCGGTCAGCGCGCTGAGCGCCACGATCTCCAGCATGTCGGCCCCTCCCCTGGTCCCGATCCGCCCCTGGCCGGACTGTATCCCCGCACCACGCGCTCGGGGAAACCACCTCGGCGGATCAGTAGACGTCGCGAACGTACCGCTTGTCGGCGCCGAGTTGCTTGACGTACAGGGCTGCCGCGTCCTCGTCGAGGCCGCCCTGGGTGACGGCGATGTCGCGCAGGGCCCGGTCGACGTCCTTGGCCATCCGCGCGGCATCGCCGCAGACGTAGAAGTGTGCGCCTTCCTGGAGCCAGGACCAGAGCTGGGGACCGCGTTCGCGTATCCGGTCCTGGACGTAGATTTTGGCGCGCTGGTCGCGCGAGAAGGCGGTGTCGAGCCGCGTGAGGGTGCCGTCGCTGAGGAAGGCGGTGAGTTCGTCCTCGTAGTAGAAGTCCGTGGCGCGGTGCTGTTCGCCGAAGAAGAGCCAGTTGGGGGCCCGGTGGCCGCGGGCCCGGCGTTCTTCGAGGAAGCCGATGAAGGGAGCCACCCCCGTCCCCGGGCCGACCATCACCACCGGCGTCCCGGGGTCCGCCGGAGGCTTGAAGTGGGGGGAGCGCTGGACGAAGACCGGGACCGCGGCGTCGGGCGCGGCATCGGCGAGGAAGGGCGAGCACACGCCCTTGCGGGGGCGTCCGTGGACGTTCCCGTACCGGACGACGGAGACCGTCAGCGACACCTGGTGGGGGTCGGTGAGCGGGCTGGAGGATATGGAGTAGAGGCGGGGCTGGAGGCGCTTGAGTACGGTCGCCCACTCCTGCGCGGTGGCGCGGACCGGGTGCTCGGCGATGACGTCAACGGCCTGGCGGCCCCAGGACCAGCGGGCGAGCTCGCCCTTGTTGTCGGGGCGCAGCAGCTTCTTCAGTTCGCGGTCGCCGGTGCGTTCGTTGATGAAGCCGAGCAGTGCGGGGGTGAGTTTTGTGATGTCCAGGTGCCGGTGCAGGGCGTCGGCCAGGCCGACCCCGCCGATCCCGGCGACCTCGACGGTTTCGGCAGGGTCGACTCCGGTGACGGCCAGCCATTCGGTCACGAGGTCGGGGCAGTTGACGGGGTGCACGCCAAGGGCGTCGCCGGCTTCGTAGACGAGCGGAGTGCCGCTGTCCCTGGTGTCGAAGGTGAACCGGCGGACCTCCTTGCCCGCCCCCGGAAGGCTGAGCAGGCGGTTCCCCGTCAGCAGTGCGGTGGCCAGGGCCGGCTTCGAGGCGCGGGCGGGTGCGACAGCATGGGCAGGGACAGGGGCAGGGGCAGGGACAGGGGCGGGGGCCGCGTCCTTCGCCGGCTGCTCGGAGAGATGGGTGAGGACCTGTTCCAGCCAGGCGTGGGCAGAGGGCTCGTAGTCCGGTTCGCAGTCCGTGCGCGGAGCGAGACGTACGGCCCCCAGCTCGTCCAAGCGCTGGTCCAGGCGTCGTCCGTGGCCGCAGAAGTCCTCGTACGCGGAGTCGCCGAAGGCGAGCACGGAATAGCGCCGGCCGTTCAGGCGCGGGGTGTCGGCAGCCGTGAGGGCTTCCCAGAACGCGGAGCCGTTGTCAGGGGCGTCGCCGTCGCCGAACGTGCTGGTGACCAGCAGCAGATCGGCGGCAGGCGGAAGGGACGTCAGCTCCGCGTCCGCCATGCCCACGAGCGCGGCACGGTGCCCCGCCGCGGACAGCCGCTCGGCAGCGGCCGCGGCGAACTCCTCGGCGTTGCCCGTCTGCGAGGCCCACAGCACGACGACCTCACGGCCCGGGGCCGTGGCCCCCGCCATGGCGCCCGCCGTGGTTTCCGCTGCGGCCTGCGGGGCTCGGGAGTACAGGCCTGCGAGCACCCCGTTCACCCAGCGCGCGTGCTCCTCCCTGAACGGCGCACCGGCCGGCAGGACGGGGACGCCGGGAGCGCCCGATTCCAGCCCGGCGAGGAATCCGACCAGGTACTGGCGTTCGTGCTCGGTAAGCACGGGCGGCGGTGTGCTCCGCAGCCCGAGTACGGCTGCCGCACCAGGGTGGACGGCCGTCGGCACGATCGCGGCCGGCTCCTGGCCGGGGGCGGGGGCAGTCACGGGTGCCGGAGCCACGGTCACCGGCGTGGCGACCTTCGCCAGGGTCACCGCGCACACTTTGAACTCGGGCTGGAAGGAGATGGGGTCGACGGCGTCGCTGGTCACCGCGTTGATGCTCAGGTACTCGCCGAACAGGTCGTTCCAGTGGAACGGCGCGAAGCAGCAGCCCGGGCGCACCCGGTCGGTGACGACGGCCGGCAGTACGGCGCGGCCGCGCCGGGAGGCGACTTCCACCGAGTCGCCTTCCGCGATCCCGAGCCGCTCCGCGTCCTGCGGGTGGACCTCGACGAAGGGAGCCGGGTTGAGCTTGTTGAGTGCGGGGACCTTCCCGGTCTTGGTGAGGGTGTGCCACTGGTGCTGGAGCCGCCCGGTGTTGAGGACGAACGGGTAGTCGTCGTCGGGCATTTCGGCGGCGGGGATGTGCGGGCGGGAGAAGAAGACGGCTCGTCCGCTCGCGGTGGGGAACACCGGGCCCCCGTCCTCGCCCAGGTAGCGGATGGGGTTGCGGTCCGGTCCGTCGGCGGTCGCGGCGGGCCACTGGACGGGCGTCTCGCGAAGCCGCTCGTACGTCACACCGCGCAGGTCGTATCCGGTCCTGGGGTTCGCCGCGCGCTTGATCTCCTCGAAGATCTCCTCGGCGCTGTCGTACGAGAAGGCGTGGGCGTAGCCCATCTCGCAGGCGATGCGCGCGATGATCCGCCAGTCCGCGAGCGCCTCTCCCGGCGGGTCCACGGCGGCCTGGGCGAGGGTGAGGTTGCGTTCGCTGTTGATCAGTACGCCCTCGGTCTCGGTCCACAGGGCGCCGGGGAGCACGACATCGGCGTAGGCGTTCGTCTCGGTGTCGGCGAACACGTCCTGGGTGATGACGAGTTCGGCCGTCTCCAGCGCCTCGATGACGGTCCTGCGGTTGGCGACCGAGGCGACCGGGTTGGTGCAGATGATCCAGCACGCCTTGATCTCGCCGTCCGCCATGCGCTGGAACATCTCGACGGTGCCCTTGCCGGATCCGTCCGCGCGTACGGCGCCGGGCTCCAGTCCCCACAGTTCCTCGACGAAGGCACGGTCCTCGTCCACGAGCACCGACCTCTGTCCAGGCAGGCCGGGGCCCATGTAGCCCATCTCGCGGCCGCCCATGGCGTTGGGCTGGCCGGTGAGGGAGAACGGGCCGCTGCCCGGGCGGCAGATCGCGCCGGTGGCCAGGTGGAGATTGATCAGGGCGTTGGTGTTCCAGGTGCCGTGGGTGGACTGGTTGAGCCCCATGGTCCAGCAGCTCATCCACTCCCCCGCCGCGCCGATCCACTCCGCGGCCCGCCGGATGTCCGCTTCCGGGATGCCGGTGATCTCGGCAACCGTCGCGGGCGGGTAGTCGGCGAGGAACTCCGGCATCGCCTCCCAGCCTTCGGTGCGCTCCGCGATGAAGACGGCGTCCGTGCGACCGTTCTCCACCAGCAGGTGCAGCAGTCCGTTGAGCAGGGCCAGGTCGGTGCCCGGCTTGATCTGCAGGAAGAGATCGGCCTTGTCGGCGGTGGCGCTGCGCCGCGGGTCGACGACGATCAGCTTGGCCCCCGCCTTCACCCGCTCCATCAGCCGCAGGAACAGGACGGGGTGGCAGTCGGCCATGTTGGAGCCGACGACGAAGAAGACGTCCGCCTTCTCGAAGTCCTGGTACGAACCGGGCGGGCCGTCGGCGCCGAGGGAGAGCTTGTAGCCGCTGCCGGCGCTGGCCATGCACAGCCGGGAGTTGGACTCGATCTGGTTGGTGCGGACGAAACCCTTCGCGAGCTTGTTGGCCAGGTACTGGGCTTCGAGGCTCATCTGCCCGGAGACGTAGAACGCGACGGCGTCGGGCCCGTACTCGTCGATGACCGCCCGCAGCCGCAGGGCCGTGGTGGAGATCGTCTCGTCGACACCGACGGGTATCGGCTCGGCCCCACGCTCCGAACGCACCAGTGCGCTGGTCAGCCGTCCCGGGGCGGCGAGCATGTCGGCCGTCGTCGCGCCCTTGGTGCACAGCCGGCCGAAGTTGGCGGGGTGGGCCTTGTCGCCCGATGCCTTGAGGACCTTACGGCGGCCGTCGGGTCCGGCGGCGACGTCAAGGAGCATGCCGCAGCCCACACCGCAGTACGAGCAGACCGTCCGCACCTGGGAGACGGCCGTCGACGAGTCCTGTGGGGGCACCGGATGACCTCTCTGTTGATCGACGCGTGCCCCGACGGTACTAAACGCTCATTACGCGATGTGACACCGGACGATCATGCGCGGTAACGGTCGACACACACCCTCACGGTGGACGCTGTGAGGACGAGCGGAATGATGCACATGCCGTCATTTGCTCCAGATGTCCAGCAGTTGGTTTGCCGCACGGAAATGATCGGGTGAATCCACGTTGCACACGACGGTGACGGCAGTGTTACGGTCCGGACTCACCTTGAAGGTGCTGTGAAACCCCTCCCAGTCGCCGCGATGTACCAGGCTCTTGTCGGGGAGAAGGAGGATTCCGGCCCCGTACCGCCCTTCTTCGATGCCACGCGGGCGCAGGACGTCGCCCACACTCACCGCTCCCTCCGTGACCCCGGCGAGCAGCTCGGTTCCACCGATGCGGCCAGTGCGGTAATTGTCGGCCCAGCGGACGAATTCCCCAGGGGTGGTTTGTACGGACCCGTCTCCGTACTGCTTCCAGGGGGAGGAATTGGGAGTGAAGGAGCCGTCCTTGTCGTCGTACGACTTTGCCTTGCCGGGAACGTCCACCGCCGGGGACAGAGTCATGCGCAGGTGCAGCGGGGTGAAGAACTCCTGTTGGACGAAGGTCGGGAACGGCTTGCCGGTGACCCTCTCGGCGACCTGTGCCAGGAGGACGTAGTTGGAGTTGGAGTAGGAGAATCGCTTGCCCGGCGAATCCTCCGGCTTTGAGGCGAGGATGGCCGCGATCGCTTCCTCCTGGCCGGCCGGATCCGTCAGCTCGATGCCCTTGGCCTCCAGCAGATCCTGGTAGTCGGTGATGCCGCTGGTGTGACGCATCAGGTCGCCCAGGGTGACGTCCCGCGTCCAGGCGGGCGGGTCGTCGAGGAAATCGGACAGGGGGTCGGTCAGCGCGAGTTGGTCTCGTCCGGCCAACAAGAGGACGGCGTCCGCGGTGAATTGCTTGGAGTTGGATGCCATGTCGAAGACGGTCTTCGAGGTGATGGCGCGCCCGGTCGTCAGATCGGCTTTTCCCCTCCCCGCCTCCCAGACAACGCTTCCCCGAATGCCGACAGCTGCCGCACAGCCCGGGCCATCAGAAGAAGGCACCAGCTTCTGGAGAACATCTGCGCTGCGCTTCTCGCGGTCCTCGCCGGTCGCGTATGCCTGCGGCCCTGCGACACCGGCCAGTACCACCACGACCATGGCGCCCCCGGCGGCGCACAACGACGCAATCCGATTCACGGGACACCGCCTTCATTCTCCACTTGAATCAACGCTACCGGGCGGTCCGAGGACGCGCACAGGGACGGAAGACGGCCCTGGACGGACGGCCGGGGACGGCCGGGGACGGCCGTCAACGGCCCTGGTCACGGGTCGCGACCACTCCGGGTGCGCGCACGGCAGCGACCCGGTAGCGTCGAAGACGCGCGTTCCGCCCAAACGCTGCGGCCTGGCCCGGCAGGGCCGCCGCCGATGTCGGCAGAGGAACGAGATCACATGCCCAAGCACGGCGTCCCCGCGGTGACTGCAGGGGTGGCTCTGGTCTGCCTGGCGGCATTCGGCCCCACACCCAGCAGCGCCGCGTCAGCACCCGCCCAGCCCGCCGGGCAGCCCAGTCCGGCGGCCCCCCGGTTCGTGCCGGGCGCCTGTCCGGAGCCGCCCGAGCCGATCAAGGCGCTGAGCGACGCGAAGTGCGGCTTCCTCGAGGTCGCCGAGAACCGCTCCCGCCCCGGCAGCCGCACCATCAAGCTGGCCGTTGCGCGCATTCCGGCCACCTCCGCAAAGCCCGCCGCGGACCCCGTGGTGTTCATGGCGGGCGGCCCCGGTGGCGAAACGTTCGACGACATCCCGTTCCTCGTCGACTCCGGCCTGAACAAGGACCGCGAGCTGATCATCATGGCCCAGCGCGGCAACCTCTACGACCAGCCGAACCTCGCCTGTCCGGAGATCGACCGGTTCAACGAGCAGGCCGTCGGCCTGGGCTACGACGCGCAGCGGGCAGAACAGCTCTTCCTGAAAGCGGTGAAGGACTGCCGGGACCGCCTGACGGCCGACGGCACCGACCTGAGCGCCTACAACACCACTGAGAACGCCGCCGACTTCGCCGACCTGCGCAATGCGCTGGACATCCCCCAGTGGAACGTCTACGGGTACTCCTACGGCAGCAACCTGGCCCTCACCTACCTGCGCCTGCACCCCGAGGGCATCCGCGCGGTGGCGATCGACTCGATCACCCCTCCCCAGGTCGTGACTCTGCCGTGGACATGGGGCAGCACCGCCGAGGGGATCCGCAACATCTTCGAGGCGTGCGCGGCGCAACCCGCCTGCAAGGACCGGTACCCGGACCTCTCCCAACTGTTGTCGGAGCAGGTGCGCAAGCTGGAGGCGAAGCCACTGACCCTGAACGTCCCGCCGCCGAGCGGTGGAAAGCCGGTCAAGGTCGTCCTCGACGGGGGCGCACTGCTGAACCTGATCGTCGCCTTCAACCCGCGGCCCAAGGACATCCCGGCGGCGCTCGACGAACTCAGCAACGGAAACCCGGAGCGCTTCGCGAAGGCCCGCGCGGCCGGCTCGGTCCAAAAGGTCGGTGAGTTCGCGCACGGTCTGACGAATTCGGTGGTGTGCAGCGAGTGGGCTCCGGGGTATTCGGAAGCCGACGTGCTGAAGGCAGGACAGAAGGCCTACCCCGGGTGGCCGGACACCGTCCTGGCGCAGGTGCCGCAACTTCCCTTCCAGTACCCGGCATGCGGGATCTGGAACGTTCCGGACCGCGCCTCCGTCCAGCGGGTGGCCACGGTCAGCTCGGTGCCGGCGCTCGTCGTCTCCGGCACGTTCGACGTGAAGACCGCAGCGAGTTGGGCGAAGGACGTCGCCCGCAACCTGTCCCGCTCGACTGCCGTACAGGTCCCCGGGATCGGCCACTGGGTGGTCCCGCAGTCGGCGTGCGCGCAGAGCGTGCTGGCCTCGTTCCTCGCTCGCCCGACCGCGCCCGACACCAGTTGCGTGGACGATCTCGAGCCCGCAGCGTTCACGATCATCCCGAAATGACTTGGGAGGGCAGATGACTCTCCGCCAAGCGCCCCGTCGTCGGCGCACCGCACGACGGCTCCTGGCCACGTCGGCCGGCATGGCGACCGGTCTCCTCGTCACCGGCCTGCTGACAGCGCCCGCCCAGGCACAGTCCCGCACCGGCACCAGCCCCAGCCCTGGGGCGCCGATCGGCACGGTCGCGCGGACGGTGGGCGACGCCCGCTTCGAACCGGGCTCCTGCCCGAGGACGGCGGAACCGATCGAGGAGCTGAAGGGGGCCCGCTGCGGAACGCTCACCGTGCCCGAGAACCGCGCCAAGCCGAGCAGCAAAACGATCAAACTCGGTGTCGCGATCGTGCCGGCCGCAGCCGACACACCGAAACCCGACCCCATCGTGTGGCTCGCGGGCGGACCCGGAGACGACGCGGTGGGAGAGGCGAAGATGGCGATCGACGGTGGCCTGAACCGCGACCGTGACGTGATCCTCATGTCCCAGCGCGGTACGTACTCGGCCGACCCGGCCCTCCTCTGCCCCAACGTCGACAAGTTCAACGGCCAGGTGATCGGCCTCGTCTACGATGCTCCGTCCACCGAACGCCTGCACGTCGACGCCACGAAGGCCTGCCGCGACGAACTGGCGGGCCGCGGGGTCGACCTCGGTGCCTACAACGACACCCAGAGCGCTGCCGACTACGACGACCTGCGCACCGCGTTGGGCATCGAGCAGTGGAACCTGTACGGCATCTCCTACGGCACCCACCTGGCGCTGGTCTACATGCGCCTGCACCCCGAGGGTCTCCGCTCGGTGGGCATCGACGGCATCCTGCCGCCGTCCAATTCCGGGTCCGCACAGACGTGGAGCAGCTTCCGGCAGGGTGTCGAGGGACTGTTCAAGGCATGCGCGGATCAACCGGCGTGCGACAAGCGCTATCCGAACCTGTCTGCCACCTTCGAAAAGCTCGTCCAGGACCTCGAGGCCAAGCCGGTCACCACGACCGTCACGCTCCCCTACAGCAAGGAGCCGGTGAAGGTCGTGCTGGACGGCGGAACCTTGGTGAACTGGCTGACCTCCGCCACCCACACGGCGGAGGCCGTACCCCTCTCCATCGACGAGCTGGCGAACGGCAACCCGCAGCGGATCGCCCAGCAGTGGGCGGGCTGGAGGCTCAACCCCAAGGGCATCGGACTGACTTCGCACGGTCTGGCCTACGGAATCTTCTGCAGTACGTGGACGCCGTACGAGAGCAAGGACGCGGCGCTCCAGGGTGGACAGAAGGAGTTCCCGTCGTTCCCCAGCTCGGTGCAGGCCCAGGCTCCGCTGCTCACCTTCCTCCGTGGTGACTGCGACGTCTGGAACGTCCCCCCGGCCGCGCGCTCGGTCCGGGACGTCACGAGCAGTGACATCCCCACCCTCGCGCTGTCGGGTGCGTTCGACGCCCAGACCGGCGCGGCCAACGGGCCGTACGTGGCCCGTACGCTGAGCAAGGCCAAGGTCGTCACGATCCCCTACGAGCCGCACGTGGTGTTCGCCACCTCGAAGTGCGCCCAGGAGATCGCCGTCTCGTTCTTCGAGACCCCGGACGCGCCGAAGACCGAATGCCTGAAGGGCCTCGAGGCGCCCGAGTTCGAGATCGCTCCCTGAGACCGCTTCCCACCTCTTCGGAGTCACCATGGCCCCAACGTGGGAGCCACGTCGCCCGCGCCCCTCCGGGCCCTCGCTGCTGCCGGTCCTGCTTCCCATCGCGGTGCTGGTCTTTGTGGCGGTGGCCGTGGGGTCGTGGCTGCAGTTCACCGAGCGGCAGGCGATCGACACGGTCCGCACGGTCGGATCCCAAGCCGTCGACCGGGTGGAGGTGGTGGCCACCGTCCAACGCGTCGACGCCGTGGCCAGAGAGCTGGCACTACGGGTCCGGGTCACCCCGCGCGGGAACCTCGGCGAGCAGGACGGGACCGCCCCGGTGGCCGATCTCAGGCTCCAGACCTCCGCGCAGACCCTCGGCGACCTGGAGTTCAAGGCGCACGAGCGGATCGCGATCAGGGACGTGAAGGTTGCGATCACGGATGGATCGGTCAACGACTACCCGTTCGACACCTACAAGACCGACATCGAGTTCTGGGCGGAGCAGGGCGGCAAGCAGGTGCCGGTGCGGTTGCTGTTCTCCAACAACGACACCCTCTTCTCCATCTCCGCGACACCCGCGCCCTCCTCGCAGGAGGCTGTCCTGGGCCTGGGTGTGGCCCGATCGGGCAGCCTGCTCGTCTTCGCGGTCTTCATGATGGTCGTGATGTGGGCGCTGGCGGCGTCCGTGCTCCTGGGGGCCTGGTATGTGACGACGCGCACAGAGGGCCTGGTATGGGCTGCCCTCGGCTGGATGGCCGCCACCCTGTTCGCCCTCTCGGCCTTCCGCAACAACGCTCCCGGCACACCCCCGATCGGCTGCGTGCTGGACTGGTTCGCCTTCCTGTGGGCCGAGACCGTCATCGCCCTCTGCCTGATCGCCGTAGTCGTCACGGGCGTCCGCACCGCCCTCCGACACGACGACACCCACCCCACCTGAGGGCTCGCAGAGAACGGCCCGGACGCCGGGGTGGAAGGGTGCTCAGTGCGCGTCGGCGCAGCACCAGGAGGGCGCGCCGACTCGGAGCGTCTACTGCACGTCCGGGCAGATGAATTCCTTTACAGGAATTCGTTCCTCAGGTATTCGATGGCCTTGTCGAAGGCAGCTCGATCGCGGGCGGCGAAGACAACCCAGCCGATCTTGTCGTCGTTGATGACCGGGCCGTGGCGCTCGGGGGCCGCGGCACCGATGTGCAGCCGATGGATATCGACATCCACCAGGTTCGCCCGCAGGACGTCCGGATCGACCGGCTCGTAGAAGAGGTGGGACGAGGCGAACTCGTAATCGCCCTGTGCGCCCGTAGGCTCCGGCTCGCCCGCGAAGAAGCGGATGGTCTCCCGGAACATGCTCACACCGGTGGTCAGCTCCGCCAGGAGGCCCACGTAGTCACCGCCGACCCGATTGTTGATCTCGATCAACCGGATGCGGTCCCCGTCGAGCTTCAGCTCGATATGGCAGGGGCCGTGTTCGTGGCCGATGAGAGTGAGCAGCCGGGTGCAGAATTCGGCCAGCCGCTCCCTGGTCCCGGAATCCACGACGTCCGGGGTGACGATGTGCCTGGCCTCCGCCAGTGCGCCAGGGTGGAGCGTCTTGTCGGTGACCGTGAGAAGCCGGTGCCGCCCGTCGATCGTCAGCGTTTCGAGGCTGACTTCACGGCCGGGGAGATACTCCTCGGCCAGCATCGAGAACTGCTCTCCGCCGAGCACCTTCACCGCTCTGACCAGGTCGTCCTCGTCATGGATCACGAACACGTCCTCGCTGCCCGAGCCCGTGGGCCGCTTCAGGACGAGGCCGGCCGGATTCTCGTGCAGGAAAGCCCGGACATCTGCCGCGTTCGCACATATCACACTGGCGACGGCGAACTCGGTGCCGCGCAGATGATCGCGCATCATCCTTTTGTCCACGCACAGCCGACAACTGGACTCTGACATTCCGGGCAGACCGAGACGACTGGCCGCGACGGCAGTCGGGAGCAGACCGTCCTCGGTGAAGGAGAAGACATGGTCCACGCGCTTGTCGGCCAGAATCGCACCGACCACTTCGACGACGGTTTCCACCTCGAAGTCGCCCACCGGACGAATGTCATCGGTCAGGGCACGCAGATTCGGCCCGATCGAACCTTCGAGCTGCACGACGGTGAACGTCAACGGCAGGTCCCCGAAGTGCGTGAATGTCTCATCGTGCCCACCGATCAGCACGATGTTCTTCATGAGCGGTACCCCTTCGAAGCGCCAACACGAGGTGACACTGGTGGTGCCCGCCCGATGTGCATGACCTGCCTGTTTGCAGAAGTCGAAGTTGATCTTAAGTAGTTCCGGAAGCGGTTGTCACTGGGTTTCGGGGCATTTTTCGGAGGTAGAGGGCTTGGGCGCGAAAATGGACAGGATCCGGGCAGCCTCATCAGCATCACGCTGCTGAGCGAGGGCCTGGCCAGCGCCTCATCTCGTCCACGCCGCGCTCAGCTCCAGCCCCCAGAGAGCACGGGCACGCTCCGGCCGGGCCGACGCCGGGGCGGCGAAAGGGTTGGCGTGAGGGGCCGACGGAACCAGGTACCGTCTTTGTCATGTTCTTCCAGAGGCCGATTTACGAGTGAGGGCGTGATGGGCCCCTGCTGACGTCCTTCGACGTCGCCGCCCGTCCCCCACCGATGAATCCGTAGATCACTTCACACATCATTACCGGGAGAACCCGTGACCGTGAGCAAGAACATCAACAACCCCGTGGGCCAGGGCGGCGGCCAGCGCAAGCGGCTGTCCCGCGCCGAACGGCAGAACAACGGCCCGCACCGCAACCTCGACCGCCAGGGTGCAGCCGACCAAAAGGCGGAGCTGGTGCGCAAGATGCGCGAGAAGGCAGGCGCAGCTGAGGGCACCGGGCAGGCGGGCGACGACACCGCACAGGGCTGACGCACCGCCGCCGCACGGCGGCACCGCACGAGCAGGGCCCGGACCGCGACGCGCGATCCGGGCCCTGCTGCCGTACCGGGGGCCCTGCTGCCGTACCGGCTGCGGCCGGTCCCGCTCAGCTCGGGGCCGGCCACCACTCGCGTCTCAGCCGACCACAGCATCAGCTCTGGAAGTACGGCACCCAGCCTGAGGATCCCGCCCCGTCTCCTTCACGGCCGCCAGAAGTTACCCAGAATCCTGACGGACTGTCACCAAAGTCGGCATGGGGTCGGCATCGGCGCCCAAGGAGTCCCGCACCGCACGGCAACGAAGGCGCTCGCTCACGGCATGGGCATCTTCTCCAAGGACTGTGAGCACCCGCAGTCCCGCTGGTCGAAGTGTCCGCACGAGTACACGATCCCCTGCCGCAGCGCAGCTGTCAGGCCGCTGGTAGTTCTTGAGCCGGCAGCCGGCCTGCGCGTACTGCGTCGGCCAGGGCTTGGAAGTCGCGTTCGTTCTGGTCGGCATAGGCTTCGGCGAAGGTGACCAGCGCCCGGTCGAAGCTTTCTGCGCGGCCCAGGTAGGCGGCGATCGCGATCCGGTCGCCCGACCGCGCATGCGCACGGGCAAGGGTGATGCCGCACACCTCGCCGAACGTCTTCAGCTGCCCGGGCGACATCGTCTCCGGCATGGCGATCCCCTTCCAGTCGCGTAGCTGGCGGATGTAGAAGTCGCGCTGCTTGCCGTCGATCCCCTCCAGCCGTTCCCAGCCGAGGAAGATGTCGCTGGCCGCCTGCATCAACCGCTGTCCCGCCACCACACGCTCGCCTTGGTTGCGGTACCGGCTTGTGCCGACGTGGGCGGCGAGGACGGAAGTATCGGCTTCCTTGGCCTGCAGCAGGAGCGGGTCCCGCCCGTCACGGCCGAGCAGCAGCAGGATCCAGGAGCGGGTACCGACACTGCCGACACCGACCACTTTGCGGGCCATGTCCACCAACCGGTAGTCCTCCAGGAGAGCCCGCCGGTCGGTCGCCAACGTCTGGCCGTAGCGGGCGAGCAGCCGGCGGAGCTGGTCCTCGAGCGCGCTGCGCTCGACGTCCGGCAGGAGGTCCGCGATCGGCACCAGCAGCGGGGGGTCCGCCGCGATTCTCGGCCGGCCCTCGACCATTTCCGTGAGCTTTCCGAAGACCTGCAAGGTGTCACGCGTGCGGGCCTTCGCCATGGCACTGGCCAGCTTCTTCCGTCCACCCTCGTCGAGCTGACCGGTGGTCAGGGCCTCCAGGCGGTCCGCGTCGATCTTCGCGTACCAGACGTCGAGGTTGCCCATGCCGGCGAAACCGCGCATGGCCTCGCGGTACGAGCGCACGCCACTGCTCACGATGCGCGCACGCTCGGCATCGTCGAAGCCGTTCGCCCGCCCGGCGATGACGAGGCTCGCCGCCAGCCGTTTGACGTCCCACTCCCAGGGGCCTGGCAGTGTCTCGTCGAAGTCGTTGATGTCGAACATCAGCCGCCGCTCCGGGGAGGCCAGCAGCCGGAAGTTCAGCAGGTGCGCGTCGCCGCACAGCTGGGCCGTGATCCCCGAGTCCGTGGTACTGGCCAGGTCGGACGCCATGATGGCGGCGGCTCCCCGGTAGAACCGGAAGGGGGACTCCAACATCCTGCCGTAGCGGATCGGGACCAGCTCGGGTATCCGCGCCGAGGACTGCGCCTCCAGGATCGCCAGCGGATCGGGCCTGTCCGGAGACGGCCGGTACACGGCGTGCTGCGACCGCGGCGAGCGGCGCCGGGCCCCTCTGCCGTGGGTCGCGCGTTCCTCAGGGGTGCTGTGGGGTACCGCGCGCATCGCCGTGGTCGAGGTCCGGGACATCGTCACACTCCTGCCTGGCTGTGCGGTCCCCCAGGACGGGAACGGCGCCCTTATCTGCCCGCCGAGGCCGTCTGCGCCGCGGCGCCGGGTGTCAAAGCTCGACCTCGGCCGGGGTGACGGTGGCGGTACGCAGCGCCGCGCCGCGCCGCGCCGATGTGAGGGTGTCGTCCCACCCGAGTGTGGGCATCGCGACGACGGCAGAGGAGTTCCATGATCGCTGGTATGCCTCCGGTTCAACCCTAGAGCCTCACCGGCTGCTGCGCATGGGGGCACGCACTCGCCCGCCCGCCCGGACCAGCGCGCCGTACCACACCCGCTTAAAATGGGGCTGATAGGTAAATAATGCACATCCGACGGCTGCGAGGGCCCTTACAGGGCCTCCGGCCGGCCCGGGAGGCGTGATGACCGTATCCCCCGACGCGGCACCGCAGCACAGGCAGAGCGATCCCGAGGACGTCCTCAAGCGGCTCGGTGGCTCGTGGCATTGGGCGCTCGGCTTGGCCCTTGCGACCCTGATCCCGGGCATCTTGGTGCTCGTATGGCCCGACGAGACGCTGCACATCCTTGCCGTCATCATCGGTCTCCAGCTCCTGGTGGCCGGTGGCTTCCGTTTCGTCACGGCCTTCTCGCACAGCGATGACGGGGGCGGCAGCAGACTGGCGGGCGTCCTGATCGCCATACTGGCGTTCCTGGCGGGCGTCCTGGTCCTGCGGCACCCCTTGCAGACGATCGGCGCGCTGTCCCTGATCGTCGGAGTGTTCTGGCTGCTGACGGGGGTGCTCACCGCGTACGTCGCGGTCGCCGATCGCGCGCTCGTGCACCGCGGCCTGCTCTTCGCCCTGGGCGCCCTCGGCGCCGTCGCCGGAATCGTTGTGCTCTGCTTCCCGGTGGATTCCGCCGTCGCCCTGACGCGGCTGCTGGGACTGTGGCTCGTCCTGCTCGGCGTGTTCGAAGTGGTCATGGCCCTCGCCCTGCGCACCGCCACCCGCGGGATCAGGCCCACGCCCCGCGAGTCGTAGTTGCCCAGGACCACCACCCGGCCCGGACGGCAGCCAAGCCGACTGGCGAACGGGCCCCTGTCCTGTGGGACGGGCGTGACACCGGCGTCGCCAGCTGACGCACGATCGTCTTCGGCCGCTGGCCGGTCAGCGGCCGGAGTCGTACGCGCACTCGCCGCCACCACCGAGGAGAAGGCAGGAGCCGCTCCCGCAGGCGGCTCGGTCCGCTGACGTGGCGAGTGGAGCACGGCAGGGTGCCGCCACGTCGCCGGTGTGGTCGCATCGGCTCATGAAGGATCCGTTCGCGTGCGACGATCCGGCGGTGCTGTCCGCGTCCGCGTCTGCTCCGGCCGACCGTGTGGCTGCTCGCCGTGCGGTGGCCGCGCATGCCGAGAGTCCCGCCGAGTGCGAGGTGCTGCTCGACATGCTCGGGCTGCTTCCCGACGAGGAGCGCCTGGGGACGTGGAGCTCAGGCCCCGACTGCCGCGGCCAGGTAGCGGAAGGAGTGGACCCTCTTTCCGGGCGGAGTGACGGTGACGACGCGCATGCCGTCGCCCGGTCGGGCACGGGCCCGGTGGGCGGACTGGGCCGTGGTGCAGTGGCCCATTCACTCACCCGGCGCTGCGCCGGAGAGCACATCTGCAGGCGGTGCGCTGACACGCAACCGGCCTGGACCCGAGGCGAATGACCCGAGCCGCGGGAGAGCTGTGCCGAAGCCGAACGGTGGGAGTGCGGGTGCGGATGGTGCTTGATCGTGTGTATGTGGTGATGGGTTCGGTATGGATCCGCCCCCGCCATCTCGCTTGAGGAGTCACGATGAAGCGTCTTCCCGTGATCGGCGTGCTCTGCGCCACCGCGGTCTTCGGTCTCACCGCCTGCTCCGACGACAGCAGCTCGCCCTCGGAAGAGGCCACCAAGGCCGCGAGTGAGCTGTGCACGGACCTCTCCGAGCTCAAGGCCGACAACGCCAAGCTCAGGGCGCTCAATCCGTCCTCCGCGACGAAGGACCAGGTGAAGGAAGCCCACCAGGCCGTCCAGGACGACTGGAACAGCGTCAAGGAGAACGCGAGCCAGCTCAAGGAGGCCGAACGCTCGGCCGTCCAGACCGCTGCCGAGGACCTGAAGAAGGCGTACGAGGCCCTGCCGGGCGACACGACGGGCCAGGACGCGCTGGCGAAGCTGCAGCCGCAGATCCTGAAGCTGGACGAGGCCACGACCTCCGCCTCCACCGGCCTCAAGTGCTGACGACACCTCCGTAGCACTCGGCTGCGGAGGCGTCTGCCGTACGGCGGTCTGGAGGCGCGGCGCACGGCCGGCCGGGCTGACGATGCGAGGGCGACCGCGGCGCCGGCGTACGGTGCCGGGTCAGCCGGTGAGCTGATAGAGGCTCCTGCCGACGAGCCACAGGCCCAGGAGGAGACAGATGACGACGATCGCCGGGTCCTTGTGGCGTTCCAGCCATCCACGCAGGCCCAGCAGGGCGAGTTGTGCCTTGTCGGGTGCGAACACCATGTACAGCTCCATGACCAGCAAGGTGGAGGTCGCCAGGATGCAGAAGGCCGTCAGGGCCAGGAAGGACTCGGGGTGGGAGAGATCGGCCTGTACGACGGTGGCGGCAGCGGCGCCGACCATCCCCCACGGCTGAAGGAGCACGGCGAGGCCCGCCGCGGACCATCCGGTGGCGTCGTCCATCCTCGAGGTCACGGACGAACCGGACGCCGTAGTCAGCTCTTGCGCAGAGGACTCCGGGGCTTTCGCCGGACGACGGCCGCGGCGGCGCCGGTGTTCGCTGTACACGACCAGGCCGACACCGATCACCAGCGTGGCCACGAGCGCCCCGATCGACGGGGGCGAACGGGGCAGGGGCGGCTGCCCGTCGGTGAGCAGGAGAACGACCGCCATCACGGCGACGAGGCACGCCAGCCAGGCGAGGATGAACGCCAGGCCCTTGCGCACGCCACGGGGTGAGGACACAACCAGCACAAAGGCCATGATGGGCAGCGGAAACAGCGTGACCGCCAAGCCGATGACAAGCAGGTCAAGCACCATGGCAGCGCGCACCGCCCCCGCGCTTCCTCCCGTACGGCAGGTCGGGCCGAGCCGAGGCCGGCACCACTCTCACAGAAGTGAGGCTCATGTGACCATCGTGACCCCGCTCTTGCTCGGGGTGCAAAAGATGCATCTTCGTAGCAGGTGACGTGACCTGGGCGCCGTAGACCCGGACATCGGCTGCTGCTTGGGTGATGCGGTGCACGGCGGCGGCCTCGATCGCCGGGTTCGAGGCGTGCGGGACGACGGTGGACACGCACCGGCCGGTGTCCGGCACGATGTCGTGGACCCACACCGTGATCAGGGAGACCGGCACGAGGAGGCAGGTGAGGTGAACGGCAGATTCCCGATCGTTGGATACGTCGCGTCGCGCACTCCCCGCCGGAGTACCTGACACGCCGTCTAGGGCTGTGTCGAGCGGGGCTGGGTCGTCGGGATGCGGTGAGTGAAGAACATCGCGAGTAGGGCGGCGAAGGCCAGGATGGCGAGGGCGGCCTGGAGGCCGTCGAGTCGTGCTGCGGCGTTCGCGTCCAGCGCGTCCTGGGTCACTTCGCTGCTGATGCCGGCTTCGTCGAGGGCCGTCTCGAGCTGGGCGTCCGACAGGAAAGGTGCGCCACTTTGGATCTTGACGGTCGCCTGACTCTTGACACTGTCCGGGATCGCCGGATTCTGCTCGACGCTGGTCAGGAAGGAACTGGCGAGCGCGGCGATCATGATCGATCCGGCGAGTGCCGTACCGATCGACGCGCCGAGGTTGGTGACGGCGTTCTGAACGCCGCCGACCTCTGCGCTCTTCTCCTCCGGTACCGCGGACACGGTGACCGACCCGAGCTGGGACGCCAGCGCACCCATACCGAGCCCGATCAGCAGCAGGGGGACGGTGACGACTTCCGCACCGGCATCCGCGTCGAGCGCGGCCATCAGGACCACCGCGCCCGCGAGCAGGGCGAGTACCCCCAGCCGTACCACCCGCCGCGGCGAGACGTCCGGGAGGAAGCGCGGGATCAGGACCGCGGCCGCCAGCAGTGTCACCGACAGCGGCAGGAGGCGGGCGCCGGTCTGCAGTGCGGACAGGCCGAGGGCGACCGACAGGTAGAGCGGTACAACGAAGAACACGCCCATCTGCACGAGGTACTGGAAGAAGAACATGGTCAGCCCGCCGGTGAGCTGCTTGTTCTGCAGCAGCGCCGGGTCGATGAGCGGGTCCCTGCCCCGTTCCACGAGGCGGGCCTCCCAGCGCAGGAAGAGCCAGATCAGCAGCAGACCTGCCAGCATCAGCCACACGACCAGCGAGATCCCGAGCCACGACGGCGCGTCGGGCTTGGGCTGGAACCAGCCCCATTCGTCCGAGCGGAGCACCCCGTAGACGAAGAGCCCGAGCCCGAGTGCGGACAGCACGGCGCCGACGAGATCGACGCGCCGGCGTTCGCCGACCGGGGCGTCGGCGATGCGGCGGGCCAGCACCAGGATGCCGAGCACCACCAGCACCTCACCGGCGAACACCCACCGCCACGAGAAGTACGTCGTCGCGACACCGCCGATGAGCGGCCCGACCCCGATCGCCACGGCCCCCGCCGCCGCGACGAGTCCGTAGGCGGCGGGCCGGCGTTCAGGGACGAAGTTCCCGGCCACCAGCGCCACGATCGCGGGCAGGATGAGAGCCGCACCGATGCCTTCGAGGAGCGCCCAGCCGAACAGGAGCACCGGTAGGTTCGGTGCGAGCGCCGTGGTGAGAGAGCCGGCCCCGTAGATGCAGCAGCCGATCAGGAACGCGCGTTTGCGGCCGATCAGCGCCCCGACCTTGCCACCGGGGATCATGAACATCGCCATCACCAGGGTGTAGGCGGTGATCGCGCCCTGGATGCCCGTCACGGTCGTGCCCACGTCCTCGGCCACCGTCGCGATCGAGACGTTCATGACCGAGCTGTCGAGCGCCATCAGGAACTGACCGGCCGAGAGCGTCAGCAAGACAACTCGCGCTTTCGCAGAACTCTCGGCAGTACCCGTCCTTGATGCCATGGGCGGGATCGTCCCAGCAAACCCGGCAGGCGCATCCGCGACCCGCCACGCATCATCCGATCGGCAGACTGTCCTACTCCGTGCGCAATGGGCACAGGGAAGCCCGGCGGGCGCGGCGGACGCGGCGGACGCGGCCAACCTGCGCCGCTTCATGGCAGGCGTCTACACCGGGTGGGTTCCCCTGTGATCGAGCCGCTGCTACCGAAGGTGGAGCGGCAGCCCCGGCACCCCGGGCGCAAGCGGCATCCGGACCGGCTGGTGTTCCAGGGCATCCTGTTCGTCCTGCACACGGGGATCGCCTGGGAACATCTGCCTCAGGAGCTCGGCTTCGGCTCGGATCTGACCTGCTGGCGCCGCCTGCCTGAGTGGACCGAGGCTGGAGTCTGGCCCCGGCTGCACGGGGTCCTCCTGGCCAAGCTTCGCAGCGCGAACGCCCCGGACTTCTCCCGGGCGGCCGTCGACGGCTCCCGCATGCGGGAGCTAAAGGGAGATCCAACCGCCCGGACGTGGTGTTGGGCACCCGCACTGGTTCCGCCGCCCGCGGATCCGCTGGTGATGCGCGACGACATGCACGCAGCCTTCCGCCCCCTCGGATGCGCGCTGATCCGCTGGCGATGCCTGAACTCCCGGTAGGAGTTTCAAGACGGGCACGGCTCACGTTGACGGCCCGGTGGCCGACCTCAGGTTGGCTTGCGCCACACGGAGATGTGCTTCGCGGAGTCCTGGGTGAACGGCGCCCCGTCCCAGTCCGCGACGCGACGCTCCAGGTCGAGCCCAGCGATCCGTGCCATCAGGTCGAGCTCTGCCGGCCAGGCGTAGCGGTGCCGGGATGCGTCGCGGCGGTAGCGGCCGTCGTCGCCGTCGCGGGTGAAGTGGTGCGAGACGAGGATCTGCTCGACCAGGTCGAAGGTGTCGAAGCCGAGATGCTGCTCAGAGACGTCGAACGGCACCGCGACCTGACCGGGCGGCAGGAACCGCAGCGGCGGCACGCCCAGCTCGATGACGAATCGGCCGCCGGGCTCCAGATGCCGTGCGGCGTTGCGGAAGCACTCGACCTGCTCGTCCTGCGTGAGCAGGTTCGTGATGGTGTTGTAGACGAGATAGACCAGGGTGAACTCGCCGGGAACGACGGTGGTGGCCATGTCCCCGATGACTACCGGGAGCGTGTCCTCGTCGATCTTGCGCCGCAGCACCGCTGCCATGTGCTCGGACAGTTCGATGCCCACTACCGGCACGCCGCGTTCCCGGAGCGGGACGCCAACTCGTCCGGTCCCGATGGCGAACTCCAGTGCCCGGCCGTCTCCGGCGAGTTCGGCGAGGAAGGCGAGGGTCGGTCCGAGAACGGCGGCCGAGGACGTCTCGGTCTCCTCGGCGTCGTAGCGGTCGGCGGTCGCGCGGGTCCACAGCTCACTGGTCGTCACGGGCGGCCACTTTGCCGGGTACCGAGGGGCGTTGTCGACGCATTTGCCTTCCACCGGCTCCGATCACACGGTTCGGGGCGGGCCGGTACAGACCTTTCAGGGCACCGCCCGGCTCGGGGCGCACGGTCACGGCAGTGGTGCGGTCGTTCCCCTCGGCGCGGCGTGCACCGCCCACAGATCGCCGTCGACTTCCCATGGCTTCGGCCGAGCGAGCGCTTTTGTCTGCGTCGGACGCCCTCAGCCGTCCGGTCGTATGACGGCCCCGTCGGTCATGGGTAGCGCTTCGGTTCGCCGGGGCGCTCGAAGTAGAACCCGCGCGGCCCGTGGGGTTCCGCGGCACCATCGCACAGGCAGGGCAGGCTCTCGCCCTCGACCAGACCGCTGCCGTCGAGGAGGGGCTTCCCGTCGAAGCGCCGCCCGACAGAGCCGAACAGGTGCGTCCCGCGGCCGAGCCGCATCAGGCCCGCAACGACGCGCCGCGGCGGGACGGGCAGTCCGCCCGACACGAGGGGGACGAGCAGGAAGAGGTTCCTCTTGTCCCGTGCACTCGGGCCGGTCCACAGCGCGACGATCACTGCGGCGTCGTCGGGGTCGGGAACACATCCGCGGACGTAGTATGGCCTGGCGATGGGGGTGTCGGTGTACTGCCAGAGGGCTGCTGCAACGGCGCTCTGCGCGCGGGAGAGGCAGCCCCCGGAACAGGTCAGTTGACCCATGACGGGCATTTCTGCACCCCCCGGCAATAGGCCGTGATGACTCCGACCTTCCCCTTTGCGCCGGGTGCTTCGTACCTGTCGTCATCGGTGGTCTTGGCGTAGCGGACCTTGACCACGAAATCGACTTGGCGGCCGTTCTTGATGGCCGAGCCCCAGTACTCAAGGTTCCGCTGCTGGTCGGACAGCTTGTCGGGCTTGCCGTTGAGCGCGGCGTTGATGAGTCTGCAACTGGTGATGCCGTGCGGACGGGAGAAGTGCTGCCATCCGAGCTCGGCGTTTCCCGTCCGCGTGGGGATGCGGCGGTGGTCCCAATCCGTCTGAACGCACCTCTCCGTGGTGTCCCAGGATTCTTGCGGGGCACCGGCCGGAGCAGCGCCCAGGAGAGCCGCGACAGCCACCATGACGGCCGTCCGCCGTAAAGGAGCAGTGATCACCCGCCAAGGATCCCGGCCCCCTCGCCTGCGCGTACATGGGCGGCATGCAAGTTCACCCGGATGCCGGATCAAGCCGCTGCGGCCGGCCGCCGGCTCCCGTACCGGGCCGGGGACCGCACGCTGATACTCAACGGGAACCCGCTCGCCGAACCGTACCTGCCACCCGAGCCCCCGCCCTCGGCAGCGGCCTTCGACATCCTGGTCCCCGAGGGCAAGGTCGTGGCCCTGCGCGACAACCGGGTCGAGCCGCACGAGCGCGACTTCCCGGAAGGCGGGCCCGGCGCGTTCGCCGCCGCGCCCGCCCAACTGCGAAGCTAGCGGTGGGGCGGTGCCCCGGCCCACCGGGCGTCCCCCGTTGTCGTGTCTCGGGTGTCAGCCCGACAGGCGGGCGACGTCTGAGGCCAGTTTCTCCGGCGCGGGGTGCGCGAAGAGCACGTCCTGCCGTAGCCCTCGGTCCCGTCGGCGCTAGGCCCTGTCCGGGCGATCTTCGCGGGCCCGCGCCGCCTGGTACGGCGCCTCGCCGCGTTGTCGGACCGCGCGAGTACGGCCGAGTACGAGCGCTCCTCCGCCTTGCGATGCACCGCACCAGACGACGCGGGCTGATCCACGAAGATCGCCCGGACAGGACCTAGTAGCCCTCGCGTCAGGCAAGCACGCACCGACCCTGACTGCTCGCGGCAGTCGGGGCCGACAGGAGTTCCACCACGCGCCTCGCGCCTTCCCGCCCCGGGCCCGAGCCGGCCGAACCGGCCCTGTGTCCCTGGGCGTTCCGGCGCTACACCGCCGCAGGCGAGCTCAGGGTCTACGGCGACAAGTGCCTGGACGCCGCCGGCACCGGCAACGGCACCAAGGTCCAGATCTACAGCTGCTGGGGTGGCGACAACCAGAAGTGGCGCCTCAACTCCGACGGATCCATCGTCGGAGTCCGGTCCGGCCTCTGTCTCGACGCCACTGGCAACAACACCGCCAACGGCACCCTGATCCAGCTCTACTCCTGCTCGGGCGGCAGCAACCAGCGCTGGACCCGTACCTGACGACCTGCCATGAAGTGGAGCCAGGACGATCCTGGCTCCACTCCGTCGTCCATCGCCGGGTGGGCGGGGCGTGACGATCGTTCAGGAGCAGAGTGCACCGTTGAGCGTGTAGCGCGCCGGCATCGCGTTGGTACCCGAATACGTCGCCTGGAAGCCGAAGCTCACGCTGCCGCCGGGTGCCAGTGTTCCGTTCCATCCGGTGTCCCGGGCGGTGACCGTGCTGCCCGACTGGCTCACCCTGGCGTTCCAGGCGTTGCCAGGGGGGTGGGGGCTCGGAGTGGGAGCGCTCCTAATCAAGCCAGGCGCCCGGCAAGGACGTCAAGTCGCCTGCCTGGGACGGCGGTTGACCGTCCTTCATCCGAGAACAGGCCAACTACCACCACAGCTTCGGCGCACGTTGAACCGGTGGCGCGAAATCGCCGATCAGAGGGGGCGCCGGCCAGGCGGCCGGCTCCCGGGCAAAGTCGCGCCCCGGCACAGGGTCGACGCAAGCGATCCGTCCCGCGCCGCCGCAGCGGGTAACGGCGAGACGGTGCGCGGCCTCAGACGCTCGGGGTGTGCGGGACGTTGCCGTAGTAGGCGTCCGGTCCGTGCTTACGGGTGAAGTGCCGCTCCAGCAGATGCTTCGGCGGTTCGGAGGCTTCCCCGAGGCGGGACCCCAGCGCCAGCGTGTGCAGCGCCATCTCCGCCACGGCCTCGCAGACGATGGCGTTCTCCAGCGCCGCCTTCGCGGTCGCACCCCAGGTGAAGGGTCCGTGCCGTGAGACGAGCGCTCCGGGGACCTCCTCGGCACGACGGGGGTCGCCGTCGAGCCGGGAAACGATCACCCGTCCGGTGTTGTACTCGTAGTCCCGCTCGCACTGCTCGGCGGTGAGGTCCGCCGTCACGGGGACGGGCCCGTTGAAGGTGTCGGCGTGCGTCGTGCCGAGTACGGGGATCGGGCGGCGCGCCTGGGCGAAGGCGACGGCGTGCGTCGAGTGCGTGTGGGTGACGCCGCCGATGGAGGGGAAGGCCCGGTAGAGGCACCGATGGGTTTCGGTGTCGGTGGACGGCCTGAGGTGTCCCTCGACGACCCGCCCGTCCTCCAGCGCCACCACCACCAGGTCCTCCTCGGTGAGGTCGGCGTAGGAGACGCCGGACGGCTTGATGACGAAGACGCCCGCGTCTCGGTCCACTCCGCTGACGTTTCCCCAGGTGAGGGTGGCCAGACCGGCCTCCGGGATGCGCAGGTTGGCCGCGAGGACCTCGCGACGGAGGTCCCCCAGGAAGGTCTCGCTCACTACGCTCTCACCGTCTCTCCGGCATGCGCGGCGGGTTTCTCCGGGACCGCTGCCCGGCAGGCCCCCGCGGTCGCGCATGAGTGGACTGGACTGATCGGGGCTGCAGCACATCGCGGCTGGCCCACCTTGGCCGCCCCGATCAGATTGTGAGCGCTAACACGCAGCAATCTCAAGAGGTACGAGGAGATTCCTGCCCACAGCATGCGATCAACGCTGCATAATGTGAACGCAAACATCTACACCTGGTCGACAATCCTCCGGTCGGTCCGAGATGTGTGCGGGCCGCGGCTGGTTCGGTACCTTGAGGGAAGGCCGCTCGATGAGGAAAGGAAGAGAGTTGACCCAGCTCCCAGACGTCTCGCGAGCGCCCACGATGACGGACGTCGCACGCGTCGCCGGCGTGTCCCATCAGACCGTTTCGCGGGTGCTCAGCGACCACCCGAACGTCAGCGCCAAGACCCGGGCCGCGGTGACTCAGGTCATCGAGCAGCTGGGGTACCGCCGCAATTCGGCGGCCCGGGCTCTGGCCACCCGCCGGACCCACACGCTGGGCGTCATCGCGGTGAACACCACTCTGCACGGGCCCGCCAGCACCGTGGCGGGAGTGCAGGAGGCGGCTCGGGACCGCGGCTACCTCACGTCTGCCGTCACGCTTCGGACCGCCACCCAGACAGCCCTCGCCGAAGCCATGCAGCACCTCGCCGGGTGGGGCGTGGAGGGGATCGTCGCCGTCACTCCGCAACGCGCCGCGGTGCGCGCCCTGGCGGCACTGGAAGCACCGTGCCCGGTGGTCACCGTGGAAGGCGGCCACACCCTCGACCTGCCGGGGGTGTCGCTGGACCAGAACCTCGGCGCCCGCATGATCACGGAGCATCTTCTCGCGTCGGGCCACGCCACCGTGTGGCATGTGGCGGGCCCCCCCGACTGGCTCGAGAGCGAGGCCCGCACGCAGGGGTGGGAGGACGCGCTGCGCGATGCCGGCGCCGAGGTGCCGCCCGTGCTGCGCGGCGACTGGAGTCCGCTGTCGGGATACCAGGCCGGCCAGCAGCTCGCGGGTCGGGTCCTGGCGTCAGGGCGGGGAGCCGGCCTCACCGCGGTGTTCGTCGCCAACGACCAGATGGCTCTCGGTGTCCTACGGGCCTTGCGGGAAGCGGGCCTGCGCACGCCCGAGGACGTGGCGGTCGCCGGCTTCGACGACATCCCCGAGGCGGAGTTCTTCCCGCCCCCGCTGACGACGATCCGCCAGGACTTCGCCTCGCTCGGCCGCGACAGCATCGGGCTGCTCCTGGACCACATCGAGGGCAGGACCGACGAGTCGGCCCACCTGGTGGTGGCGCCCGAGCTCATCGTGCGCGCCAGCACGGCCCGCAGGATCGCTCCCCCCGGCGAATGACCCCCACGTGCCCGGCGGTTGACCCCTCTCGCAGGAGGCCGGGCCCCGGGGGCACCTTCGTACGCGGGAAACCGGGCGCAGGCACCAAAGCCGCTGTCCGGTGCCCCCCGGCACCGGACAGCGGCTACGGCCGCCGCCGCCCCTCTCAGGCGGCGACCGTGGTGAAACTGTGGATCGTGGTCGACCGGTACAGCTCGCCCGGGCGCAGGACGACCGTCGGGTAGTCGGGGCGGTTCGGGGAGTCCGGGAAGTGCTGGGTCTCCAGCGCGACCCCCGCGTAGGCGTGGTACGGCCTGCCTGCCTTGCCCGTGATGTCACCGGTCAGGCCTTGCGCGGTGTAGACCTGGATGCCCGGTTCCGTGGTGCGCACCTCCATGCGGCGGCCGGATGCGGGGGCGTACAACACGGCGGCCTTACGAGGACTGTCTCGCCGGGCGTCGTCGAGGACCCAGTTGTGATCGAAGCCTCCGCCGGCGAGGGCCAGTTGCGCCTCCGTATGGGTCAAGGCGTCGGAGAGACGCCGGTGTCGGCGGAGGTCGAACGGGGTGTCGCTGACCGGGCGGTGAGGGCCGTCGGGGATCAACTCGGCGTCGACCGGGGTGTAGAGGGGGGACGCAACCTGGAGGTGGTGGGCCAGGATGTTGCCGCGCCCCTCCCCTTCGAGGTTCCAGTAGGCGTGGTTGGTGAGGTTGACGATCGTCGGCGCGTCGGCGACCGCCTGGTACGACACGGTCAGGTTGTCGTCGCGGTCCAGCGTGTACGTGAGGCGGACGTTCAGGGCACCGGGGAATCCCTGATCCCCGTCGGGGCTGTGCAGGAACAGGCGGACACCGGTGCGGTGCGCTGAGTGGAAGGGTTCGCACCGCCACAGGCGCTGGTCGAACCCGTCGGGACCGCCGTGCAGCGTGTGCCCGTCCTCCTGGGTGGCGAGCCGGTGGGTGACGCCGTCGACCACGAGCCGGCCACTCGCGATGCGGTTGGCGTAACGGCCCACCGTCGCACCGAAGTAGCGTGCGGAACCCTCGCAGGCGGCGGGGTCGCGGGGCGCGAGCACCACGTCAGCGGTGTGGCCCCAGCGGTCCGGCAGGATCAGGGAACGGAGGCGGGCGCCGCGCGTGTGGACCTCGGCACGGGCCCTGCCGGGGAAGCCGAACCGCCACCTCTCCCCCGTTCCGCCATCGTCCAGACGCAGGGGGCGGGCCGTCCGCGGACAGGCGGCCGTCTGCCTGGGCTCGGCGGCCTGGTCGACAGATTCGTATGCGTGTTCCATGACGGCATTCCCTGGAAGTCGGTCCACCGGATGCGCGCCGGGACCAAGCTGTGATCGCGGCACGCGAACGCGGTGGCACGGGCGGGTGGGCTGCGGAGCCGGAGTCAGTCGGCGGCGGGGCGGCGGCCGCTCATCAGTCGTTGCAGCACGATGAACACGAGCAGCAGGGCGCCGATGACGATGCGGGTCCACCAGGAGCTCAGCGTGCCCTGGAAGTTGACGACCGTCTGGATCATGCCGAGGACGAGCACGCCGAGTGCCGTGCCCAGGACGAAACCGGAGCCTCCGGTCAGCAGCGTGCCGCCGATCACGGTGGCGGCGATCGCGTCGAGTTCCATGCCCATGGCGTGGAGGGCGTAGCCGGAGAGCATGTAGAAGGTCAGCAGCAGGCCGCCGAGTGCGGAGCACAGGCCGCTGACGGCGTATACGGCGATCTTGGTGGAGCCCACCGGAAGACCCATCAGGCGTGCGGAGGCCTCATTGCCGCCCAGCGCGTACACGTTGCGGCCGAAGCGCGTGTGGTGCAGTACGACGAAGGCGATCACCAGCACGGCCAGGGCGATGACCACCGGGATCGATACGAACAGTCCTCCCGGGCCGTACAGCCGGGTCTGCGCGATTCCGGCCGTGGTGGGGTCGCTGATCGTGATGGATTCGGTGCTGATCGTGTAGCAGAGCCCGCGGGCGAGGAACATGCCGGCCAGGGTGACGATGAACGGCTGGATCTCGAAGGTGTGGATGATCCAGCCCATGAGCGTCCCGCTCGCGGCGCCGACCAGCAGGACCAGTGGGATGACGGTGGCCAGGGGCCAGCCGTGCGACTCGACCAGCCAGGCGGTGAGCATGGTGGACAGGGCCACCATGGAGCCGACGGACAGGTCGATGCCGCCGGTGAGGATGACGAAGGTCGCCCCGACCGCGACGACCAGCAGGAATCCGTTGTCGATCAGCAGGTTCAGCACGACTTGCGCGGAGAGGAAGCCCTCGTAGCGCACCGATCCGACGCCGAGCATGACGACCAGCAGGACGGCCGTGACGATCAGTGGGATACGGGTGCGGGTGCGCGGGGACACGGTCGCGAAGGGGCGGGTGAGGTGCGCGGCGGCGCTCGCGATGCCGGTACTCATGCGCGTACCTCCTGCTGCTGCGGGGTGGCGCCCGCCGGGGTGTGGGATCGGGGAGTGCTCGTCCTGCGGCGGCGCAGGACCTTGGCCCGGAAGACCGGGGACTGCACGAGGCAGACGACGATGACGACGAAGGCCTTGAAGACGAGGGTGGTCTCGGGTGGGACGCCGAGGGTGTAGACGGTGGTGGACAGGGTCTGGATGATCAGTGCGCCCAGGACGGTGCCGCCGAGGGAGAAGCGTCCTCCGGTCAGTGCGGTGCCGCCGACGACGACGGCGAGGATCGCGTCGAGTTCGATCCACAGGCCGGCGTTGTTGCCGTCGGCGCTGGAGACGTTGGAACTGATCATCAGTCCGGCGACGGCGGCGCACAGCGCGCTGAAGACGTAGACCAGGGCGAGCAGGCCGCCGGCGCGGATGCCGACCAGGCGGCTGGCGGCGGGGTTGCCGCCCACGGACTCGATCAGCATGCCGAGTGCGCTGCGACGGGTGACGAAGGCGGTGAGCGCGACGAGGGCGGCCGCCAGGAGGACGGCGAACGGGAAGGTCAGCCAGTAGCCGCCTCCGATCATCTTGTAGGGGGCGCTGGTCACCGTGATGATCTGGCCACCGGTGATCAGCTGGGCGACGCCGCGGCCCGCGACCATGAGGATCAAGGTGGCCACGATGGGCTGCACCCCCAGCCCGGACACCAGGAAGCCGTTGGCGAGGCCCAGCACGAGGGCGACGCCGAGGGCGAGGGAGACGGCCGTGAGCATGGTGGCGACGCTGCCGGGATGCGCGGCGGTGGAGATGTGTCCACAGGCGAGGGCGCCGGCGATGGCGACGGTGGAACCCACCGAGAGGTCGATGCCGCGGGTGGCGATGACGAGCGTCATGCCGAGCGCCACCAGGATGAGGGGCGCGCCGAACTGGAGGATGTCGATGAGGCTGCCGTAGAGGTGGCCGTCGCGTACGCGGACGGAGAAGAAGTCGTGGTGGAACGCGAGGTTGCCGAGGAGCAGGGCGAGCAGGATGAGCGCGGGCCACAGCAGGCGGTGGCCGGCCAGCCGTCTCCCGATCGCGGCGGCCGCCCCGGACTTGGCGGGCTGGGTGGTCATGAGTCCGTTCCGGTGGCGATGGTGGTGAGGAGGCGTTCGGGCGTGACGGTGTCGTCGTTCGCGAGGGTGGCCACCATGCGGTGGTCGCGGAGCACGGCGATGCGGTGGCTCAGGCGCAGGACCTCTTCGAGTTCCGCCGAGATGAACAGCACGGCGGTGCCTTCGCCCGCCAGGCGGGCCACGAGTTTCTGGATCTCCGCCTTGGCCCCGATGTCGATGCCCCGGGTGGGTTCGTCGAGGATCAGGAGCCGGGGTGCGGTCAGCAGCCAGCGGGCGAGGAGGACCTTCTGCTGGTTGCCGCCGCTGAGGTGGCGCACCTGCGCTTCGGGGTCGGCGGGGCGGATGTCCAGGGCTTCGATCCAGTGCCGTGCCAGTTCGTCCTGCTTCGAACGGGCCAGCGGCCTGGTCCAGCGGCGGGCGGCCTGCAGGGCGAGGACGATGTTCTCGCGGACCGTGAGCTCGCCCACCAGTCCCTCGGACTTGCGGTTCTCGGAGCAGAACGCGATGCCTCGGGCGATGGCGTGGCGGGGGGTGCGCAGGAGTACCTTCTTGCCCTCGATGCTCACTTCTCCGCCGTCCGCGCTGTCCGCGCCGAACAGGAGGCGCGCCGCCTCGGTGCGTCCCGAGCCCAGGAGGCCGGCCAGTCCGATGACCTCCCCGGCATGGATGTCGAGGTCGTACGGTTCGATCGAGCCCGTGCGGGTCAGTTGTCGTGCCTGGAGGAACGGCTCGCCGGCCGCCCGTTCGGCCGCTTCCTCGTGGGCACGTTCGGACAGCTGGTCGAGGGTGGCCAGTTCTCCGCCGATCATGCGCTGTACCAGCGTCACCGGCGTGAGTTCCCCGATCGGGTACTCGCCTTCCAGCCGGCCGTTGCGCAGGATGGTGACGCGGTCGCAGAGGTCGAATACCTGGTCGAGGAAGTGCGTGACGAACAGGACGGCCACACCGCGGTCCCGCAGGCGCCGCACCAGGGTGAAGAGCTGGGCGACCTCCTCGCGATCCAGGCTGGAGGTGGGTTCGTCCAGCACGAGCACCTTCGCCGAGACGTCCACCGCCCGGACGATGGCGACCAGTTGCTGCACCGCCAGGGAGTGCGAATCGAGCAGACTGGTGACGTCCAGATCGAGGTCGAGTTCCGTCAGCAGCTCTGCCGCCCGCTGCCGCATCGCGGACCAGTGGATGAGACCGAACCGGCGCGGTTCGCGCCCGATGAGGATGTTCTCGGCGACCGAGATGTTCGGGCAGAGGTTGACCTCCTGGTAGACGGTGCTGATTCCGGCCTGCTGCGCCTGGAGTGGGTCTGCGAATGCGTGGGGCCGGCCGTCGACGAGGAGGGTGCCGCCGTCGGCGGGGTGGACACCGGTGAGCACCTTGATCAAGGTGGACTTCCCGGCGCCGTTCTCGCCCATCAGGGCATGCACCTCACCGGGGAAGAGGCGCAGGGCGACTCCGTCGAGCGCGAGCACGCCCGGGAACCGCTTGCGGATGCCGTGGGCTTCCAGGACCGGCCGCGGGCCGCCGGCGCCCGTGGCCGGCGGGGTGGACGGATGCGTCATCCGCCCTCCTCTCATGTGTGGGGTGGTGGAGCGGGCTCCGGAGGGTGAAGGAGGCACCGGAGCCGGGCCTCCTCCGGCACCAAAACCTGTCGCGTCAGTAGTTCCGGGACGGCAGGGCGGCCGCGGCCTTGTCCTGCGGGAAGACGCCCTCCTGGGTCTCGACCCGGGTCGGCACGCTCTCCCCCGCCACGACCTTCTTGGCCAGCTCCATCAGCTGGTCGCCGAGCATCGGGTTGCACTCCACCACGACGTTGATCTTGCCCTCGGTCATGGCGACGAAGGCGTCCTTGATTCCGTCCACCGAGATCACCTTGATGTCCGTACCGGGCTTCTTGCCGGACTCCTCGATGGCCTGGATGGCGCCGAGGGCCATGTCGTCGTTGTGGGCGTAGAGGACGTCGATGTCCTTCTGCGACTTCAGGAACGCCTGCATGACCTCCTTGCCCTTGGCTCGGGTGAAGTCGCCCGTCTGCGAGGCAACGATCTTGAACTTGCCGTCGGTGCGGATGACGTCGGCGAAGCCGGCCTTGCGGTCGTTGGCGGGTGCGGAGCCCGTGGTGCCCTGGAGCTCGACGATGTTGACCGGGCCCTGCTCGTTGGCGTATGCGCCGGTCAGCCACTCGCCCGCGGACTTGCCCTCCTTGACGAAGTCCGAGCCCAGGAAGGTCTTGTAGAGGGAGGTGTCCTTGGTGTCCACGGCGCGGTCGGTGAGGATGACCGGGATGCCCGCGTCCTTGGCCTCCTTCAGCACCGTGTCCCAGCCGGACTCCACGACCGGCGAGAAGGCGATCACATCGACCTTCTGCTGGATGAAGGTGCGGATCGCCTTGATCTGGTTCTCCTGCTTCTGCTGCGCGTCGGAGAACTTGAGCTCGATCCCGGCCTTCTTCGCCGCCTCCTGGACGGACTTGGTGTTGGCGGTACGCCAACCGCTCTCGGCGCCGACCTGGGCGAAGCCCATGGTGATCGCGCCGCCGGAGTCCGCCTTGGCCCCGGAGGCCGGGCCGGAGGCGGGGCCCTCGGTCGAGCAGGCGGTCAGCGCCGAGGAGGCGAGGAGGGCGGCGGTGAGGACGAGAGCTGCTCTGCGAGCCATGACGGGTGTCCTTTCGGGGGCTACGGATGAGGCTCCGCACGGCCGGTGCCGGGCTGCGCCCGTGGTCATGGGCGTGGCGGGGCGGGGGCGGGGGCCGGGGGCGGGGGCGGGGCGACAGGAGCGGGATGCCCTTGAGGGGGCGCCGTCGCATTGTGAGCGCTAACAAGCCGGGTTCTCAACCCCTTTGCGCGCGTTACCTGTCCGTTACCGCGTCACGTGCGACAACAACGCGGACTCCATCCGTTCGCGCGACCATCGACCCCGCCTACCCGAATCGGAGACCTCAACCCGCCTCGCACCAAAGGCATATCGAGCCGCGGCCCCGTATACGAAGGCCGCCGCACCATGAGGGTCTCCCACATGATCCACGCAGACCCCTTGCCTATCGACATTGTTAGCGCTCACACTGCAAGCTCATCGGATCCTCCGCCGACCGCCAGGATGGTCGGGACGGCATCTCCGGCTGCCGGGCCGCGCCGCGTGCCGCCCACGGCTCCTTCGAAAGGCACTCTGTTGACGTCACCCCATCTCCTCGCGCCCGCCCCTCCTTCCGAGGAATCGGAGCAGTACACGGTCGGTGTCGACTTCGGCACCCTGTCGGGCCGCGCCGTGGTGGTGCGGGTTCGCGACGGTCAGGAGCTGGCCGCGGCGGTCCACGCCTACCGGCACGGCGTCATCGACCGGCATCTGCCGCACGGCGGTGCGCAACTGCCTCCGGACTGGGCCCTGCAACACCCCCAGGACTGGCGGGACGTACTGCGTCACGCCGTCCCGGAGGCCGTGGCGGCGGCCGGGGTCGATCCTGCCGCGGTGATCGGCATCGCCACCGACTTCACCGCGTGCACCGTCCTGCCCACCCTGGCCGACGGGACTCCCCTCGCCGAGACGGAGCTCGCCGGACGGCCCCACGCGTGGCCCAAGCTGTGGAAGCACCACGCGGCCCAGTCGTATGCCGACCGCATCAACGAACTCGCCCACGCCCGCGGGGAGAAGTGGATCGCCCGCTACGGCGGCCGGATCTCCGCCGAGTGGCAGTTCGCGAAGGCCCTCCAGGTCCTGGAAGAAGACCCGCTCGTCTACGAAAGCTGCGCGCGGTGGATCGAGGCCGCCGACTGGATCGTGTGGCAGCTCACCGGAACCGAGTCCCGCAACGCCTGCACCGCCGGATACAAGGGCATCCACCAGGACGGCGCCTACCCGAGCGAGGAGTACCTGGCCGCGCTGAACCCCCGGTTCGCCGACTTCGCACGCACCCGCCTCGAATTCCCCCTCGCCGCTCTGGGATCACGAGTGGGCTCGCTCAGTACGGAGGCGGCAGCAAGGACAGGGCTGCGCCCCGGCATCGCCGTGGCCGCGGGCAACGTCGATGCCCATGTCACCGCGGCGGCGGCCCAGGCAGTCGAGGACGGACAACTGCTCGCCATCATGGGGACCTCCACCTGCCACGTCGTGAACTCCCCCGTCCTCGCCGACGTCCCCGGCATCTGCGGTGTCGTGGCCGGCGGGATCGTCGAGGAAACCTACGGCTACGAGGCCGGCCAGAGCGCGGTCGGCGACATCTTCGCCTGGGTACTGGACCAAGGCGTCCCGCCGGACTACCTCGCCGAGGCCGCCGACCGCGGCGAGGACCTGCACACCCTGCTGACCCGGAAGGCCGCCTGCCAGCCGGTCGGCGGCCACGGACTGGTCGCCCTCGACTGGCTGAACGGCAACCGTTCGGTCCTCGTCGACCACCACCTCTCCGGAGTCATCGTGGGTCTCACCCTCGCGACCCGCCCCGAGGACGTCTACCGCGCACTGCTCGAAGCCACCGCGTTCGGCACCCGCGTCATCGTGGAGGCCCTGGAAGCAGGCGGCGTACCGGTCCACGAGTTCATCGTCGCCGGCGGACTGGCCAAGAACGAACTGCTGATGCAGATCTACTCCGACGTGCTGCGCCGCCCCGTATCCCTGGCCGCGTCCAACCAGGGCCCCGCCCTCGGGTCGGCCATCCACGCCGCCGTAGCCGCCGGCGCGCACGGCGACGTAAGGACGGCCACCGCCGCCATGGGCCGCCGGCTGCCGGCCGTCTACCTGCCCGACGCCACCCGGGCCGAGGCGTACGACGCCCTCTTCGCCGAATACCGGCTCCTGCACGACCACTTCGCCACGGGTGGCCTGCTGCACCGCCTCAGGCACATCCGCGACACGACCCACACCGCGGGCTGACCCCCGCCCGTTGTCCGTTCCCGCATTCCCACCCGCCCGCCGCCCTCACCACCGTTGCGGGACGTCACCTTCAGGAGTCCATGTGCCCAGCCGAACATCTCCCGCCCAGGAAATCTGGTTCCTCACCGGCAGCCAAGGCCTGTACGGGGAGGAGACGCTGAAGCAGGTCGCCGAACAGTCGCTGCAGATCGCCGCCGCGCTGGCCGACGCCTCCGGCATTCCCGCGCGCGTGGTGTGGAAGCCGGTACTGACCGACGCCGACGCCATCCGCCGGGTGTGCCTCGACGCGAACGCCGACGACCGGTGCATCGGGCTGATCGCCTGGATGCACACCTTCTCGCCGGCCAAGATGTGGATCGCCGGACTGGACGCGCTGCGCAAGCCGTTGCTGCACCTCCACACCCAGTCGAACGTGGCCCTGCCCTGGGACACCATCGACATGGACTTCATGAACCTCAACCAAGCTGCCCACGGAGACCGTGAGTTCGGGCACATCCAGACCCGTCTGGGCGTACCCCGCAAAACGGTGGCCGGCCACGTCACCGATCCCGAGACGAGCGCACGCGTCGCGATCTGGGCGCGGGCGGCCGCCGCACGATCCGAACTGGCCACCCTCAAGGTCGCCCGCTTCGGCGACAACATGCGCGACGTGGCCGTCACCGAGGGCGACAAGGTCGAGGCCCAGCTGCGCCTGGGCGTCTCCGTCAACACCTACGGCGTCAACGACCTGGTGAATGTCGTCGACAGCGCGGACGAGACCGACGTGGCTTCCCTCGTCGAGGAGTACGCCGACCTGTACGACCTGGCGCCGGAACTGCGACCGGGCGGCGAACGGCACGACGCGCTGCGTTACGCGGCCCGCATCGAAGCCGGCCTGCGCACCTTCCTCCAAACGGGCGGCTTCGGGGCCTTCACCACCAACTTCGAGGACCTGGGCGGACTGCGCCAGCTGCCCGGCCTCGCGGTCCAGCGGCTCATGGCCCAGGGGTACGGCTTCGGAGGAGAGGGCGACTGGAAGACCGCCGTCCTGCTGCGCGCCCTCAAGGTGGCTGCCGCCGGCCTCCCGGGCGGCACCTCCTTCATGGAGGACTACACCTACGACCTGACACCCGGCAACGAGCTCATCCTCGGCGCGCACATGCTGGAAGTCTGCCCCACCATCGCCGCCTCCAGGCCCAGCTGCGAGATCCACCCACTCGGCATCGGCGGGCGGGAGGACCCGGTGCGGCTGGTGTTCGACGCGGCACCCCGCCCGGCCGTGGTGGTCGGGCTCGCCGACCTCGGCGACCGCTTCCGCCTGATCGCCAATGACATCGACGTGGTGGCACCCCCTCACCCGCTGCCCGCACTGCCCGTCGCCCGCGCGGTCTGGCGGCCCCACCCCGACCTGCGGACCTCCACCGAATCCTGGCTGACGGCCGGAGGACCGCACCACACCGTCCTCAGCACCGCCCTGACCTCCGACCACCTCGACGACCTGGCGGAAATGCTCCGCCTGGAGCTCGTCCTCATCGACGAGACCACCACCCCGAAGCAGTTCCGGCGCGATCTCCGCTGGAACCAGGCTTACTACCGGCTGGCACTGGGACTGTGAACCAGTTGAAGCCCGGCACGGTCCGCGCAGCCTGGCACCGGCCGCGACCGTCCACATCACGGCCGTGGAGCAGTGGCCGGCCGCCTGTCCGAGCGGCGACTCGCTGCGAGCGCGATCGACGACTGACCGCCCCGGTGCACCGGGGAACGGCGGCCACCAGCCCGGCGAACCCACGCGGTCACAGCACTACCGGGCCGGCAGGCGAGTGGGATCGGCGATGATCTCTCGGACGGTCGACCAGGCCGCGCCCAGCACCGGTCCGCGGCGCCCCAGGGCGGAGGGGCGCACCGCCTCCGGGTTCCAGGGCCGGACGGTGATCCGGGCGGCCAGTTCGGCGCGTATGGACGGGAGGAGCCAGTCGGCGAGTTCGGCGTAGGCGCCGCCCAGAACGAGGCCGTCCGGGTCGATCAGGTTCACCGCCGAGGTGAGGGCGAGGCCCAGGGCCCGTCCTGCGCGGTCCAGGGCGCGCAGGGTCGCCGCGTCCCCGGCGGCTGCCCGCTCGGCCAGCAGGGCCACCGGTTCGCCGACGAGTCCCAGCCCGGCCTCCCGCAGCACGGCCGCCTCGCCCGCGTACTGCTCCAGGCAACCGCGCGCCCCGCAGGCGCAACGGGCGCCCTCCGGGTGGACGGGCAGGTGGCCGAGTTCGCCCGCGAAGCCGCGGGCGCCCCGGAACAGCTGCCCGCCGATGACCAGTGCGGCACCGATTCCGGCCTCGGCGGAGACGTGTACGAAGGTCTCGGCGGGGTTTCCCTGGTACCACTGCTCGGCCAGCGCCCCGAGGTTGGCTTCGTTCTCCGGCTCGGGCGCGGTGTCGGGGTCGGGCCAGTGGTCGGCGGGGCGGACGGCTTGCCAGCCGAGGTTGGGAGCGTTCGCGACCAGTCCGCCCGGCTCGTTCGGCACCACCCCCGGCACGGCCAGGACGCGGCCCTCGACGCGCAGGCCGAGGGCCGCGGCCTCGGACTCCGCCTCGGCGCCCAGCGCGGCGGCCTCCGCCAGCACCTCTCCGGCCGGCCGGCCCGCGTTGGCCCGCTCCACGCGACGCCAGACCCGGGGTTCACCGCGCAGGTCCACGACGCACGCGGCGAGATGGGTGACGCCGATCTCCAGGCCGAGGCCCGCGGGACCCCGATCGTTCAGGGCCAGCGCCCGTCCGGGGCGGCCGACCCGTCCGCTGGGCGCGGTCTCCGTCTCGGTCAGCGCTCCTCGACCGATGAGCTCGTCGGCCATGGAGGAGACGGCCGGCCTGGTCAGGCCCGTGTGCCCGGCCACGTCCGCCCGGGAGAGCGGGCCGTGCGCGGCGACCACGCCGATCACCACCGCGAGGTTCCGCCGGCGCATCCCCTGCTGCGAGGCGGGCGCGGCCTCCGTGCCCCCGCTCCCCCTGCCGGTCCCCGTCATCGGCCCGACCCTCCTATCGCTCTCCCGGCATGACCTCCTGCAAGGCCCGTGCCCGCCGCAGCGTACTGGTGATCCGTTCGAGCGTGTCGTCGTCACGGGGTACGGGCTCCAGCACCCGGCCCCCGGCGGTCCGCCAGCGCCGGGCGACGGCGTCGGCGGGCTCACCCGTGAGCAGTGCGGCAGCCTGGGCGGCGGCCCCGAGCGCGACCAGTTCCCGGGCCTCGGGCACCTGGACCGCACGGCCGGACAGCCGAAGGACGGTCCGCTGCCAGGCCCTCCCGCGGGCTCCGCCGCCGATCAGCAGCAGTGGTTCGTCGGGGGCGGGGTTCTCGCCTCCGACACGCAGCACGTCGTCCAGGGCCGTGAGCAGGGCTTGGGCGGCGCCGTCGTAGGCGGCCTGGAGCAGCTGGCCCGGCGTGGTGTCGTGGCGCAGGCCGTGGACCAGGCCGGAAGCACCCGGGAGGTCGGGGGTGCGCTCGCCGTCCAGGTAGGGAAGCACCACCGCCGTGCCGCCTCCCTCGACGTCCTCCCGGTCGCGGCCGACGAGGGCGGCGAAGCGGTCGACGGCGACGGTGCAGTTGAGCGTGCAGGCGAGCGGCAGCCAGCTGCCGAGGGCATCGGCGAAGCCTGCGACGGTTCCGCCCGGGTCGGTGGGCCGGGTCCGGCCGACGGCGTAGACGGTGCCGGAGGTACCGAGGCTCAGCACCGGACGTCCGGGGGTCAGGCCCAGGCCGAGGGCGGCGGCCATGTTGTCACCGGTCCCGGTGGCCACCAGCGCGCCCTCGCGCAGTGGCATCCCGGCCCGGACGACGCCCGCCAGGGCGCCCGGCGGGAGGACGTGTGGCAGCAGCCCGGGGTCGAGGCCGATCCGGCCGAGGACGTCGGTGTCGTAGCCGTCCGGGCCCCACCAGCCGGTTCCCGACGCGTCTCCGCGATCCGTCACCGCCTCACCGGTCAGGCGCTCCGTCAGGAAGTCGTGGGGAAGCCGGACGGCCGCCACGCGGTCGGCGGCGGCGCGCTCGTTCGTGTGCAGCCAGGCCCACTTGGCGGCCGTGAAGGCGGCCGTGGGGACGCTTCCAGTGCGGCGGGCGAGCTCTGCCGCACCGAACGCGACTGCGAGTTCGGCGGCCTGCGGGGCGGAGCGGACGTCGTTCCACAGCAGCGCCGGGCGCACCGGCCGTCCGGCCGCGTCGAGGGTGACCAGACCGTGCTGCTGGCCGGCGATCGAGCAGGCGGCGGCGCGATCCGCCCAGCCGGTGCCCGCCATGGCCTCGCCGAGCGCCCGCCACCACTGTTCGGGGTCGCTCTCGCGTCCGGCGCCCGCGCTGACGGTGTGAGCGGCGCGGCCCTCGCCCAGGACGGCGCCGGTGTCCAGGTCGACGGCGAGGGCCTTGGTGGCCTGGGTCGAGCTGTCGACACCGATCACGACACGCTGAGCAGACATGCGTTTCCTCCGGTGGGGTTCCTTCTGGCGTGTCCGCATACTAATTTGTTTTTCGCCATTACAAATAGCCCTCGGCCCAGATCCGGAGCGCCCCATGACCAGCGACCCGCTCGTCCCCACCCCCGCGCACAGGTTCACCTTCGGCCTGTGGACCGTCGGCTGGCAGGGGCGGGACCCGTTCGGCGACGCCACCCGACCCGCCCTCGACCCCGTCGAGAGCGTGGAGCGGCTGGCAGGGCTCGGCGCCTACGGCGTCACGTTCCACGACGACGACCTGATCCCCTTCGGCGCCGGCGAGGCCGCCCGCGAGCAGGCGGTCAAGCGCTTCCGCACCGCACTCGACACGGCCGGGCTGAAGGTCCCGATGGCCACCACCAACCTCTTCACCCACCCGGTGTTCAAGGACGGCGCCTTCACCGCGAACGACCGGGACGTGCGCCGTTACGCGCTCCGCAAGACGATCCGCAACATCGACCTGGCCGTGGAACTCGGCGCCTCGGTCTACGTCGCCTGGGGCGGCCGCGAAGGCGCGGAATCGGGCGCGGCCAAGGACGTGCGCTCCGCCCTCGACCGGCTGAAGGAGGCCTTCGACCTGCTGGGCGAGTACGTCGAGAACCAGGGATACGACCTGCGCTTCGCGATCGAACCCAAGCCCAACGAGCCGCGCGGCGACATCCTGCTGCCCACCATCGGCCACGCCCTGGCTTTCATCAACGAGCTGGAGCGGCCCGAGCGGGTCGGCCTCAACCCGGAGGTCGGCCACGAGCAGATGGCCGGGCTGAACTTCCCGCACGGCATCGCCCAGGCCCTGTGGCACGACAAGCTGTTCCACATCGACCTCAACGGCCAGTCCGGCATCAAGTACGACCAGGACCTGCGCTTCGGCGCGGGCGACCTGCGCCAGGCCTTCTGGCTGGTCGACCTGCTGGAGACGGCCGGCTACGACGGCCCCCGCCACTTCGACTTCAAGCCGCCGCGCACCGAGGACTCCGCCGGCGTCTGGGCCTCGGCGGCCGCCTGCATGCGCAACTACCTGCTCCTGGCGGAGCGTTCCCGTGCCTTCCGGGCCGATCCGGAGGTCCGGGCGGCGCTCGCCGCCTCCCGACTGCCCGAACTCGCCCTCCCCACCGCCGAGGACGGCCTGGCCGGGCTCCTGGCCGACCGGTCCGCCTTCGACGAGTTCGACGTCGATGCCGCCGCCCGCCGCGGCATGGCCTTCGAACAGCTGGACCAGCTCGCCCTCGAACACCTCCTCGGAGCCCGCTGAGCCGGTGTGCCCACGAGCCGGGCCGTGACGTTCCACGGCCCGGCTCCGCTACGCCTTGGCCACCGGTACAGGATGAGGAACCCCAGCCGATGCGCGGCTGGGGTTCCTCGGTGCGGTGAGCACGGGTCAGCAGGTGGAGCTGCCCACGCCATGAACCGCTCGGCTGCGCGTCGGCGGAACGCACCACATCGCGAGCGCCGTGGTTCAGACGGGTCAGCGCTGCAGGGTGAGCAGACCCGGCCGGTACGGCAGCTTCAGGTAGTCGGTGTTCTCCGGTGTGGTGGTGGGGAGGCCCTGATAGAGGAACTGCAGGTTGCAGGGATCGATGGTCATGGTCTGGTCGGGGTTGTTGCGGACCAGGTCACCGTGGCTGACGCCCTTGGCCCAGGTGGAACCGCTGTTGGCCTGACCCGCGAAGGGGCTGCTCTCGCTGCCGGCCTGGACGGTCCACGGACCGTCCAGGCTGGAGGCGGTGAACGAGCGGAAGTAGCGGTTCGAACCCTGCGCCTCAACGATCATGAGGTACTGGTTCCGGCCCTGGACCTTGTAGACCTCCGGCGCCTCGAACAGAAGGTCCGTCGCGTCGCTCATGACCGTCGTGTACGAGGAGCCGAAGTTGCCCGGGAAGTTCCCGATCGGCATGCTCGCCCGGTAGATCTTGCCGTTGTCGGCGGCGAAGAACAGGTACATGTTCTGGTCATCGGCGATCATGGTCGGGTCGATCGGGGCGTCCCTCCGGTCCCCGGGTCCCACGGGCAGGCTGCCGGTGAACAGCGGCTGCGCGGCGGACCAGCCGTTGGGGTCGGTGGGGTCGCTGGAGGTGCGGTAGTAGAGCGGCCACTGACTCCACTGGGACACCATCACCCAGACGTCCTTGGGCGCGAAGTAGAACAGTTCCGGCGCCACCGCGGGTTCGTTCATCCTGGTCTGGGTGGCCGCCCCCATGTCCGACCAGTTCGTGAAGGGGCTGAACGCCGTCGAGCCCCACGCCGTTCCGTTGGAGGTGGTCGCGTAGACCAGGTGCTTGCCGTTGTACGTGGTGGTGGAGAAGTCCTTCAGCGCCAGCTGCCCGTTCGCCGGCTGCGCCAGCGGACCCGTCGAGGTCCACCGGTAGGCCGACGGAAGAGCACACGCGTTGCTCACCCCGGACAGGCCGGTCCACTTCTGGTTGCTGCCACCGTGGCACGACCAGGTCTGCACCCCCGTGCCGTTGGCCGTGCCCCAGCCCGAGACCTCCAGACACAGCCCGGACCGCACGCCGACGATCGTGCCGTCGGAGTTCACCCGCCACTGCTGGTTCTCACTGCCGTTGCACGTCCAGATCTGCACCGGGGTCCCGGACGTGGTGGCGCCGCCCCGGACATCCAGGCACTTGTTGCCGTACACGGTCAGCTGGCTGCTGTCCGTCAACGTCCACTGCTGGTTGATTCCACCGTGGCAGTCCCAGATGTGCACGTTTGCGCCGTCGGACTGGCTGAAGCCCGCCACATCGAGACAGCGGCCGGAAGCAACACCGCGCAAGTCGCTGGTGGTGGCCGCCTGAGCCGGGCCGGCGACGAGCAGCGCCGCCAACGCGGCCAGGGCCGCGACCACGGCGGCGAGCACCGCGGGCAGGCGGCTGCGGCTGGAACTTTGTCTGCGCATTTGAGATCTCCTTTGTGACCGGATGAGCTGTCACACGGTTTGGGCAGGGGCGACCTGCCCTCGGCACCTGCGGATCCGGCTGCACGGCGCGTCGCAGCGGCGGAGCGGCGACAAGGTGTGGCCCCTGAGGGTGGTGGGGGACGCCGGAGAATTGTTAGCGCTAACAATTTGCAGCTCGCACATGGGCGTTGGAGGCAGGAGACCAGGGGCCTGAGCGACTGTCAAGATCTTCTGCAAGAATCCGTCGGATCACTGAAACAACATCAGGACGGTCAACCGCAAGGGGAGCTGATGAAGTCGAGGCCCAGCAAGTCGACCTCGACCCGTAACGGGACCGCACTGCCCACCTGAAGCCAAACGGCTCTGGCCGCGAACTGGGGCGGCCTGGAAGGGCGCGTGGTCGCGGATCACGACCCAGAGGACATTGCCGCGGCGCCGAGCGAGGGTGAGAACTGCTCGCTGTGCCCTTTGCCTTCCTTCCCCTTCCGGTCGCATTACGCCTTGGAGACCGGGCAGAAGAATACGCTGACCTGCGCGGAGAGGTAGAGGTTCCGCTGGAGGCCGCGGTGGTAGCGGCGGCGTCCGCGCAGGTCCCGCTGACCGTCCCGGAGTCCCAGGGGACGGGTGCCAGGCGGGCAAACGCGGGCAGGCGGTCGGGGCCGGCAAAGGCGGTGAGTTCACCGCCGGTCGCGGCGACGAACTCCGCTCCAAGAGTGCGTCCCATGCCGGGCATCGCGAGGATGACCTCGGCGTCCTGGTGCCGGCGGAACCGGGTTTCGATTCGGCCGTCGAGTTCGGCCACTTCGTCGCTGTGGGCGGCTACCGCGCGGGCGACGAGCTCGGTGCCCAGCTCTTCGCCTCGCAGGGCGGTCATCTGGTTCTGGGCAGCTTCCACGGCCCGGGCTGCGAGCGCGGCCGCCCCGCCGACCTTACGGTTACGGAGCCATGCCTCCAGCCGCCCGACACCCATGCGGCGGATCGCGGCTGGGGTCCGGTAGGCGGTCAGCAAGATGGCGGGCCCTTCTTCGTTAGGTCCAGGGCCCGTTCCAGTACAGGGAAGAACTCCAGGAGCTGGGCCCCCAGGCGGTTGATCCGGCGGCTCCGGTCGTGGACCACGCCCAGACGCCGTGCAGTGAGAACCCGCAGGTCGAGGGCAATGTCGTCGCCGGGCCGGAACATGCTCACGCCGCGGCGGACGCGGGCCTGGTCCGCGATGATGAAGGCGTCGCGGGCGTCGGGCTCGTCCTCGCCCCGGTAGGGGGTGGGCGCTTGGTGGACGGCCCGGCCTGTGAGGTATGCGACGGGCTGGCCGTGGTTGAGGAGGAGACCGGGCAGTTCTGTCTCGTCGTTCATGACGCGGCGGGACAGCTCGGGCACGGTTCCCTCCGCCAGCTCGTCGTCACACTGTTCCCGCAGCCGACGTCGTCTTACAAGCGACCGAGTCGCGAGGCCATGGGACCCTCGGCCGGCTGCTGGAACCGACCGCGGCGCGGGGCACAGAACTGGCGCGCCGGCCGCCGCACTGACGGCGGAGATCCGGTACGCGATCACGTCGACGTCTTCCAGGCCCTGGCCGAACGGCGGGGTCGAGTCGAAGCCGACCACGCCGAGGGTGTGCGAGCTGCGGGTGACCAGAACACGGGCAGCGGGGTCGGGCCGGTGGTCCAGCTCCCGGAATTTCCGCGCGCATCCGCTCCCGCACGCCGGAAGTATGCCCCGACAGCGATCCGAACAGACCCTTGACGGACCACTTGTGAGCGTTAACACTCAGGTATCGCCAGGCCGGAGCCGCCGCGAACCCGGACTTCACACAGTGCGAGGAAACGACTCCCGGCCGGCCCCGCTCGACCGCTTCCGGCTTCTCCCAACCGGGTCGCACCGTGCCGGTCGCGGAACATCACTGGAGGAACTGTGCGGAAGCTTTCAGCCGGCCTTGTCACCCTGGGCCTCACGCTGTCGCTGGCAGCCTGCGGCCAGAGCGCCAACGGAGCAGGCGAGGGCGGGGGTGGCGGGGAGGCCAAAGGCGGCCTCGTCGGCATCGCGATGCCGACCAAGTCGTCGGAGCGCTGGATCAATGACGGCAACAACATGGTCAAGGAGTTCCAGGCCAAGGGTTACAAGACCGATCTCCAGTACGGCGACAACGTCGTGGAGAACCAGGTCTCCCAGGTGGAGAACATGATCACCAAGGGCGCCAAGCTGCTGGTGATCGCCGCCATCGACGGTTCCTCGCTCACCAACGTGCTGCAGAAGGCCGCCGACGCGCACGTCCCCGTCATCTCCTACGACCGGCTGATCCGCGGCACCGGGAACGTCGACTACTACGCGACCTTCGACAACCACAAGGTCGGCGTCCTCCAGGGCAGTTACATCGTCGACAAGCTCGGCCTCAAGGACGGCAAGGGCCCGTTCAACATCGAGCTGTTCGCCGGCTCACCGGACGACAACAACGCCACGTTCTTCTTCAACGGTGCGATGAGCGTCCTCAAGCCGTACATCGACGACAAGAAGCTGGTCGTGCAGAGCGGCCAGACCTCCTTCAATCAGATCGCCACGCTGCGCTGGGACGGCGGTCTCGCCCAGTCCCGGATGGACAACCTTCTGAGCAAGTCGTACACCGCCGCACGCGTCGACGCCGTGCTCTCGCCGTACGACGGCATCTCGATCGGCATCATCTCCTCACTCAAGGGCGTCGGCTACGGCGCCGGCCAGCCGATTCCCGTCGTCACGGGCCAGGACGGCGAGCTGGCCTCGGTGAAGTCGATCATCGCGGGCGAGCAGACCCAGACCGTCTACAAGGACACCCGCCAACTGGCCAAGGCGGCGGTCCAGATGGGTGACGCGCTGCTGACCGGCGGCAAGCCCGAGGTCAACGACACCACCCAGTACGACAACGGCGTCAAGACCGTACCGGCGCAGCTGCTCCAGCCGGTCAGCGTCGACAAGGAGAACTACCAGAAGGTCCTGGTGGACAGCGGCCAGTACACCGCGGACCAGCTCAAGTAGCCCACGGCGCCCGGCCGACGGGTCGGCGACGACGACACGGCGGTGCGACGCCCGGGAGACCGGCCGCCGCCGCACCGCCCCGACGATACGGATGCACAACCATGGCCCGACCCGTTCTCGAGATGCGGTCGATCAGCAAGACGTTCCCCGGCGTCAAGGCCCTCTCCGAGGTCAACCTGACCGTCGCCGCGGGTGAGGTGCACGCCGTCTGCGGTGAGAACGGCGCGGGCAAGTCCACGCTGATGAAGGTACTCAGCGGGGTCCACCCCCACGGCGGCTACCAGGGCGAGATCTACTTCGAGGGCGAGCCCTGCCGGTTCCGGGACATCCGGGCCAGCGAGCAGCGCGGCATCGCGATCATCCATCAGGAACTCGCGCTGGTGCCCTACCTGTCCATCGCCGAGAACATCTTCCTCGGCAACGAGCACGCCACCCGGGGCGTCATCAGCTGGCACAAGACGCTGACCCACGCCGCCGCACTGATCCGGCAGGTCGGACTCGACGAGAGCCCGCACACCAGGATCGCCGACCTCGGCGTGGGCAAACAGCAGTTGGTCGAGATCGCCAAGGCGCTCGCCAAGAAGGTCAAGCTGCTCATCCTGGACGAGCCGACGGCCGCCCTGAACGACGAGGACAGCCGCAAGCTGCTCGACCTGATCCTCGAACTCAAGGCCCAGGGCATCTCCTGCATCCTCATCTCGCACAAGCTGAACGAGATCGCCCGGGTCGCCGACGCCGTCACCATCCTGCGCGACGGGCGGACCATCGAGACCATCGCGATCGGGCCCGAGGGCATCTCCGAGGAGCGGATCATCCGTGGCATGGTCGGCCGCGACCTGGAACACCGCTACCCCGACCGGCAGCCCTACTCGGCACCAGGGGCGGAGACCGGCGAGGTCGCCTTCGAGATCGAGGACTGGAGCGTCCAGCACCCGATCGACCACCGGCGCAAGGTGGTCGACGGCGTCTCGCTCAACGTCCGTCGAGGCGAGATCGTCGGCATCGCCGGCCTCATGGGCGCCGGCCGCACCGAACTGGCCATGAGCGTCTTCGGCCGCTCGTACGGGCGGTGGACCGGCGGCCGGGTGCGGCTGCACGGCCGGGAGATCCGTACCCGGACGGTGCCGGAGGCGATCGGGCACGGCATCGCCTACGTGACCGAGGACCGCAAGCAGCTCGGCCTCAACCTCAACGACGACATCAGCCGGAACATCTCGCTGAGCGCCCTCGGCAAGGTCGCCCGGCGGGGCTGGGTCGACAGGCACGAGGAGGCGCGGATCGCCGAATCGTTCCGGCGGACCATGAACATCAAGGCCCCCTCGGTGTTCGCGGAGACCGGCAAACTCAGCGGCGGCAACCAGCAGAAGGTCGTCCTCAGCAAGTGGATCTTCGCCGAGCCGGAGGTGCTGATCCTCGACGAGCCCACCCGGGGCATCGACGTCGGCGCCAAGGCGGAGATCTACACCGTCATCGCCGAACTCGCCGCCCAGGGCAAGACGGTACTCGTCATCTCCTCCGAACTCCCCGAACTCCTGGGCCTGTGCGACCGGATCTACACCATGGCCGAAGGCCGGATCACCGGTGAGGTCAACCGCGCGGAAGCCACCCAGGAATCCCTCATGCGGCTCATGACCATGAGCGCGGCATACCCCGACAAGCAGGTGTGAGGCATGGCCCAGACCAAGACCACCCCAGATACCACGCCCCGCACACCACAGAGCGGCCAACGACCGTCAGCCGGTGCCGTACTGGCCCGAGCGCTGCGCGGCAACCTGCGCCAGTACGGGATGCTGCTCGCGCTGGCGCTGATCGTGCTGCTGTTCCAGTTCTGGACGGACGGCATCCTGCTCCAGCCGCTCAACATCACCAACCTGATCCAGCAGAACGGCTACATCCTCATCCTGGCCATCGGCATGATGATCGTCATCATCGCCGGGCACATCGACCTGTCGGTCGGGTCGCTCGCCGCCTTCGTCGGGGCGGCCGCCGCGGTGATGATGGTCAAACACCACGCGCCGTGGCCCGTGGCGCTGGTGGCCGCGCTGCTGATCGGGGCCCTCGCCGGAGCCTGGCAGGGCTTCTGGATCGCCTATCTCGGAATCCCCTCGTTCATCGTCACGCTGGCCGGCATGCTGCTGTTCCGCGGTGGGACCCAGATCCTCCTGCAGGGCCAGTCGGTGGCGCCGTTCCCCAAGGGCTTCCAGAACATCAGCAGCGGCTTCCTCCCCGAGGTCGGCCCCCGCACCGACTACCACAACCTCACCCTGCTACTGGGCTTCGCGGTGCTGGCCGTCGCGATCCTGCAGGAGGTGCGCGGACGGCGGCGGGCCGCCTCGTACGGGCTGGAACCGCTCCCGGCCGGGCTGTTCCTGGTGAAGCTCGGCGCGATCACCGCGGCCGTGGTGGCTTTCACGCTGCTGCTGGCCAGCTACCACGGGGCGCCGATCGTCCTGCTGATCCTCGGCGTCCTGCTGGTCGGCTTCGGATACGTGATGCGCAACTCGATCCTCGGCCGGCACACCTACGCCATCGGCGGCAACGAGGCGGCGGCGCGGCTGTCCGGGGTGAAGAGCAAGCGGGTCGTCTTCCTGGCCTTCGTGAACATGGGCGTCCTCGCGGCCCTGGCCGGGCTGGTCTTCGCCGCGCGACTCAACGCCGGTACCCCGCAGGCCGGCATCAACTTCGAGTTGGAAGCGATCGCCGCCGCCTTCATCGGCGGCGCCTCCGCGAGCGGCGGTGTGGGAACCGTCATCGGCGCGCTCACGGGCGGTCTGGTGCTGGGCGTACTGAACAACGGCATGTCGCTGGTCGGCGTGGGTACCGACTACCAGCAGGTGATCAAGGGCCTGGTACTGCTGGCGGCCGTCGGCTTCGACGTCTACAACAAGCGCAAGGCCGGAGCCTGACCTCGCCCCTCCTCGGCTCGGCGCCGCCGCCCGCACGAGGAGGGGTGGTGCCCCGCCTACCGGGAGCCCGCCTCCCGTGGCTCCGCTCGCGCGTCGACGATCCACTCGAAGAAGAACTCGTGCCTGAGGAAGGAGACGTCGTACTCATGACCCGGGTACGGCGGGATCAGCTGAGCGGCCTGGATCAGCCGCCGGCCCGCCCGGAGCGCCGCCACCCCCGACTCGTACGGCGGCTCGTCGCTGTCGCCCGTGGTCGGTGAGGTGCGGCCCGTGCCGTCGTACGGCACTCGCCCACCTTGACGAGCCCCCCGCTCTCACCGCCGTCGGCATCGGCGTGCACGGCCCGGCCGGCCACGTGGACGTGTTCTCCCTGCCGGATCTCTGGCAGCTCCATCTGTACGACTACGAGGCCGATTTGACGGTGGACGGCACGGAGTGCGCGATCCGCCCCGGCCGGGTCAGCCTCGTACTGCCCGGCGCCGAGGTCCGCTATCGCTGCCGGGGCCGGTCCTCACACCTCTACGTCCACCTCCGTCTGGGTTCAGGTGGAACTCCGCACAGCGTCCCGGCGTTCCAGGACGCGGGCCCCGAACACACTTGGCTGACTGTCCAGTTGCGGCATGCACTGGCCGCCTGTCCACATAGCCCGGCACGGGCCGCGGCGGAGGCGTGGGCCGCCTTGTGGCGGGTCACCCGGCTCGCGCCCGCGAGGGAGCGGAACACGCAGGCCGCTCATCCGGCGGTCACGGCCGCGCCACTTCCCGCAGGCCACCGCCCTCTTCGTCCCCGCCGTCGCCGCGTCGGTCGGCATTCCCGACCTCCAGGCGTTCAACAAGGCTCGTCGCCGCGCGCTCGGAGCCTCTCCGCGCGGCATCCGCGCCGCCAGCCCGTTTCCCCGCACTCCCTTGCTCAGTGAGCGGACCTATTCGGGGCACCGCTGTCCGGCCGCGCTGAAGGACCCGCCGCGCGCCTGCTTCCCACCGTCGGCAACCTTTTCGCGCCCTGCGGCGACCAGGCAGTGCACCTCGACTCAGATCTTCGAAACGGACGGACATGCAGACTGCACGGCAGGCCGCGCGGCAGCGCAGGCGCAGACACAGGCTGATGCTGGGGACGGCAGTGATACTGACCGCCGCGGGCGTCCTCTTCTGCCTGGTGACGGCCATGCTCCCCGGCCCCAAGTCCAGGGCCGGGGCCGGGGCCGACGCTGCGGCCGACGTGGCCGCCCCCGCCGCCACCCTCGCGGGAGCCACGCCCTCGGCCCCGACGAGCCCCGCGCCCCCGGCGAACTCGCATGCCGCGGCAACCCCGAGCGCGGCCGTCGCCACGACCACCGCGGAGACGCCACGGCCTTCGGCGAAGGAAACCCCACCGGCGGCGTCCACCCCGGCACCGTCGGCAGGACGCATCCAGCCCGGGACCACCTACAAGGGCGTCGCCACCGCATACGCTGCCGGCGACGGCAACGGCGCCTGCCTGTTCGGCCCGAGCGACAACCTCATGATCGCGGCAATGAACACCACCGACTACGAGTCGTCCAGGGCGTGCGGCGCGTATGTGCGCGTCCGCGCCGCGAACGGCACTTCGATCACGGTTCGGATCACCAACGAATGCCCGCTGCCCTGCGCACCCGGACAACTGGACCTCAGCGAACAGGCCTTCGCGGAACTGGCCGACCCCAAGCTCGGCCGCATCCCGATCACCTGGAGCCTGCTGAGCCCCCACGTGTCCGGCGCGCTCTCCATCCGGTACAAGACCGGGTCCAGCCCCCACTGGTGCGGCATCCAGGTGATCGACCACCGGAATCCGGTCGCGCGGCTGGAGGTACGCACCGAGAAGGGCTGGCGGAGGCTGCCCCGTACCGACTACAACTACTTCCTCTCCGCCGACGGCGGTGGGTGCGGCGGCGCGATGAGGATCACCGACATCTACGGAGAGCAGTTGACGGTCGACGGGACCGCGCTGCTGCCGAACGTCGCACAACCGACCCGGGTCCAGTTCGCCGCGCACTGAATCCTCACCGCGGCGGGGTGGCGGAGCCGGGTACGCCGCATCGGCGCGCCCTGGTCAAACCGGGCGCTGGTACGCTGCCGCCCGGATGTTAGCGCACACATTTGCGGAAGGGGCGACTGCCGGACATGGTCCTCGATGACGCGTCCGCGGAGTTCCACGACTTCTTCGAACGCCACTACGCCGAACTCGCCCGGTTCGCCCATCTCCTGACGGGCGAGGCGGACGGCGCCGACGATCTGGCCGCGGACGCCCTGATCGCACTGTGGCAGCGCTGGGACCGGCTGCGCCAGGCCGAGTACCCGCTCGCCTACGCCCGTGGCGTGGTCGCCAACCTGGCACGGTCACGGATCCGCAGCGCGGTGCGCGAGCGCCGCCGGATCGCCCTGTTCTGGTCCCGCGGTGCGGAGCCGTTGCACGGTCCGGACGTGGCCGCCGTGGTGGACGTGCGGACCGCTCTCGCCCGGTTGCCGTTCCGGAAGCGGGCATGCGTGGTCCTGCGGCACGCCTTCGACCTGTCGGAGAAGGACACCGCGCTGGCGCTCGGAATATCGGTCGGTACGGTGAAGAGCCAGACCTCGAAGGGGATGGCCGAACTGGAACGGATGCTGGACAGCACGGGATCAGCCGGGGAACTGTTGGCGGGGAGGAGGAGTCGTTGAACGAGGAGCTCACCGAGCGGCTGCGCGCAGCCGCCGAGGCCCATCAGCCCGACCGCGCCCGGATCCTGGCACGCGTGGAACGCGGCATGTCCGGAGCCCCCGCCCTCCACCGCGAGCCGTCCGGCGCGAGGCCCTGGCCCAGAGTCGCGCTCGCCTCCCTCACCGCGGTCGGCACTCTGGCGGTCGGTGGTTTCGCCGTCGCCGCCATCGTCCAGTCACCGCCGGCCCGGCCGGACGTCTCGGCCACCCCCGCCGCGCCGTCCGCGCCGTCCGGGACTCCCCGGCCGACACCGTCGACACCATCGGCGCCCACCACCGGCCGCCCGACCACGCCGGACCGTTCGTCCCCGACGGGCCCCAGCCCTTCGGCGTCAGGCTCCGCGGGCTCGGCCCGGCCCGGCAACGCGCACGTCCAGGACGGGCCTCTGTCGTCGGCCGGCTCCTTGGGCACGAACAGCAACAGCTTCTGGGCGCAGAGCAACATCACCCTCAAGTCCACCCACCCGCTCACCGCACTCACCGTGGAACTGCGCATCACGCAGACCGGCGCAGTGCAGAGCACCGGCAGCTGGCGGACGCTGCCCGCCGAGGATTTCACCGTCACCGTGCAGAACGAGGGCGGAGCAGTGGTCTACCGCTGGATACTCAAGCCGGGCCGCACGGTACCGGCCGGACAGCACGTCTTCGCCGGCCAGTACAACCACGCCGCCGGCGCACGCGAGGTCGAGCACGACGGGTACCGCGTCGACGCCGACGGTCCCCGCGGCGCCCTCTCGGTCTGGGGCGGCTTCACCCCGGCACGATGAGGCCGTGCCGCTTCGCGAGCCCGTGGGGTGGACGGCGCGGAGATCGTCGCGCTCGGCTCCGCCCTGCTCGTGTACGCGGTCGGCCTGATCTCCGCCGACCAGGCCTTCGCGGGCTTCGGAGACCCCGCGGTCGTGTACGTTGCGGCGCTGTTCGCCGTCGGCGCGGCCCTCCGGCAAGCGGCCTCACCACAATGGCAGGTCAGGAGCTGCCTGCCCGCGCCGGAGCCGACGATCACCAACGGAGTGCACGCCGCCGCGCTCGTAACCGGCGTCCTGTGTGTCATCGGCGCCGTCCTCGCCGCAGCCGGCGTACGGCGCAGCCCCGAGGAAGCCCGTCACCAAGGGGGGGACGGGGCCGGACGGCCCGGACGGCACCCGCAAGCCCGCGGGATCGGCGGCTCACGCCCGGCCGGGCCGGCCGATCCCTTCGCACCCCGCCGTTGCCGTCCGTATCCGCCGGTTGGATGAAGGGCACCACACCGCCGTCCTCGCCCTGGCTTCCACGACCGCGGCCGGGCGGCCCAGCCTCCTTCGGTGACGGAGCTGGAGGGCCATTTCGATCAAGGGTTGGTTTAGGCTCCACCCAGTCCGCGCAAAGGGTGCTTGCCCCAAAGGACCAGTCGCCTGAAGGCGTGATGACCGTCCGTCATCTGCAACTGGTCGGGGAGCTGGAACGGGGGACGTCGTTCAAGCCGCTCGGCACAGTGAGGACCATCCTGCAGCTGCCGGTTCCGAAAGTCGACCGGCCGCTCGGCTTCAACGCATATCCCTCACAGGCCAACACCTACCGCGTGCAGACGCAGGACTTGCGGCCTGGCGACCAGCCAATCATGCGGACCGAGGGCGTGCTGGAGCGCGACGCCGAGAGCCTCGACTTGACGGACCCGATCATCCGCACTCGCTCACTGCAATCTTTCAGAGTGGCCACTGATTGGGTGACGGGCCAGCGTTCCGCAACTCACAAGGCTCCCGTGCCGTTGAGAGAGATGCTCGACGTCTCAACTCAACAGCACAGGAGCCTCGTTGGTGCCCCGGCCTGCTGCACTCGACCTGCCGCACGCTCTGGTCGAGTGGGTATCCATGCTCATCGTCACCCATGAGGGTGACCGACGCTGCAAGCTCCCACCCCACCAGCGCGCCCTCGTCGGCCTGGTCTACCTGCGCCGGCACGACACGCTCACGCAGATCGCCGCCGGCTTCGGCATATCCGTCGGGACCGCCCACGCCTACGTCACGGCCGTCGTCGGTCACCTGTCCCGCCGGGCACCCGGCCTGCTGCGGGTCCTGCGCGAGACGGATCCCGATCACGTCCTGCTCGACGGGACGCTCGCCGAGTGCGACCGGGTCGGCGACAGCCGGGCCGACTTCCCTCAGAAGCACCGCCGTCACGGCGTGAACGTACAGGTCGTGGCCGATCCCGCCAGGCCCGCTGCAGCCCCAACCGGATGACCGTCATTGCCGCAGCCATCCTCACCTTGGAACGTCAACGCTGATGAATCTCATTGCCGTTCCAGGGTGAGGGCAGCTTGGCAATGGCCGTCATCCAGTTGGGAACCGGCTCACGACCAGACAAGTCGACCTTCGGTGAACCGACAGACCGGGGAGCTTCCATCGGCGATCCTCGTCAGCGTCTTCGCCACGGAGTCGAAATACTGGGCCATCGACTCGTACTCGCCCGTAACCGTGGGGTCACCCACGAACCAGCGGCCGACGCGCCCGTCCCGCATATCGATGAACTTTCCCATCCAGCCGTCCTGGTCTGACAGGAACGGGATCCACTCGTTACGCCAGAACGGGTAGTCCGGCTGGTCCGGAGGGTCGAATCCACAGGACGTGGAGCGGTTCGCGTAGAGCCTCTCCATCGCCCGGATGCCCAGAAAGAAGCTTCCCTCGTCGGGGAACCCGTCGAAGCCGCAGCACATCACGTCGTCGTCGACGTCTTCCTCTCGCAGATCCAGATTGTTCTGCAACAGCCACGTCCGCAGGTCCCCATGCAGGGAGATCCCCATCCGTTCCTCGGCTGCCGCGAGAATCTGCTCCGTAGCGGGCCCTGGCAGATCTGCGTGATCGGCCGGCGCGTGCTCCCGAAGAAGACTCATCACACGCGACCAACTCTCAGTCACACTCATCGCCCTCTGTCCTCTGTCCTCTCTACAGGGATGTCTCCGTCCGACTACGCCACTGCGGAGGTTGAGAAGTACCGGCCGGAGAACCTTGCAGGGATGGTACTTCGAGCGTGTGTTCCATCCCTCCCCACGATCGTCTTCCGCCCCGAAGCGCAGGGTCGGCCCCTCAGCAAAGTGACGCCTGCGACTCTTCACAGACGACCCACTGCGCCCGGCGGGCCCAGCCGAGGAGTTTCCAGGACTCAAGCGAGGGCCACGGCGTCACCCTGGGGTGGCGAAGCTGAAAACGCTCACTGTAAGTGGGGGCGCGGAGGTACTGACTGGCAGTGGCAGCAGTCACCTCGATGCCCACGGTCCTGAACCAGCAGGGGCTGGCTGAGACCGACCGCTGGCCCCGGGAGATTACGGGTCCCTCATTTCGGCGCTTCTGGGGGCTTCCGCGTCACGGAAGCCGGCCCCCGCCCGTCCTCGACCTCATCCCTCAGGCCCCTCCCAGCTGCTGGGCATCGACGAGTGATGCTCCACCGGCCTCTCCGTACCCAGCGCCGCCCAAACCAAAAAGGCGCACGCGCCCACTCCCAGCAGACCGACCGGAATAAGCACAGCGAGCAGCCATTCAGGCATGACGTCCCCCCAGACACCTTCCCTGCACCCCGTCCGACCAGCATAAAGGCCCCCACTGACACCGCCTCGGGGCGAGCCGCCGGCTCGCCATAAAGGGCTTCTGCGTGTTGAGATCCCTTGGCCAACGCCCGCCGTCTGGCCCGTGCCAACACACTGCGTCCGTCCCAACGCGAGCAGCTCACAGCAACCTGCAGCAGCCGCACGCCGTAGGCGCCGTCGGGACCGATGCACTTCAGCGTTGGTCCCGACGGCAAGTTCACAAAGCCGGGCGGCTACTTCGCAGCCTCTGCCCGAACGGTGCCGGCGTCGATGGCACCCCGGAGGACGTGGGCGATCTCCTCGGGCTTGAGGTCGATTCCGTCGAGCCCCTCGACGGTCAGCGGGATTTCCTCCAGCGCGTATTCGCCGCGGCCCTCGGCACTGAACTCGGGCCCGGAGCGGTCCTCGAAGGACCAGGTGGCGATGCGGGCGAGGTAGAAGAGCTGACGCTCGTCCTCGGACTCCATCGTGTGAAGGAGTCGGACGATGTCGGCCTTCCCCGCAATCTCCTCGTGGATCTCCCGGTGAAGGGCGGCCTCCCGCGACTCATCACTGGGTTCGACGCCGCCGCCGGGCAGTACCCAGTACACGGGGATGCCGGGCTTGGTGCGGCGGATGACCAGCATCGTGTCGTCCGCAGTGACGAGGACGGCTCGGACTCGTTCGATCATTTCGGTCTGTCTCCTTGCTTGTTGGCTGTCTCAGTGCAGCAGCCAGCCGCCATCGACGTGGACGGATTGCCCAGTGATGAACGACGCGGAGGGGCCCACGAGGAACGCCACCAGGGCCGCGCCATCCTCGGGCCGACCACGGCGAGGGACGCACTGGCGCTTGATCTGGTCCTCCGGGCGCGCGAGGTGCTGGGCGGGGATGGCGTTCTCGGCCTCGACCTGGATGGCGCCGGGCATGACCGTGTTGACGCAGACCCCGTACGGGCCCAGTTCGCGGGCGAGGGAGCGGGTCAGGCCCAGTAGCCCGGCCTTCGCGGTGCTGTACGCGACGAGATTCGTCCGGCCGGCGCGGGCGTTGACGCTGCCGATGTTCACGATCCGGCCCCAGCGGCGTTCGATCATGCCGGGGGTCACGGCGTGGCAGGTGCGGTAGTGGGCGGTGAGGTTCACGTCGAGGGAGTAGCTCCAGGCAGCCTCGTCGGTGTCCTGCCAGGGGACGCGGGGGTAGGAGCCGGCGTTGTTCACCAGGATGTCGATGGGCCCGATCTCGGCGCGGACGAGCTCGACCATGCTCTGGACGGCGCCGGGATCGGTGAGGTCGGCGTTCGCCGCGATCCCGGGGCTGCCGTCGCGCTCGAAGGCGGCGAGGAGGGTGTGGGCATCGGGGTCCTGGCCGAGGTGGTTGACCGCGACGGTCGCGCCAGCGGCGGCGAGCGCGCGTCCGATCTCGGCACCGATACCGGTGGCCCCACCGGTGACGAGGGCAGTGCGGCCCTGGAGCGGGCGGGCCTGGAGAGGGGTCTCAAGCAGGGGCAGGGACATAGCTGCTCCGTTCGCCAGAGTGGGGGTGAGGGGCCGATGTGGTGGTGAGGAAGGTGTCGACCGTCGTGATCGGATCCTGGCTCTCGGCAAGCTTGATCAGCACGAGCAGGAGGTCGTGGCCAGTCAGCCGGGAGGCCGGGACAATCCCGAGGATGCGCAGGGCGAGGAACGCGTGGATCTCTTCCAGACCGCTGCCATCCTCGACCTTCTGATGCAGCTCGACATCCCCCTGGGACACACGGCCGTGGAGGTCCCGACGGAGTTGTTCGAGCACCTGACCAAGGACGACCTTCCGGCCGGCGAGATCAGGCGCATCGAGGACCCCATCGTGATCCTCACCCCGAACGGTACGTTCATCGTCCAGGGCCAGGAGGTGACCGACTCCGAGGCCCTCGCCGAGATGGATATTCCGGACTACGAGACCGTGGTCGAGGTCCCGAAAGCCGCGATCAAAGCCCTATTGGAGGACCCGCGTGAAGCTGATCTCCAGCGCCGAGCGCAACCGGCTCTTTGGGAGCTTCGCGCAGGACGCTTTCCACCTGGAGCTGAGGGACGACTACTCCGTCCCGGACGAAGACGGCCCCTTCGCCGACTGGCTGCGCGGAGTGGTCGACAACTCCTATATGGAACCGTGGACGAGCATGATCCGGCGGGTTACCGATCAGGGGAAGACAGTCCGGCGTGTCCGCGTGGTGACGGAGCCTCACTCCCCCTACGTCCAGTGGGAGTACGCGACCACGCCCGTCAATCAGGACGCCGGCGAAGACATCCGCTGGCTTCCCCGGCACGACCTTCCGCCGGGGTTGGACTTCCCTGTCGACGGCAACGATTGGTGGCTGTTCGACGACAGGATCCTCGCCGTGGGCCACTTCGACGAGACCGGCCGAGTCCTGGGATCAGAACTGATCGAGGACTCGGATGTCGTGGCCGAGTGTGTACGCGTCCGAGACCTGCTGTGGGCCTCCGCCGTGGCCCACCGCGAGTACAAGCCCTGACCCATCCGTGAGCAACCGAGCACAAGAGACACGCGCGGCACTGGGTGCCCGGCTGCGGATTTTCCGGCGAGATGCCGGATATACCAGCGGCCGGGCATTTGCTGCGGCGCTCGGCTGGCACGAGTCGAAGGTCTCGAAGATTGAGCACGGCAAGCAGAACGCGAGCGAAGAGGACATCCGGGCGTGGTGTGAAGCGACAGACCAGAGCGAGCACACTTCCGATCTCATCGCCACCGTGCGTCACATCGATGAACTCGGGCTTGAGTGGCGCCGACAGCTGCAGACCGGCGCTGAGATGCGACAGAAGAAGTCGCTACCGGTCTACGCCAGAACGAAGCTCTTCAGGATCTGGCAGCCCAACGCCATATGGGGAACGTTCCAAACTGCCGACTACGCTGCGGCGATCTTCCAGCAGGCCGTGCGCTTCTACGAAATGCCCAACGACACCGAGGCCGCGGTCGCGAAGCGGATGGAACGGCAGAGATACCTCTACGAAGGCAGCCGGAGGTACCACGTCATCCTTGGCGAGCAGGCGCTCTACTCCAACGTCGGCGGTCCAGGTGTCATGAAGTCGCAGCTCGACCGCCTGGTGGCACTCATGGGCCTGGCACGAGTCAGTGTGGGAATCGTCCCCATGGCAGCCCCGACCGAGATCTGGCTGGGCCACTCCTTCTCGATGTTCGATAACAGAATCGTACTTGTTGAGACGTTTTCGGCAGAGATGACAGTCAGCCAGCCCAGGGAGATCGAGCTCTACGCCAAGGCGTTCGCCCTACTCAAGCGTCAGCCGTCTACGGCGAACCCGCAATGTCACTCATCAGAGCAGCAATCGATCATTTCAGCCATCAGGAGAGGTAATGCCCGAAGGCGGCCCGCACTGGCGGACCAGCTCGTACACCGGAACCGAAACATGCGTCGAGGTCGCAAGCGATACGCCTGGTTGTGTCATGGTGCGCGACACTAAGCGCCCGGACGGCGGCACCATCACGGTGGGGCCCTCGGCATGGTCTTCATTCGTCGAGTACAACAAGGCCTCCCCAGCGACAGGCCCGTGCCGGAGGAGCCGGCAGCCGGCCAGCGGCACGGGTTGACGACTACCTCACTCCACAAGGCTCCAACTCGGTTGCCTCCGCGCTCGCATCACCCTCGCCTACGCCCAAGACGGCGGCCGGTGGAAATCACCCGCCTACAGCGCTACTCGTACACAGTCTTCCGAAGGGCGCGGTGTCAACGTTCGCCCCGACCGGCTCCGTCCACCGCCGTGAGTGACGGGAGCACCCCTCCGTTGTTCTACAGGCCGAGGTGATCGGTCCCGCCGCCAGCGCGGAGCCGCCCCGCGCCAACGGCAAGGAGCACCATGGCCACCCGCACCTTCAGTCTCACACCATCACCCTGCCGGAGCTGGACGAGCCCGGCCTCTACCTGAGCAGCGTCGACAGCCTCGACAGCTCCCGCGACACCGTCCAGGACTTCGCGTACGGGGATGCCGATCTCCGATCGCTCGACCTCGCGGAAACCCAGCTCGTCACCGGCCGGCTCTCGGGCATCCGCGCAAAGCGGGTCGAGTTCGGGGCAGTCAACCTCCACAGCGTCGAGATCAGCGACAGCGACCTCGGGTCTACACACTGGACTGGGAGCAAGCTGACTCGAGTCCACATCCGGAACGGCAAGCTGATGGGCGCCGCCCTGGACGGCTTGGTGCTCGATATCGTGCTGTTCGAGGGTTGCAAGTTCGACTTTGCCACCTTCCAGAAGGTCTGCGTCGCCGGCCCTATGGCCTTCATCGGCTGCTTCCTCACCGAGGCCACGTTCACCGACTGCGACCTGTCCGACGTCGTGTTCACCGACTGCATGCTCCGGCTCACTGAATTCGGACGGGCCGTCTACCGCAACACCGACCTGCGCGAGAACAATCTGTCGGCAATCCGCGGCGGCGCGAACCTCGCCAAGGTGCGCATCAACCCCGGCCAGCAGTCCGACCTCGCTGAAGCCCTTGTGAGCGAACTCGACATCACCATCCGGGACGACTGACCCAGGGGACCCGCGCCCCTGCACATCGCCTACGGCGACCCGTCCGCCCTCCGCGCCCGCTGCGAAATCGCCACCGTCCAGACCACCCGCCCGGAGACCCTAATTGCCCCTGCGAGCCGCGAGCGCTTGCGAAAGCACGTCGGGCAGGAAAACCTGGCGAAGCCCAGGCCAAAGGTGCCGTATCGTGGAGGCATCGACGCGGGGTGGAGCAGCTCGGTAGCTCGCTGGGCTCATAACCCAGAGGTCGCAGGTTCAAATCCTGTCCCCGCTACTGCTCAGAAGGGCCCGGATCCCGTAAAGGATCCCGGGCCCTTCTGCGCTACACAGTGCCGACGTTCTTATGCACGCGCTACGCCCTTCATGCCCCCTGCCTTCCGAGCACGGCAAGCGGAACGCGAGCATCGCTACTCGTACGTGTTCTTGCGCAGGGCGCGGTGCCGGCGGTCGCCCTGGCCGGCTCCGTTCACCGCTGTGATTGACGGGAGCGCCGCTCCGTTGTTCCACAGGCCGAGGTGGTCACGGTGGACGGCTACGACACCGTTTTGCACGGCGCAGCGTTCGGCGGGGCCGCTGAAGTACGTGGTGGTGACGAAGACGGCGACCTCGGCTTTGAAGTGCACCTGCGAGCCAAGGAGGTTGCGGACCTCCCCGTTGGAGATCTTCCGCTTCGGGTGGTAGCGCTTGCACTGGATCACCATGGTTCGGCCGTCGGGCAGACGTCCGCGTACGTCGGCGCCGTCGTCACCCCTGCGGCCGACGCGGCGGACTTCCGTGCATCCGTCCCGCCTGCAGAGGTCGGCCACGAAGTCCTCGAACTGCGTGCCGTCCATCAGGTCCACGTCGGCGAGCGTTCGATGGCCGACCAGAACGTTAGGAGCAGCGCCAGGACGATGACGCCGACCCATGCGCCGGCCTTGAGCCGAGCCTCCCGGGCGCTTCCGTGATGCCGACCGGCGCCTCTTGCGTACCGCCACCCAGTACCTCCCCGTCTCCGATCAGCAGTCTGGGCAAGGCGACGCGTGCCAGTAAGAGCGCCCGTCGGCCATGGCTCGATCCCTGCGGGCCGCCCACCAGACGGCGGGCACGTGCTCAACGACGACCCGGATGTTCCTGCGGCCGAAGCCGAGGAACGCTGAAGGTCATCGGCTCGGGGCGTTGCCTGGACGAGTCCCAAGGCTGTGACAGCGGCGGTGATCGACAGTGCGGCGAGCAGTGCGAACAGTGCAGGGTATCCGCCGAGGGGTCCGGCTGGGACTGCGCCGGCGAATGGGGCGAGGGCGGCTGCGGTGTGTGCAGGTGCTCCGAGGAGTCCGGAGAGCCGACCGTAGTGGGTGGTGCCCCAGCGGTCGGTGACGGCGGTGGCCTGGAGGAGGGTGAGATCGCCGCGGATCAGCCGGCGAGGACGGAGACCGCGACGAGCAGGGCGTAGGGGCCGGCCACGGTGGCGAGGGCGGCGGTGGCGAGGGCGGCGGTGGTGAGGGCGCCAACTGCGACCAGGGTGACGGTGCGGGCGGCGACGCCGAGGTGGCGGGCGAGGGTCGCGTACAGAGTGCGGCCGAGGGTCTGGCCGGCGCCGCCGAGGCCGAGGGCCCATGCGGCCTGGGTGGTGGTGGTGTAGCCGCGTTCGAGGAGGAGGGGGACGAGTCCGATGACAAAGCTGGGCCAACGCCGACGAGCCCATCCCGGTCCGTTGCGCTCGACGTCCTCACCCCGTACGACGCCCTCGCGGCGGGGCAGACCGGCCCCCACTCGGTCGCAGGTTCAGGGGCGCCGTACCTGCTCGTGCCTACGACACGCTGTCGCGCCTTCGACTCCACGTTCGGCTCGCGGAGGCGGCCGTCCGTCGCGAGCGACGCCGCCTGAGCGCAGCTTCCCACCAGACCGCTGCTCGGTACAACGCGTTGTACCGAGCAGCGTCGGGCTTCGAACGCCGCAGAGCCTCATGGCGGGACACCAGCGGACGTGACGAACTGTCACCAAAGTCAGCATTGGGTCAGCATTGGTCCTGGCAAAGCTGACCCCACCAGGTCACACATGGGAAAGCGCGGAGCCGCGAAAGCAGCTTCCGGGAACCCCTGCCGCGGGCCCCTCCGGACCGATCTCCGCGAAGCGTCACCTTCGCTCCGGCTGATCTCGGGCCGATCGGCCCGATCCAAAAACATGCAGGTCAGCGCACCCGCCCACGTGCTTTCAGGGGCACCGGCGGGAGCTGCGGAGCGGGGATCGGAGGGCCGTCGTAGCCCTTCACTTCGCCGTACCTCGTGCCTTCCATCCAGTCCTTGCGCGCCTGTACGATCTCCTCGTTGGAGCGGCCGATCCAGTTCCAGAACATCACGATCTCCTCCTCGAACGGTTCGCCGCCCAGGAGCATCAGGCCCGCGTCCGAGGTTGCCCGCAGGGGGAGTTCGGTGCGGCCGCAGCCGAGGTAGAGCATCGAGCCCGGGAGGAGCGGGACGCCGTCGACGTGGGCCTCGCCCGACATCGACAGGACCGCGTACTCGAAGTCCGGGTCGAGCGGGAGGCGGGTCTCGGTGCCCGACGTCAGGGCCAGGTCCGCGCCGACGATCGGGCTGTACGCGGTGCCCGGCGAGGTCGCCGTGTCCAGGGTGCCCAGGATGACCGTCGCCGTCAGGCCCGGGGCGGTGACTTCCGGGAGCTGGGCGTGGTGCTGGAAGTGCGGGGCCACGTCCCGGTGGGCGTCAGGCAGCGCCACCCACAGCTGGGCGCCGTGCAGGAAACGGGCGTGCGGGCGCGGGCTCTCCTCGGAGTGGCTGATGCCGCGGCCCGAGGTCATGAGGCCCAGCTCGCGCGGCCGGATCGTCTCGAGGCTGCCCACGCTGTCGCGGTGCAGGACCTCGCCCTCGTGGAGCCAGCTCACGGTCTGGAGCCCCGAGTGCGGATGCGGCGCGACCTGCATGCCCGGCTCGTCGGCGATGTCGTCCGGGCCGTAGTGGTCGACGAAGCACCAGGCGCCCACCATGCGGCGGCCCAGGTTCGGCAGGAGTCGGCGGACCTCGGTGGATTCCCCGAGCTTGACGGTCCGCGGGCTCAAGAGCTCGCGGACCGGTTCGGCCACGACGAAACCGCGGCCGCCGCAGGCGGAGAGAGCGGGCTGGCGATCGAGATTGCTCATGCGGACAACCTAGCCGCGCGGGCGCGGCGGCGCGGGGTGGAATGTTCCACCGCACAGGCGTGTTGGAGGCGGGGTACACACCCCCTGAACCGCGGAAGGGACGCGATGAACGCGCCGACGACGTACCTCGAGCACGGGACGGCAGCCGAGCGCTGGGCGCGGGCCCAGCTCTTCTTCGAAGCGAAGGAGTACGCGACGGCCGCACGCATCCTGGAGCCGCTGGCCGGCGAGGCCCCCGAGCAGCTGGCGCCCCGGCTGCTGCTGGCCCGCGCCTACTACCACTCCGCCCAGCTCTCCCGCGCGGAGCGCGAGCTGCGCGCCATCGTCGAGCGCTGGCCGGTGGAGGACTACGCGCAGCTGATGCTCGGCCGCACCCTGGAGCGCGGCGGCCGTGCGGACGAGGCCCGGCCGTACCTGAGGACGGCCGCGGCGATGGCCGGGGACTTCCCGGAGTAGGGCCGGGGGGCCGCCCGGCGCAGGCCGGGGGGCTGCCCGGCGCAGGCCCGGCGACTTCTCGGCGTACGCCCTGGGACTGTCCGGCGTACAGCCGGTGGCTTCCCGGAGCAGGCCATGACCGCGGCTCGGCCCCGCCCATGCGGGGTCGGGCCGTCGCCTCGGTTAGCCTGGGGCCACGATGAACCGTCTGACCACGCCTTTCGGCTCCTACGAGCTCACCCGTTTCCCCGAGGACCCGCGCGACCGGCTCCGCGCATGGGACGCCGCCGACGAGTACCTGCTCCAGCACCTCGACTCCGGTACCGGGGAGCGCGGGCCGGTGGACCTCGCCGGTGCCGGCCAGATCACGGTGCTCGGGGACCGCTGGGGAGCGCTGACGACCGCGCTCGCCGCGTACCGCCCGACGCAGATCACCGACTCCTCCCTGAGCCGGTCCGCCACCGCGGCGAACCTGGACCGGGCCGGGATCGGCACCTCCAAGGCGACGGTGACCCTGCTGACCACGCAGGACCCGCCGCCCGAGCGGATCGACGTCCTGCTGGTGCGCGTACCGAAGAGCCTGGCGCTGCTGGAGGACCAGCTGTACCGGCTGGCGCCGCACGTGCACGCGGGGACGGTCGTCATCGGCGCGGGCATGGTCAAGGAGATCCACACCTCCACGCTGCGCCTCTTCGAGAAGATCCTCGGGCCGACGAAGACCTCCCTCGCGGAGAAGAAGGCCCGGCTGATCTTCTGCACGCCCAATGCCCAGGGGGCCGCCCGCCCCGCGGGCCCCGGGCCGTGGCCGGTGACGTACACGGTGGACCAGGACGGGGGCTCGGCCGCCGGGCTGACCGCCGTCAACCACGCCGGGATCTTCTGCGCGGACCGCCTCGACGTCGGCACCCGGTTCTTCCTGCAGAACATCCCGACGAACACCGACGGCGCCCGCGTCGTGGACCTCGGCTGCGGCAACGGCCTCGTCGGCACCGCGGTCGCGGTCGCCGACCCGGACGCCGAGGTCGTCTTCACCGACGAGTCCTACCAGGCGGTCGCCTCCGCGCAGGCCACGTACCGGGCGAACGTCCGCGAGGGCCGGCGCACCGCCGAGTTCCACGTCGGGGACGGGGTGGCCATGCTGTCCCCCGGATCCGTGGACCTGGTGCTGTGCAACCCGCCGTTCCACTCCCACCAGGCCACGACCGACGCCACGGCGCTGCGGATGTTCGCCCAGTCGCGCAAGGTCCTGCGGCCCCACGGCGAGCTGTGGGTGGTCGCCAACCGGCACATGGGGTACCACACGCACCTGCGCCGCCTCTTCGGCAACAGCGAAGTCGTCGCGAGCGAGCCGAAGTTCGTGGTGCTGCGAGCGGTCAAGCAGGAGCGTCCGCGCCCTATGTGACCTGCCGGTACGTCCTACACTCTGCCGCGTGAGCAGCCAGGCGGAGCGTGACGGACGAACGGTCGGCGAAAGCGGAGGCGGGAGCCGAGGCGAGGGCGAGGGCGGCGAGGACGGAAGCGCGCCCGACAGCGGGCACGGGGGCGGACCCGGCGACGGACCCGGCGACCGACCCGGCATCGTTCCCGGGCGCTACCGCCGGGAGGACGTGGCCCGGGCAGCCGGCGTCAAGGTGCGGAACCTGCGCTACTACCAGGAGCGCGGGCTGCTCCCCCCGCCCCGCAGGGAGGGCCGGATCGCCTGGTACTCCGACGACCACCTCACCCGGCTGCGCCTGATCAGCGACCTGCTGGGCCGCGGCTACACCGTCAACGGCATCGCGGAACTTCTGCACGCCTGGGAAGAGGGCGGAGGCCTGTCCCAACTGCTGGGACTGGAACGGGAGATGACCCGCGACTGGGTGCAGGAGGAGCCGGTCACGATGACCCGTGCGCAGCTGCGCGAGCTGTTCGGCCCGGCGGCCACGGCCGCGGACACCCGGCGGGCGGCGGAGCTGGGGTACGTGACGGTCGACGGGGACCTGGTCACGTACCCGAGCCGGCGGCTGCTGGAGTCGACGCTCGCGCTGGTGCGGCAGGGGGTGCCGCTCGCCGAGATCCTGGACGCGGGGGACTTCGTACAGACGCAGGCGGCCGCGCTCGCGGACCGCTTCGTCGGGCTGTTCCGGCGGCATGTGATCGGCGCGGAGGGGCTGGAGCAGCTTTCGGCCACACAGCTCCAGCACATCACGCGGGCGGTGACGGCGCTGCGTCCGGTGGCCGGCGAGGTCGTGGCCGCGGAGTTCGCGCGTGCGATGGCCCGGCGGGTCGATGCCGAGGTCGCCGAACTGCTGCGTACGGAGCAGTAGGAGTCGGCCGAAAAGGTGCGCTCGCACAACCTTGCCAACCTCCATTGGCACTCTTACATTCAACTCGTCGGTAACAACAAAGGTGCACAGCCGGAATAAGGGACGATCTCATGGCAGATTCCCCGCACTTATCCAATCCGCCCGGCCCCGCGGACGAAGAGGGCGGCGGCGCCGCGAGCAGCGCCGACGGCCGGGTCCGCTGGCGCCGGTTCGCCCTGCTGACCGTCCCCGCCGTCGCCGTCACGGCGGGCCTCGGGATCGCCCTCGCGCAGGGCGCCCTCGCCGCCTCCTTCGCCGTGTCGGGGCAGCAGTTCAAGGTGTCGGCGAAGAGCCTGGAGGGCGAGGGTTTCGCCCAGTACGGCAGCGTCGACGTCAATGCCCGCGAGGAGCTCATCCCCGTGGCGGTCACCGCCATCAGGGAGGCCAAGCTCCACAGCCTCTGCCAGTCCGTGGTCACCACGCTCCCGGTGATCGGGGACATCTCGCTGAACCTCACGGCCGGTCAGAAGGCCCCGGTCGAGGCGAGCAACCTGTTCGTCGACGCGACCCAGCTCTCCGGCGACGCCGTCTTCAGCAACATAGAGATCGGCCGCGACGCCTCCACCCTCGACAAGGGACCGGCCGACGCGCAGGGCATGCAGGACCTGTTCGCGCAGCAGGCGGACACCGTCAGCATCACCGATCTCCAGCAGACCGCGTGGGCGACCAACGCGGGCACCTTCAAGCTCTCCGGCCTCAAGATGAACGTCAGCAAGGGCAAGAAGGAATGCTTCTGAGGCGCACCGCCGGACGGGAGCGCGCGGGCTCCGGACGGGAGCGCGCGGGCGTCGGCCGGTTCCGCCGCTGGCGGCGGAGCAGACCCTTCTGGGGAGGGTTCTTCGCCATCCTGGCGGGGGCCGAGATCTGCGTCCTGCCCCTGGCACCGCTGAAGGTGATGCTCCAGCAGGGGGTGGCGGGGATCCCGTCCGTCCTGATGGGGATCGTCATGATCGTGCTCGGTCTCACCGCCTGGTTCGCGCCGCACCAGCGCGGCCTCGCCGGTGTCCTCACCACCCTCATCGCCACTGCCGCGCTGGTCATGTCGAACCTGGGCGGCTTCCTGATCGGCACCCTGCTCGGCATTCTCGGCGGCGGCCTGATGTTCGCCTGGCAGCCGTACGCCGCCCCGCGCGGCAGTGGCGCGAAGCCCGGCGGCGGTACTCCCCCACCCGCCGCGCCCGCCGCATCCGCTGCCGCTCCGTCCTCGGCCGCCGCGCCTGCTTCCGCCACCGCCCCAGCCCCAGCTCCCGCTCCCACCGCGCACCACGATCCCCAAGGAGCACAGCCATGATCCGTACGCGCACCGCGCTCACCCTCGCGACGGCCGCCGTCGGCATGCTGTCGGTGGCCTCGGTCACCGCCACCGCCACCGCCGCGCCGTTACCGCTGGCCGGGTCGACCACCGTCACCCCGGCCGGTCACGCGTTCAAGGCCAACCTCAGCGGGAAGGCCACCCTCAAGGCCGGATCGGTGACGGTGACCTGCACGGTCTCCGTGGCCACCGGCACGGTGCCGGCCTCCCCCGGCAACCACAACGCGGCCGGGCCGGTCTCCTCGCCGATCTCCGCGCCGACGTACAGCTCCTGCACCGCCAGCATGCCCGGCGTGACCCCGACGGTCACCACCAGCGGTGCCTGGACGGTGTCGATGCAGCACGGCTCCCCGATCACCGCCACCATGACCGTGCCGGTCGGCGGACTGGTGGTCAAGACGACCGGGCTGGCCAACTGCACCGTCACCGCGGCGCCCACGGCCGCCGCGAACGTCGGCGGCACCTGGGCCAACGGCGCGCCGCCGAGCCTGACCTTCACCAACGCGTCCGTACCGGTCAAGGTCACCGGCGGGTTCGGCTGTCCCACGAGCGCGACGGCCTCGACCTTCAACGCCGTGTACCTCGTCTCCGACACGACCGACCCGGCGCAGCAGATCACCGTCGGCCCCTGACCCCGCCATCCCTCAGGGGCAGGCCCGCCGGTCCCGGACGTGTCCGGGACCGGCGGGCCACTCGTGTGCGGGCCCCGGCGGTGGGCGGCGCACTCCACCGACCACGGGACCACGGGACCGCCGGACCGCCGGACCGCCGGACCGCCGGACCGCCGGACCGCCGGACCGCCGAGCATACGGGCCGGGAAAATTGCGTTGCCTGAGCCGCGTCGGCCGGGAGACGCTTCCCGGCATGTCACAGAGCACCGTGCAGTCCCCCACCGAACCCGCCCGTACGCCGCGGGACGTCTCCGACCTCTTCTCCGGCGGCCGCCTCAAGGTGATCCCGCGCAAGGCCGCCCGGCGCGAGCAGTTGCTCGTCCACCTCGCCGGGACGCTCTTCGCGCCCGACCGGGACTACACCGAACCCGAGGTGAACGACGCGCTGCGCACGGTGCACGAGGACTGCTCCGCCCTGCGGCGCTATCTGATCACCTCGGGCCTGCTGACCCGCACCCGCGACGGCAGCAGCTACCGGCGGGCCACCACCACCCGGTAATGGGTCGTCAGCCGCCCGCCCTCGCCCAGCACGTGGAAGGCGACGGCGGGCGGCTCGTCGAGGTGCACGTGGTGCTCGGGACCCTCCTGCGGCTCCCAGGGCAGCCGCAGCGTGGAGACCACGCCGGGCGCGACGAGCAGCGGCCGGCCCGCGAAGGTGGTGGCCGCGGCGGTGTGGGCGTGCCCGCAGAGGAACGCGGTCAGGTGGGGGTGCCGTCCGGCCAGCTCCGCGAGCCTCTCCTCCCCGAACTGCCTGATCTCGTCGACGTAGGGCGTGTGCAGCGGGACAGGCGGGTGGTGGAACCCGACGAGGACCGGGGTGTCGCGGGGGGTGCCGGCGAGGACGTCCTCCAGCCAGGCCAGCGTGGAGTCGGCCAGCAGGCCGTGGTCCTCGCCGGGTACGGAGGAGTCGCAGACCGCGAGCACGAAGCCCTCGCCGCGCAGCACCTGGTCGACCGGCGCGGCTGACGCGACGCCCGCGGGGGCCGCCTCCTCGCCCAGCAAGACCTGCCGGAACGCCGCGCGTTCGTCGTGGTTGCCCGGGCAGATGACCAACGGGTGCCGCGAGACCAGGAGTTTGCGCGCCAGTTCGTACTCGGCTGCCGTGCCGTGGTCGGCTATGTCGCCGCTGACCAGCACGGCGTCCAGGTCGTACGGGAGGGATTCCAGGTAGTCCATCACGGCGCGGGTGCGGTCGGCGGCCCGCCGGTCGCCGTCGAGGTGGACATCACTGAGGTGGGCGATCACGATCACGGTGCACGGCCTCTCTCCAGAAGTGTGTACGCCCCATTCAACACCCCGTTCAACTGCGTTCCCCCGCCCCGCCCCGTCCCGTCCCGTCCCAGGGCACGCGATGAGCCGTTGCGGCGGCCAGCCGGTGGGGGCTGCCGGGCCTGAGGACCCGTCTGATGGCCTTCGACACCCAGGTGGTGGACCTGAGCGGCGATGTCACCGCCCCGGTGGAACTGCTGGTGCGCGTCCAGCTCGGCGGCGGGACCGGCATAGCGAAGGCCGTCGACTACGGCGCCGGTCTCGTGGACGACCCGCGCCGCGCCATCGTCGTGCTGATCACCGACTTCTACGAGGGCGGCGACCCGTACCGGCTGGTGCGGGGCGTACGGGGGCCCGTCGAGCAGGGCAGCCCCGTGCTGGGCCTCGCCGCGCGCTGACCGCCCTCGAACTCCAGGGGTGTCAGTCCCGGTAGGTTTCCAGCAGGCGCAGCCAGACCTCGCTGATCGTGGGGAAGGCCGGGACCGCGTGCCACAGGCGGGCGATCGGGACCTCCCCCGCGACGGCGATCGTGGCGGAGTGGAGGAGCTCCGCCGCGCCCGGGCCGACGAACGTCGCGCCGAGCAGGACCTCGCGGTCCAGGTCCACGATCATGCGGGCCCGGCCGCGGTAGCCGTCGGCGTACAGGCCCGCACCGGAGACCTTGGACAGGTCGTAGTCCACGGCGCGCACCCGGTGGCCGGCCCGTTCCGCCTCGGCCAGGCTGAGGCCGACCGCGGCGGCCTCCGGGTCGGTGAAGACCACCTGCGGGAGGGCCCGTGTGTCGGCGGTGGCCGCGTGCGCGCCCCAGCCGCCCGTGTCGGCCGCGGGGACGCCGGCGACCCGGGCTGCGATGGCGGCGCCCGCGATCCGGGCCTGGTACTTGCCCTGGTGGGTGAGGAGCGCGCGGTGGTTGACGTCCCCGACGGCGTACAGCCAGTCGTGTCCGGGGACCCGGCAGCTCTCGTCCACGCCGATCCAGTCCCCGGGGGTCAGGCCGACGGTCTCGAGTCCGATGTCCTCGGTGCGCGGTGAACGGCCCGTGGCCATCAGCAGTTCGTCGCCCTCCAGGGTCTCGCCGCCTTCGAGGACGACCGTGACGGGCCCGGTCGAGCCGTCCCGTACGACGGCCTCGACGGCCACGTCCGTACGGACCACCGCGCCGGCCTCGGTCAGCGCCTCCGCGACCAGTTCACCGGCGAACGGCTCCATCCTCGGCAGCAGCCGGGGGCCGCGGACGAGGACGGTGACCTGGGAGCCCAGGCCCTGCCAGGCGGTGGCCATCTCGGCGGCCACCACGGAGCCGCCCACGATCAGCAGCCGGCCTGGCGCCTCCTGCGCGGAGGTGGCCTCGCGGCTGGTCCACGGCCGGGCCCCCTCGATCCCGGGCAGCTCGGGGACCACCGCCCGGCTGCCGGTGGCGACGACCACCGCGTGCCGGGCGGCGAGCACGTGGTGTTCGCCCTCGGGGCTGGTGACGGCGACCTTCCGGACCCCGTAGAGCCTGCCGTGGCCGCGGTACAGATGGGCGCCGATGGAGTCGAGCCAGTCGATCTGGCCCTCGTCCTTCCAGCTGCCGGTCCAGTAGTCCCGGTGCGCGAGCACCGCGGCCGTGTCCAGCGGCCCGCCGACGGCCTGCGCCAGCCCCGGCACCCGGCGCGCGTCGGCCCGGGCCAGTACGGGGCGCAGCAGAGCCTTGCTCGGGACGCAGGCCCAGTACGAGCATTCCCCGCCGACGAGTTCGCTCTCCACCAGGGCGGTGCTCAGTCCGGCGGCGCGCGTCCGGTCGACGATGTTCTCGCCGGCCGGACCCCCGCCGAGCACCACGACGTCGTACTCCACGGCTTCAGTCATACGGGCCAGTGTCACCGCTGGTCGGGGGCCACGTCACGCACTCAGGCCTCCGGCGTGCCGGGCTCCCGGGAGGAAGGTTCCGCCCCGCCCGACTCCGCTGCGCCCGGCTGCTGGGACGCGGCGATCTTCGCGCGTACCTCGTCCATGTCGAGCGCGCGGGCCTGTCCGATGAGGTCCGTCAGGGCCGCCTCGGGCAGGGCGCCGGGCTGGGCGAAGATGGCCACCTGGTCCCGGACGATCATCAGCGTCGGGATCGAGGTGATCTGGAAGGCTCCGGCGAGCTCCTGCTGCGCCTCGGTGTCCACCTTGGCGAAGACCAGATCCGGGTGGGCCTCCGAGGCCCTCTCGTAGACCGGGGCGAACTGCAGGCACGGCCGGCACCAGCCCGCCCAGAAGTCGATCAGCACGAACGGGTTCTCGCTGACCGTCTGGTCGAAGTTTTCCTTGGTGAGCTCGACTGTAGCCACGGTGTCCAGACCTCCTGTGTTGTGCCGTCTGCTCCTTGAACGAACGACCCGCCTCCAGCATTCCGCAACGAGGAAGGGCGGGCCGGACTAGAACGGGTGACCGGCGGGAGTGGTGCGGACGGTGGTCCAGCGGAGTTCGGTGAAGGCGTCCAGGTTGGCCTCGCCGCCGAACCGGGAGCCGTTGCCGGAGGCGCCGACCCCGCCGAAGGGGGCCACGGCCTCGTCGTTGACCGTCTGGTCGTTGATGTGGACGATCCCGGTCGGGATCCGCTCCGACAGGTCGAGGCCGCGCGCCACGTCCCGGGTCACGATGCCGAGGGAGAGTCCGTACGGGCCCGCCGAGGCCAGCGCCACCGCCTCCTCCTCCGTCGCGAAGGACCGTACGGGAGCGACCGGGCCGAAGACCTCCTCGGTGTAGGCGGGGGTGTCGTCGGCGACGCCGGCGAGCACGGTCGGCCGGTAGAACAGGTCCCGGTGGGTGCCGCCCGCGACGAGTTTGGCGCCCTGTCCGGTGCTGGCCTCCACCAGGGCGTGTACGCGCTCCAGCTGGGTACGGTCGATCAGCGGGCCAAGGTGCACCCGCTCGCGGTACGGGTCCCCCACCGCGAGGGTCTCGGCGCGCGCGGCGAGCCGCTCGACGTACTCGTCGTAGAGCGAGGCGTGCACGAGGTGGCGTCCGGCGGTCATGCAGATCTGGCCCTGGTGGAAGAAGGAGCCCCAGGAGGCCTGGGCCACGGCGGCCTCGACGTCGGCGTCGCGGAGGACGACGAGGGCCGAGTTCCCGCCCAGCTCCAGGTGCGTGCGCTTGAGGTGACGGCCCGCCAGTTCACCGACGGCGCGGCCGCTGGCGGTGGACCCGGTGAACGACACCACCCGGACCCGGGGGTCGGCGACGACGGCGGCTCCGGTCCCGGCGCCGCCGGGCAGCACGTGCAGCAGACCGGCCGGCAGGCCCGCGGCGGCGAAGACGGCCGCGAGCGCCAGGCCGCCGCAGACGGCGGTGCGCCGGTCGGGCTTGAGCAGGACGGCGTTGCCCAGCGCGAGCGCCGGCGCGACCGAGCGGATCGCCAGGATCAGCGGGGCGTTGAACGGGGCCACCACGCCCACCACCCCGGCCGGGACCCGGCGGGTGAAGGAGAGGCGGGGTGATTCGCTGGCCAGCACCTGCCCGGCGGGGCGCGAGGCCAGCGCGGCGGCCTCGTAGCACTCCTGCGCGGCGACGTGCAGCTCGAAGTCGGCCTTGCCGGGTATGGAGCCGGACTCCCGCACCAGCCAGTCCCGCAGTTCGTCGGCGTGCGCGGCGAACAGGTCCCCGGCGCGGCGCAGCACGGCCGCCCGTTCGAGGTGGGTGGTCCGCGCCCAGTCGCGCTGTGCGGCCCCGGCCCGGACGGCTGCTTCCGCGACGTCGGCGGGCGAGGCCAGGTCGAGGGTGGCGAGGGTGTGGCCGGTGGCGGGTTCGACCACCGGTGCGGTGCCGCCGGTGAGGGTGGGTCCGTCCTGCCAGAACGTCGGGTCGAGGAGCGGCATGGCGCGGGGCCTCCGGGTGGGGACGGGCGGGTGCCGGGCGGGCTGCCGGGCTCGGTACCCGGCGAGGTACCGGCGAGGGAGCGGCAGCACGCGCCATCGTGCCAGACCGGAGGCGCCACTTCTGTTCAGTTATTGGGCAGTTGACGGTGGACGGTGACCGGAAACGATCGTCGTCGCGGCCTCAGCGTTCGAGGACGAGCGCGATGCCCTGCCCGACGCCGATGCACAGCGCCGCCAGGCCCGTACCGGAGCCCGCGGCGGCCAGCTGGTGCGCGACCGAGCCGGCCAGCCGGGCGCCCGAGGCGCCGAGCGGGTGCCCGATCGCGATGGCGCCGCCCCGCGGGTTGACCACGGCCGGGTCGAGCTCGGGCCAGGCCGCGAGACAGCCCAACGCCTGTGCGGCGAAAGCCTCGTTGAGCTCGAAGGCGGTCAGGTCGCCGAGGCCGCGACCGGCCTTGGCGAGGGCCCGCTGGACGGCGTCCACCGGACCGAGGCCGAAGAGCTGGGGCTCGATCCCGGTGACGGCGGAGGTGCTGATCCGGGCGAGCGGCTCCCGCCCGGTGGCCGCCAGCCCCGCCTCGTCGGTCAGCAGCAGGGCGGCGGCGCCGTCGTTGAGCGGAGAGGCGTTGCCGGCCGTGACCGTGCCCCGGCCGTCCGTGCGGAAGGCGGGCTTCAGCCGGGCCAGCGCCTCGGGGGTGGACCCCTCGCGGATGCTCTCGTCGCGCAGCAGGTCCACGCCCGGGTACGGAACCACCTCGGCGTCGTACTGCCCCGCCGCCCAGGCGGCGGCCGCCTTGCGGTGGCTCTCCAGGGCGAAGGCGTCCTGGGCCTCGCGGGTGATGGCGTACTTGTCGGCGACCAGCTCGGCGCCCTCCCCGAGGGAGCCGGTCCACTCCTCGGGCATCCGCGGGTTGGTCATCCGCCAGCCGAGGGTGGTGGACCACATCTGCTGGTGGGCCGCGGGGAAGGCCCGTTCGGGCTTCTGCATCACCCAGGGCGCGCGGGTCATCGACTCGACGCCGCCCGCGATGGCGACGGAGGCGTCGCCGAGGGCGATGGCGCGGGCGGCCTGGACCACGGCTTCGAGTCCGGATCCGCAGAGCCGGTTGACGGTCACCCCGGGCACCGTCACGGGCAGACCCGCCAGCAGTACGGCCATCCGGGCCACGTCCCGGTTGTCCTCGCCTGCGCCGTTGGCGTCGCCGAAGACGACGTCGTCGATGCGCGCCGGGTCGAGATCCGGTGTACGGTCCACCAGCGCGCGGACCACGTGCGCGGCCAGGTCGTCCGGCCGGACCCCGGCGAGGGCGCCGCCGAACTTGCCGATCGGGGTGCGGACGGCGTCGACGACGTACACGTCGCGGACGGTGCGGATGCTCATCGGGGCTCTCCTGGGCGGATCCGTACGGGCGGCGGCGCACCGGTGCGCGGGTGTCCGCACGGCCGCACCGCCGAGCGCGCCCGGTGGGGCGCGCCCGCAGTCTCCGTCCGACCCTCACCGCCTGTCAACGGGCCCCCGGCCGCGCCCGGCGCCCGCCCGGGCGCGGCTGCGGCGTCAGGTCGACTCGCGGGGGACGGCCACGGCCGCCATCAGGTCGTGCCGCTCCGTGATCTCCGAGGGTTCGCGCACCGCGCGGTCCACCAGGGACGCCAGGTGGTCCCCGGTCGGCATCTCGATCCGGACCGTGCTCAGCCGGGGCCGCAGCAGCCGGCCCATCAGCAGGTCGTCGGCCCCGATGACGGCGACGTCCCCGGGGATGCGCAGGCCCTCGTCCTGCAGGGCACGCATCAGCAGCATGGCGTACTCGTCGTTGTACGCGAACACGGCGTCCAGGCCGAGCCCGCGCCAGCGGGCCGCCAGTGCCGCGGCCGAGTCCTCCGAGTAGGACATCGGCACGGCCTCGATCCGCGCCCCCTCGACCGAGCGGGCGCCCGCGATCCGGGGCGCGGAGAAGAGTTCGAGCCCCTCCTCCTCCGGGACGACGACGCCGATCCGGCGGTGGCCCCGTCCGACCAGGTGGGCGGCGGCCCGGGCGCCCACCTCCCGCTGGTCCATGACCAGCGCGTGCGCCCCCGGCACGCTGACCGGCCCCATGGTGATCACCGCGCGGGCCCCGGCCCGTTTGAGCGTGGCGACGTTGTGCGCGCCGAGCGTGATCTCGCCGAGCGAGATCACGGCCACCGGCCGCAGTTCCGCCCAGGCCCGCGCGGCCTCGTCACCGGTGAGGCCGAGGCTGCCGTACTGGACGACGGTGTAGTCCAGGCGCCGCAGTCCCCACTGGAGCTCGTTGAGGAATGTGCTGTAGAGCGGGCCGACGGGCACGTGCGAGGTGGGCAGCAGGACGATCCGGGTGTGCCCGGCCCGCAGACTGCGCGCCGCGGCGTGCGGGACGTACCCCAGTTCCTCGGCGGCCTCGCGGACCTTGCGGCGGGTCGGCTCGCTGATGCGCACGGCTTCCGCGTTGTTCAGCACGTACGAGACCGTCGCGCGCGACACGCCCGCGAGACGGGCCACGTCCGCGCTGGTCGGCACGGAGGGCGGCCGCGCGGAGGACCCGGAGACCGGTGTCGGCGGCTTCGGCGATTTCGGTGACTGAGACATTGCCGTGGCATCTTTCCAGACCGGTCTTCCCCGCGGACCGGCGGTTGGCCGGAAAGGAATGCCAGCCGGCCACGGATGGCGAGACCGGCCGGACGCACCGTCACCTCGGAGTTCACCAAGGTGACCTGCCCGGAGGCCGCGCAGAAACTGACCCTAGCCGCCCACGACCGGTCCCCGTTACCGTCTACTTACCGAGCGGTAATGGGGAGGTCGCAGGTGTCGGATTCTTCAGCGTCCACGGTCCCGAGGGACTCGGGGGGCGCGGCGGCCACTACGGAACGCCCTTCCTCCGGGCTCGTCGAGATGGCTGCCGCGCTCGCCGAAGGCAGCGTCTCGGCACGGCAGTTGACCGAGAGCGCACTGCGCCGGATCGCCGCCGCGCAGCCGGAGCTCAATGCCTTCCGGATCGTCCGCGCCGAGGCCGCGCTCGCGGAGGCGGACGCGGCGGACCGCCGGCTCGCCGCCGGGGAGCGGCTGCCGCTGCTGGGCGTGCCGCTCGCCGTCAAGGACGACATGGACGTGGCCGGTGAGCCGACCGCCTTCGGCTGCGCCGGGGCGTTCGCGCCGAAGACCGCCGACAGCGAGGCGGTACGGAGGCTGCGCGCGGCCGGTGCGGTGATCGTCGGCAAGACCCAGACGCCGGAGCTGGGCCAGTGGCCCTTCACGGAGGGCGAGGGCTTCGGAGAGACCCGCAATCCGTGGAACCCGGCCTACACGCCCGGCGGTTCCTCGGGCGGCTCCGCGGCCGCCGTGGCCGCGGGCCTGGTCCCGGCGGCTCTCGGGTCCGACGGCGCGGGTTCCGTCCGGATCCCCGCGGCCTGGACCCACCTGGTGGGCGTGAAACCGCAGCGCGGGCGCATCTCCACCTGGCCGGAGCCCGAGGCCTTCCACGGGCTCACCGTCAACGGCGTGCTGGCCCGCACCGTGGCGGACGCCGCGCTCCTGCTGGACGCGGCGAGCGGCCCGCACCCGGAGGACCTGCACCGCCCGGCGCGCATCTCGGCGGTGGAGGCGGCCCGGCGCACGCCGAGGCGGCTGCGGATCGCCCTGTCCTTCGGGACGGCCTTCACCGCCACCGCCAAGTCCGTGGACCCGGAGGTCCGTTCGGCCGTGGAGCGGCTGGCCGGGCAGTTGGAGGCGCTGGGCCACGAGGTCGTCCCGGAGGATCCCCGCTACGGCCCGGTCGGCCTGGCCTTCGTACCCCGGGCCACCAGCGGCGTACGGGACCTGGCGGCCCTGGTGCCGGACCGCTCGCTGCTGGACCCTCGCACGCACGGGGCGGTGCGCACGGGCCGGCTGCTGGGCGGGCTGGCGCTGCGGGTCTCCCGCCGGGCGGAGGCGGCTCTGCAGCGGCGGGTCGGGGAGGTCTTCGGGCGCTTCGACGTGGTGCTGACGCCGACGACGGCCACGCCCCCGCTGCGGATCGGAGCGCTGGCCGGGCTGGGGGCGATGGCCACGGACCGGGCGATGATCGCCGCCTGCCCGTACGCCTGGACGTGGAACGTGCTGGGCTGGCCGGGGGTGAACATCCCGGCGGGCTTCACGGGCGACGGCCTCCCGCTGGGCGCCCAGCTCCTCGGCCCCGCGGACTCCGAGCCGCTGCTGCTGTCGCTGGCGGCGCAGGTGGAGGCGGCGCGGGCCTGGCCCTCGCACTGGCCCGCGGGTTTCGGCGGCAGCGCGGCGGATCTCGGCGGCGGCGCGGCGGGCCGGAGCGGGGAGCCGTCGTGCGGGGACCGCCCGAGCCAGTAATCTCGCCCGGATGACGGCACTTTCGCATCAGAGCAACGGCCACACCGAGCAGCCCGGGCGGGACGGGGCCACCGCGACCACCGAGGCCGATCCGCGCACCATCGGCCGGGTGCGCACCGAGTACGCCCCCGATCCCGACGGGGATCCGGATCCCGGCGAGATCGTGTGGACCTGGGTCCCGTACGAGGAGAACGACGGGCGGGGCAAGGACCGGCCGGTGCTGGTGGTGGCCCGGGAGCCGGGCGGGAGCACGCTGCTCGCCGTGCAGCTGTCGAGCAAGCGGCACGACGGGGACCGGGAGTGGGTGCCGATCGGGACGGGGTCCTGGGACAGCGCCGGGCGCGAGTCCTGGGTGGACGTGGACCGGGTGCTCCGGGTGCACGAGTCGGGCATGCGCCGCGAGGCGTGCGCGCTGGACCGGGGCCGGTTCCAGCTGGTGGTGGACCGGCTGCGGGAGCGCTACGGCTGGCACTGATGCAGGAGCGCTACGGCTGGCACTGAAGGGAGCGTCCCCAGAAGTCCCGCACGGCACCGTGTCCCGCCGGCGACTCCGGCCGCCGCCCTACTGAGCGGCCGGGCCGGCCGGGCCGGCGTAGTCGGCGAAGACGCGCTCGAAGGCCTCCCGGGTCTCCGGCTTGCGGTCGAGGATCCCGAAGACCACATGCTCGAACACTTTTGCGAAACGTCCGGCCAGCAGGCCCCGGAAGGCCTCCGCCACCTCGGCCGGGTCGTTCTGGAACACCCCGCACCCCCAGGCGCCGAGGACCAGCCGCGGATACCCGTGCAGGGCCGCCACCTCCAGGACCAGCTCCGCACGCCGGGCGAGCGCCCCGGGGATCTCCGCGACGCGCTCCGGCTCCTGGCGGCGGATCGTGCCCGCGTTGGGCGCCGGGGAGGTGAGGAAACCGGCCCGGAAGGGCGTCTCCAGCAGCCGGCCCCGGTCGTCGCGGAAAACCGGGACCCCGGGCGAGTGAATCACCCGGTCGGTGTAGAAGGTGCTGCGCTCCGCGCGGTGGACCTCGTAGTACTCCGGGGCCTCCAGCAGGGTCTCGTAGAGGGCCGAAGCCCGGCACAGAGCCTCCTCCTGGGCCTTGGCCCCGCGGACGTAGCCGCCCCCGGGATTGCGGGCCGAGGCGAAGTTCAGGACCGCCACGGGCACCGCACGCGAGCCGTCCACGGCGAGCCTGCGGGCGGCCGCCGTACTGCTCTCCCCGGTGATCTCGATCGCCGTCGTCACGGCTCCGGCCACCGGTTGCCCGTCTGGAATGATCCGGTTTGGGCCATATATCCTGGTTCCTGCCTTGGCTTCCGCCAGGGCGGCGGCGAGGGAGACCTGCCGTCCCGATCCCGTCCGGTAACCCCCGGCCTCCAGTAGGTCCGCGTTCTCCCGCGCGATCGCCCGCAATCTGCTGCTCACACCGCCATCGTCGGCGACGCGACCCGATGCCTCAAAGCATTTTCCAGACCGGCTGGAAGCGGCCGTCAGGGGTGAAGTCTCGGTCAGCGACAGGAGATTAGGATCCCGGTCATGCCTCAGGACTCACCCGCACCGAACGCCCCGCCGCGCCCCGCCGACGCCCTGCCGCGCCTCGCGGACGCCCCGGTCCGGCCGCCGGCCCCGGACTCGCCGGACTCCGCCTCCGCCCCCCTCACCGAGGACGCCGCCGAGGACCTGCTGCGCGGTATCTGCTTCAAGACCGGCCCGCCCCGGCTCCTCGGCTCCGAGCTCGAATGGCTGGTGCTGGACGCCGAACGTCCCTGGCTGCCGCTGCCGCCCGACCGCCTGGCCGCCGCCCACGAAGCGGCCCGCGCCCTGCCCCTGCGCTCCCGGCTCACGGTCGAGCCCGGCGGCCAGCTCGAACTCAGCTCCGCCCCGGCCGCCGGCCTCACCGGCTGCGTCGACGGCCTCCAGCAGGACCTCACCGCCGTACGGGCCGCCCTGCGGGCCCAAGGGCTGATCCTGCAAGGCCTGGGCGCGGACCCGCGCCGCCCGCACCGCCGGCTGCTGAACAGCCCGCGCTACGACGCGATGGAAACCTACTTCGACCGCACCGGCCCCGCCGGGCGCGCCATGATGCGCTCCACCGCGTCCGTACAGGTGTGCGTGGACGCCGGGCAGGAGGAACCGGGCCCGCTCGGTCACGGCCGGCGCTGGCGGATGGCTCACCTGCTGGGCGCGGTCCTCGTCGCCGCCTTCGCCAACTCACCGGCCGCCGAGGGCCCGTACGCGGGCTGGCGCAGCGCCCGCCAGGGCATCTGGAACGATCTGGACCAGCGGCGCGTCCTCGCCCCGCCGCTGGACGCGGAGCCGCGCAGCGGGTGGACCCGGCACGCGCTGGACACCGAGGTGATGTGCGTACGGTCCGCCGCGGACGGGGCCTGGCAGGTGCCACGGGGGCTGACCTTCCGCTCGTGGCTGCGCACCGGCGGCCCCCGGCCGCCCACCGCCGAGGACCTGGAGTACCACCTGACCACGCTGTTCCCGCCCGTACGGCCGCGCGGCCACCTGGAGCTGCGGATGATCGACGCCCAGCCCGGCGAGGACGGCTGGCTGGTGCCGGTGGCCGTGGTGCACGCGCTGTTCGACGACCAGGAGGCCGCCGAGTCCGCGTACCGGGTGGCCAAGGGGCTGGCCGACGCGTACGGGGCCGGGCCCTCGCCCCGCAACCCGCTGTACCGCTCCGCCGCCCGCTACGGGCTGGCCGATCCGGAGCTGCACGCCGCCGCCGTCGCCGGTTTCCGCGCGGCCGCCGAGGCGCTGCCCCGGCTCGGGGCGAGCACGCGGGTGAAGGACGCGGTCGGCGCCTTCGCGGACCGCTACGTACTGCGCGGCCGCTGCCCGGCCGACGACCGGCCCCCTCACGGCCCCACCGGGAAGGACGCGAGTCAGTGACCACCGAATCCCCCTCCCAGGAGGGCCTGCGGGAGCGGGCCGCCGCCGCGCTGACCGCGGCCCGGGCCCGTACGGCCGGGCTCACCGACGCCGTGAGCGACCAGGACCTGACCGCACAGCACTCCCCGCTCATGTCCCCCCTGGTGTGGGACCTGGCGCACATCGGGAACATGGAGGAGCTCTGGCTGCTGCGCAAGGTCGCCGGGCGCGAATCGATGCGCCCCGAGATCGATCCGCTCTACGACGCCTTCGAGCACCCCCGTTCCGAGCGGCCGAAGCTGCCCCTGCTGGGGCCCGCGGAGGCCCGTGCGTACGCCGCCGAGGTACGCGGCCGGGTCTTCGACCTGCTGGAGCGGACCCCGCTGGAGGGCACCGCCCTGCTCGACGGGGGCTACGTCTTCGGGATGATCGCGCAGCACGAGCAGCAGCACGACGAGACGATGCTGATCACCCACCAGCTGCGGGCGGGCGCACCCGTGCTGACGTCCCCTGAGCCGGATCCGCCGCAGGGTCCGCCGCCCGCCACCGCGGAAGTCCTCGTACCCGCGGGCCCGTTCACGATGGGCACGTCGGCCGAGCCGTGGTCGCTGGACAACGAGCGGCCCGCGCACGTCCGGGAGACCGCCGCGTTCTGGATCGACACGACGCCGGTGACCAACGCCGCGTACCAGGCGTTCATGGCGGACGGCGGCTACCGCGAGCCCCGCTGGTGGGCCCCGGCGGGCTGGGACCAGGTCCGCGGGCACGGGATCGGGGCGCCGCTGTTCTGGCACCGCGAGGGCGACGTCTGGCTGCGCCGCCGCTTCGGGGTGACCGAGCCGGTGCCCGGTGAGGAGCCGGTGCTGCACGTCAGCTGGTACGAGGCGGACGCCTACGCCCGCTGGGCGGGGCGGCGTCTGCCGACGGAGGCGGAGTGGGAGAAGGCCGCCCGGCACGATCCGGCGACCGGCCGCTCGACCCGCTACCCGTGGGGCGACGCGGACCCGACCCCCGCGCACGCCAATCTCGGGCAGCGCCACCTGCGCCCGGCCCCCGCGGGCAGCTACCCGGCCGGGGCGTCCGCGCTCGGGGTGCGTCAGCTGATCGGCGACGTCTGGGAGTGGACCTCCTCCGATTTCCTGCCGTACCCGGGCTTCCGGGCCTTCCCGTACCGCGAGTACTCGGAGGTGTTCTTCGGGCCGGAGCACAAGGTGCTGCGGGGCGGTTCCTTCGCGGTGGACCCGGTGGCCTGCCGGGGCACCTTCCGCAACTGGGACCTCCCGGTCCGGCGGCAGATATTCTCCGGCTTCCGCACCGCGAGGGATGCCTGATGTGCCGTCATCTCGCGTATCTGGGGCCGGAGGTGGCCCTCGCGCGGCTGCTGAGCGATCCGGAGCATTCGCTGGTGCGGCAGTCCTGGGAGCCGCGGCGGCAGCGGTACGGCACGGTCAACGCCGACGGTTTCGGCGTCGGCTGGTACGCGGAGGGCGATCCGGTACCCGCCCGCTACCGGCGGGCCGGGCCGGCCTGGGGTGACCTGGGCTTCGCCGATCTGGCGCGCGTGGTGCGCAGCGAGGCCATGCTGGCCGCCGTACGGGACGCCACCTGGGCGGGGGCCGACGGGGAAGCCGCCGCGGCCCCGTTCGCGGACGGGCCGTGGCTGTTCAGCCACAACGGGGCGGTACGTGACTGGCCCGAAGCGGCGGCGCCGCTCGCGGCCGGGCTGCCCCCGGCGGAGCTGCTGCGGCTGGCCGCGCGCACGGACTCGGCCTTCATCTGGGCGCTGGTCCTGCGGCGCCTGCGCGCCGGTGACGACCTGGGCACGGCGCTGGCCGAGCCGGTCCGGGAGCTGGCCTCGGCCGCGCCCGGCTCCCGGCTGAACCTGCTGCTGACGGACGGGGCCACGATCTCCGCGACGGCCTGGGGCGATTCGCTCTGGTACCTGGCCGACCCGCGGGCCCGGCGCACGGTGGTGGCCTCCGAGCCCTACGACGACGACGCCCGGTGGTGCGAAGTGCCCGACCGGACCCTGCTGACCGCCACCCGCACGCGGGTCGAGCTGATCCCGCTCAAGGGAACCGCGCACGAAGAAGGAGTGCTGTGAGTGACTTCCAGTTGACCCGTACGCTCGACGAGCACACCGCGGAAGCCGCGTTGCGGACGGATGTGCTGCACGGGCTGTCCCACACCCCGAAGGTCCTTCCGCCGAAGTGGTTCTACGACGCGCGGGGCAGTGAGCTCTTCGAGGAGATCACCCGCTTGCCGGAGTACTACCCGACGCGCGCCGAGCGGGAGATCCTGCTGGCGCGGGCGGGCGAGATCGCGGCGGCGACCGGGGCCCGCACCCTGGTGGAGCTGGGTTCCGGCTCCTCGGAGAAGACCCGGCACCTGATCGAGGCGATGCCCGCGCTGGACACCTACGTCCCGGTGGACGTGAGCGAGAGCGCCCTGACCGGGGCGGCCGAGGCGCTGCTCGCGGAGCACCCGCGGCTGCGGGTGCACGCCCTGCTGGCCGACTTCACCAAGGCGCTGCACCTGCCGGACTCCCCCGGGCCGCGGCTGGTCGTGTTCCTGGGCGGCACGGTCGGGAACCTGCTGCCGCCGGAGCGGGCCGTGTTCCTGGCGTCCGTACGGGCGATGCTGTCACCCGGGGACGCGCTGATGATGGGTACGGACCTGGTGAAGGACGAGGCCGTGCTGGTGGCGGCGTACGACGACGCGCGGGGTGTGACGGCCGAGTTCAACAAGAACGTGCTGGCCGTCATCGACCGGGAGCTGGGCGGGGACTTCCACACCGCCGACTTCGCCCACGTGGCGCTGTGGAACCGGGAGCAGGAGTGGATCGAGATGCGGCTGCGGGCCCGGTCGGAGGTGCTGGTGAAGATCCGGGCCCTGGACCTGGTCGTGCCGTTCGCGGCGGGTGAGGAGATCCTGACGGAGATCTCGGCGAAGTTCCGTGAGGACGGCGTGCGCAAGGAACTGGCCGCCGCCGGGATGGAGTTGACTCACTGGTGGACGGACGCCGCCGGCCGCTTCGCCCTGTCCTTGTCGGTGGCCGACGGCGGGGTGGGCTGACCGGGGATGCCCGGCAGTGCGGGCGGCGCGGGATCGGCCGCCGCCACCGCCCGCTGAGCGGCTGCCGCGAGGTCCCGCCGGTCCGCGTACCGGCCCGGCGGGATCCGCGGCAGCAGCCGGACCTCGGCCCGTACCCCGCGCGACCGGGCGATCCGCCACAGCGAGGTGGTCAGCGGATCGTCGCCGACGAAGGCCGGCGCCCCGGCCGGCTTCCCGTCGGAGCCCAGGTAGGCGAGGCGTACGGGCTGTACGGGGACCCGTGCGTCCAGGGCCGACTGGAAGGCGGCCCTGCGGAAGGTGCCCCGGGCGCGCCCGCACCAGGTGGAGCCCTCGGGGTAGACGGTGACCCTGTCGCCGGCCAGCAGGGCGCGGGTGACGGCCTCGACGGTGGCGGGCAGGGCGCGGATCCGGTCGCGTTCGATGAAGAGGGTGCCGGCCCCTCCGGCGAGCCGGCCGAGCACCGGCCAGCCGCGGATGTCGCTCTTGGCCAGCATCCGGCAGGGCAGGACCGCGGCGACGAGGGGGATGTCCAGCCAGGAGATGTGGTTGGCGACGACCAGGCGGCCGCCGTCCGGGCCGGGGTTTCCCAGCACGGTGATCCGTATGCCGAAGGCCCGTACCAGCGCGGCCGACCAGGCCCGCACCACCACGTGCCGGGGGCCGGCCGGCAGCAGCCGGACCGGCGGGGCGCCCAGGATCCCGAGGAGGATCAGGGCGACGGCGGCGACGAGCCTCAGTACCGCGTGCGGGACGCTCGCGGTGCGCCCCTCGTGGCCGGTGCAGGCCTCGGGGGTGCAGGGCGAGGTGGGCAGCCAGACGCTCATGCGTTCGGGGCGAGCGAGAGGAAGTGCTTGAGGTACCGCGGGTTCGTGCGGCGCAGCGAGAGCAGCACGTACAGGTCGGCGCATCCGAACTCGGCGTCGAGGGCGGGCTCGCCGCACACCCAGGCGCCCAGGCGCAGGTAGCCGCGCAGCAGCGGGGGCAGCTCCATGCGGGCGGGGAAGGTGATGCCCTCGGGGTTCCAGGGGAGGTGGGGGGTGACCCGGTACTCCTGGGGGGCGAAGGCGCGGGCCAGGGCGGCCTCGCGGGTGGCGGCGGCCAGGACCCCGCCGTCGGCGAGCGGTATCGAGCAGCAGCCCGCGAGCCAGTTGTGCCCGGAGCGGTCCATGTAGCGGGCGAGGCCGGCCCAGATCAGGGCGATGACGGCGCCGTTGCGGTGGTCGGGGTGGACGCAGGAGCGGCCGACCTCGACCAGGTCGGGGCGGATGGGCGCGAGGGCGGAGAGGTCGAATTCGCCCTCGGAGTAGAGGCGCCCGGCGACGGCCGCGCGCTCCGGGGGCAGGAGCCGGTAGGTGCCGACGACCTGCTCGGTCTCCTCCTCGATGACGAGGAGGTGGTCGCAGTACGCGTCGAAGGCGTCGGAGTCCAGGCCCGGCTCGGGTCCGTCGAGGCGGGCGCCGAGCTCTCCGGCGAAGACCTGGTGGCGCAGCCGCTGGGCGGCGCGCACCTCGTCCTCGTCGCGGGCCACCCGTACGGCGTAGCGGGGGTCGTCGGCCTCGGTGGTGCCGGCGGCCCGGACCGGGCGCAGCGGGGACTGCGCGGGGACGGAGACGGGGGCGGCGGCGGGGAGGGGAGTGGGGAGGGGAGTGGGGAGGGGGGTGGTGGCCGGGGGAAGGGCGGACGGGGACAGGGGGGCGATGGTCATGGCGGCTCCTGATCCGGGCACGGAGGGCCAGGCCGGCAGGTGTGCGGCCTGGCTCCTTTACTTCTTCCGTGACCGGCTGGATTCGACATGACAGCCCAGCGGCTCTTGGATGTGCGGACGCTGAACTCAGCGGTCGGAGCTGAGCACCTTGCTGATCGAGTCCGAGGCGGTCCGGGCGGCCTGCTTCGGGTCCTGTCCGGTGAGCACGGCCGTCATGAACGGCTTGATGGGGTTGTCGGCCTCGACCTCGGCCCAGCGGGGGGACTTGGGCGTGGCCCTGCCCTGGGCGGCGCCGGGGGCCATGTTGGCGGCGCCCTCGTTGCCTTCGACGATGTGCGCGAGGGTGGTCTTGTTCGGCACGTAGCTCATCGTGCGGGCCAGCTCGGTCTGCCACTTCTCGCTGACCAGGGCCGTGATCACGTCCACCGCGGCGGCGCGCTGCCGGGTCCGCTCCGGGATGATCAGGTCGGAGCCGCCGGTGAAGACGGAGCCCGCCTTGTCGGAGCTCTTGCCGGGGATCGGGAAGAAGCCGAGCTTCCCCTTCAGCGCGGGGTTGGCCGCCTCGATCTCGGCGGCCTGGCCGGGCGGGGCGATGATCTGGGCGACCTGGCCCCGGGCGAAGACCTGGGACTGCGGGGGCGTCTCCTCGTCGGCGTTCTTGGGGCCGTCGCCGAGGGCCTGCAGCTGCTTGTAGAACTCCATGCCGGCCAGGGCCTTCTCCTCGTCGAGGGTGCCGACCCACTGGCCGCCGGCCTCGACGGCGAGTTCGCCTCCCTCGTCCCAGATGAAACCGGCGAGGACGTACCAGTTCTGGCCGGCGAGGTAAATGCCCTGCTGATCGCCCTTGTCGAGCTTCTGGGTGGCCTGGATCCACTCCTGGCGGTTCTTGGGCGGGGTCTTGACGCCGGCGTTGGCGAAGAGCTCCTTGTTGTAGATCACCAGACGGTTGGCGGCGTACCAGGGAACGCCGTACTGGGCCCCGTCGACGCTTCCCGGGTCGGACAGGCCCTTGAGCCAGTCCTTGCCGCCCCACTCGCGCAGGCCCTCGAGGGTGAGTTCGGAGAGCCCGCCGGTCTCGATGTACTGGGCCACCTGGGTGTTGCCGACCTCGATGACGTCGGCGCTCTCCTTGCTCGTGCCGTCGAGCACGGCGTTGACCCTGTCGCCGATGCCCGTCCACTCCTGGATCCTGACGTCGAGGTCGGTGCCGGGGTGCTCCTTCTCGAAGGACTCGGTGAACTTCTCGATGAAGTCGTCCGAGGCGCTGCCCTTCATCAGCCAGAGCGTCACCTTCTGCGACCCTCCGCCGGAGCCGGCCAACTGGCTGCAGCCGGTGAGGGCGGTCGCGGCCGCGAGGGCGGTGCACAGGGCGAGGAAGCGCATCTTCACGAAGGTCACCTTCTGGGGACGGATCTCAGATGGCTTGAAATTGGCATAGACCAATGGGCGGGTCAAGGGCCTTCGGCTCAGGATTGTTCACGCAAAGTTCGCGGAGCCGGACTTACTGGGGCACCGTAGAACAAGGCAAAAGCCCCCCAGCGTCGGGAGACCCCTATGTCCAACCACACGTACCGGGTGACCGAGCTCGTCGGCACCTCTCACGAGGGCATCGATCAGGCCATCCGCAACGGCATCGCCCGGGCGGGCCAGACCGTGCGGAACCTGGACTGGTTCGAGGTCGTGCAGGTGCGCGGGCACATCGAGAACGGTGAGATCGCGCACTACCAGGTCGGACTGAAGGTCGGCTTCCGCCTCGAAGGCGAGGACTGACCGGGCGACCGACCGGCGGGGACCGGCCGCCGCGGACCGACTGCCGCCGTCCGATGGCCGCCGTCCGGTTGCCGCCGTCCGATTGCCGCCGTCCGGTTGCCGCCGTCCGGTTGCCGCCGTCCGATTGCCGCCGTCCGATTGCCGCGGACGGAGCACCGCGGACGGACCGGCGCCGGCGGCCTCAGGTCCGGCCCTCGCGCTCCTGGGCGGCCTTGAGTTCCGGCGCGTCCTGCGCCCAGTCCGCCCGCACCACACGGAAGCCGGCCTCCCGGGCCGCCTGGCAGACCAGCTCGTCGTCGTCGACGAGTACGCGCACCTCCCGGCCCCGGGCGATCCGCTGGAGGACCTCCAGCTTCGTGGTGCGGGCGGGCCGCCGGTCCTGGTTGCCGCGCATCCACACCCGTCCCTCGGGCAGCCCGTGCCGGCTGAGCCAGTCCGCCGTGTCCGCCCGGCAGCGCTCCGGACGCCCGGTCAGGTACACCACCTCGCAGTCCGCGGCGCTCTCCACCGCCAGCGCCACGCCGCGCGCGAGCGGCGGATCGGCCGGGGCCGCACCGAAGAAGCCGCTCCAGTCCCGGGGGCGGCGCTCCAGGAAGTGCTGGCGGTGCGCGGTGTCGGCCAGGGTGTTGTCGATGTCGAAGACGGCGAGCGGCCGACGGTTGTTGATCTCACTCATGCGCCCCAGAGTAGGCCGGGGAATCCTGGCGGGTCCCGGGCGTTGAGAACGGTGTGATCCGAAAACTCTCCGTCCTCGACCGGTCCCGCATCCGCGAGGGCCACTCGGCCCCGCAGGCCCTTCGCGACACCCTGGAACTGGCCCGCGCGGCCGAGGGGCTCGGCTACCACCGCTTCTGGGTCTCGGAGCACCACAGCGTGCCCGGAGTAGCCGGTTCCGCGCCGACCGTGCTGGCGGCCGCCGTCGCCGGAGCGACCCGGCGGATCCGGGTCGGCACGGGCGGGGTGATGCTGCCCAACCACCAGCCGCTGGTGGTCGCGGAGCAGTTCGGGGTCCTGGAATCCCTCTTCCCGGGCCGGATCGACATGGGCCTCGGCCGCTCGGTCGGCTTCACCAACGGCATCCGGCGCGCGCTGGGCCGCGAGGTCGAGGACGCCGACCGCTTCGAGGAGCAGCTGTCCGAGCTGCTGGGCTGGCTCGACGGCACCCAGCAGGCCCACCCCGAGGTGCATGCCCGGCCCGCCGAAGGCCTGCGGATACCGGCCTACGTGCTGGCCACCGGGGAGGGCGCCGCGATCGCCGCCCGGGCCGGGCTGCCGCTGGTGGTCGGCGACCTGCGGGCCCGGGAGCGGGTCGCGGAGGTGGTCGAGAGGTACCGCGGGGAGTTCCGCCCCTCCGCCCGGGGCGCCGAGCCGTACGTCGTGGTCTCCGGGACCGTGGCGGTCGCGGCCACGGCAGCGGAGGCCCGGCGGATCCTGGTCCCGGAGGCCTGGTCCCTCGCGTACTCGCGCACCCGAGGCAGCTTCCCGCCGCTGCGCCCCGCCGAGGAGATCGAGGCCCTGGCCATGCCCCCGAAGGAGCGGGACCTGTACGAACGCGCCCTCGCCGGGCACATCCACGGCACGCAGGAGGAGGTCGCGGCGGAGCTGTCCGAGGTCGCCGGGCTGACCGGGGCGGACGAGCTGCTGGTCACCACGTCCACCTACGACCGGACGGCACTGCTGGACTCCTTCGGGCGGCTGGCCCGGATCGCCGGACTCCCCCGCGTGCCGTCACCCGCCCGGGCCCTAAAATAGGGCGAATGCACCAGCCCGCCGATCCTTCCGCCGGCCGCGAGCCCGGCGTCCGTGAGCCTTCCGACCGCGAGCCCGGCACCCGTGAACCCGGCACCCGTGTGCCCGCCGTCCACGCGCCCGGCGGCCGCGATCCGTACGCCGGTCACGCCGGTCACGCCGGTCACGCCGGTGATGCGCATGCCCGCGATCCCTACGTCCGCGTCCGGGGCGCCCGGGAACACAACCTGCGCGGCGTCGACGTGGACATCCCGCGCGACGCGCTGACCGTCTTCACCGGCGTCTCCGGCTCCGGGAAGAGCTCGCTCGCCTTCGGCACGCTCTACGCAGAGGCCCAGCGCCGCTACTTCGAGTCCGTGGCCCCGTACGCGCGGCGCCTCATCCACCAGGTCGGCGCCCCGAAGGTGGACTCCGTCACCGGCCTGCCGCCCGCCGTCTCACTGGAGCAGCGCCGCTCCTCCCCCGGCTCGCGCTCCTCGGTCGGTACGGTCACCCTGCTGTCCAACTCCCTGCGGATGCTGTACTCCCGGGCGGGCACCTACCCCCCGGGGGCCGAACGGCTCGACTCCGACGCCTTCTCCCCCAACACCGCGGCGGGCGCCTGCCCTTCCTGCCACGGGCTCGGCCGGATCCACCGGACCAGCGAGGAACTCCTCGTTCCGGACGTGGAACTGTCGATCCGTCAAGGTGCCATCGCCGCATGGCCGGGCGCCTGGCAGGGCAAGAACCTGCGGGACATCCTGGAGACGCTCGGCCACGACGTCGACCGGCCCTGGCGGGAACTGCCGGCGAAGGACCGTGAGTGGATCCTGTTCACCGAGGAGCAGCCGGTGGTCACCGTGCACCCGGTGCGGGAGGCCGACCGCATCCAACGGCCTTACCAGGGCACGTACATGAGCGCCCACCGCTATGTGATGCGGACCTTCTCCGACAGCAAGAGCCCCACCCTGCGGGCCCGCGCCGAGCGGTTCCTCGCCGATTCGCCGTGTCCGGTGTGCGAAGGGCGCAGGCTGCGGCCCGAGGCGTTGGCCGTGACCTTCGCGGGGCGTACGATCGCCCAGCTGGCGGGGCTGCCCCTGACCGAGCTGGACGGCGTACTCGCCTCCGCGCACGTGGACGGCGAGGCGGCCCGGGTGCTCGCCGAGGACCTGCGGTCCCGGATCGGCCCGGTCGTGGAGCTCGGGCTCGGCTATCTGAGCCTGGACCGTACGGCGCCCACCCTGTCCGCGGGCGAGCTGCAACGGCTCAGGCTGGCGACGCAGCTGCGGTCGGGGCTGTTCGGGGTGGTGTACGTCCTGGACGAGCCCTCGGCGGGGCTGCACCCGGCCGACACCGAGGCCCTGCTCGGCGTACTGGACCGGCTCAAGGAGGCCGGGAACACGGTGTTCGTCGTGGAGCACCACCTCGACGTGGTGCGGCACGCGGACTGGCTGGTGGACGTCGGCCCGCTGGCCGGGGAGCACGGCGGGCAGGTGCTCTACAGCGGGCCTCCGCGGCAGCTGGCGGGCGTGGCGCTGTCGGCGACGGCGCGCCACCTCTTCCCGGCGGACGGGGCCGCACGTGGTGCGTCGCCGCGGCCGGTGCGGAAGGCGACGGGCGCGGTGCGGCTGCACGGCGTCGACCGGCACAACCTGCGGAACGTGGACGCGCTGTTCCCCCTCGGGGTGTTCACCGCCGTGACCGGGGTGTCGGGGTCCGGCAAGTCCACACTGGTCGGGCAGGCGCTCGCCCGGGAGGTCGCGGACCGGCTCGCCGAGCCCGGGTTCCCCGTACGGCGGCTGGTGGAGGTGGACCAGAAGCCGATCGGCCGGACCCCGCGGTCCAACCTGGCCACCTACACCGGGCTGTTCGACGTGGTGCGCAAGCTCTTCACGGCGGCGCCGGAGGCCAGGGCGCGCGGCTGGAAGGCGGGCCGCTTCTCCTTCAACGTGGCGGGCGGCCGGTGCGAGACCTGCCAGGGCGAGGGGTTCGTCTCGGTGGAGCTGCTCTTCCTGCCGAGTACGTACGCCCCGTGCCCGGAGTGCGCCGGCGCCCGGTACAACGCCGAGACCCTGGAGGTCCGGTACGCGGGGCTGAACATCGCCGAGGTACTGGGGCTGACGGTGGAGTCCGCGGCCGACTTCTTCGCGGAGGTCCCTGCGGCGGCACGCAGCCTGCGGGCGCTGGAGGACATCGGGCTGGGGTACCTGCGGCTGGGGCAGCCGGCGACGGAGCTGTCGGGCGGGGAGGCGCAGCGGATCAAGCTGGCGACGGAGCTCCAGCGGCTGCGCCGGGACCACACGCTGTACCTGCTGGACGAGCCGACGACGGGGCTGCATCCGGCCGATGTACGGGTGCTGCTAGGCCAGTTGCACGGGCTGGTGGACGCCGGGCATTCGGTGGTGGTCGTGGAGCACGACATGTCGGTGGTGGCGGGCGCGGACTGGGTCATCGACCTGGGCCCGGGCGGCGGCACGGAGGGCGGCAGGATCGTGGCGGCGGGCACCCCCTCGGAGGTGGCGGCAGCAACCGGCACCCGCACGGCGGGCTACCTGGCGCGCGCCCTGCTCTAGGCCCTGTCCGGGCGATCTTCGCGGGCCCGCGCCGCCCGGCACGGCACCTCGCCGCGTTGTCGGACCGCGCGAGTACGGCCAAGTACGAGCTGCGATCCTCCGCCTTGCGATGCACCGCACCAGACGACGCGGGCTGATCCACGAAGATCGCCCGGACAGGACCTAGTGCTGTGGCGTCAAAGTCGCGTCTTGCCTGATCGACATCCCTGAGAGGCGTCTACGCGTCCCCGGGCAGCAGCTGCTGCGGCAGTTCGCGGAAGCTCCAGCGGCCCTGGCGGCGGGTGAACATCCAGACGAGGTCGTGGCGGTCGGGCCAGGACGCGGGGACGCCGAGCACCTCGTGGGCGCCGAGGGCCCGGACCAGGCGGGGGATGCCGCTGTGCTCCCAGCAGATGAGGACGGGCATGGCGGCGGCCAGCGCGGCACGGGCCAGGGCCGGTTCGGCGCCGACGGCGAACTCGCTGCGGACGGGGGTGCGCAGCGCCGTGGCCAGGGCCGTCACGGTCTGCCGGCAGCGCTCCGGGGCTCCCGCCCGGCCGCCGGCGGCGAACACCGCCGCGGGGCGGGGCAGGACGGGGCCTCGGGCCTGCTGGAACAGGCGCGGGAGTTCCTCGGCGCGGCGCCAGCCCCGGCCGGCGAGGAAGCCCGGGTCCTCGTTGCCCTCTTCGTCCTCGCCGGTGGCGCCGGCGTACGGCTTCTCCGCGTGCCGGATCACCATCACCAGGGCGTCCCTGGCCACGGCCGGTGCGCCGGGGGCGGGGTGGCTGGGCTTCTCCTCGGCCGCGCACCCGGCTCCCGCCAGGGGGGCGAGGGCGGCGGCCAGCACGGCTCTGCGGCGCGGTCCGGACCCGGCGGGGGCGTGTGGCATGGGGCCCACTGTCTCCGACGGCGGGGCGCCGCCGGGGCGCGGCGCGGCCTACCGCCCGCCACGAACGCCCGGTCGGCCCATCCGATGGTCCGATCAGCCCCGGGCGGCACCGCGCGGGGCGGGCTGCCCGTACGAGCACGCGCACGGGCAGCCGTACGGGCAGCCGTACGGGCACGCGCATGGGCAGCCGTACGGTCAGCCCTTGCGGACCGCGCGCAGCCACTCCTTGTTCATCGCGGCGATCGACGGCAGCGGTATGCCCTTCGGGCAGGCCGTGGCGCACTCGCCGGTCAGCGTGCAGCCGCCGAAGCCCTCCTCGTCCATCCGGGCCACCATGTCCAGTACCCGCGTCTCGCGCTCGGGCGAACCCTGCGGGAGCACGTTGAGGTGGTTGACCTTGGCGGAGGTGAAGAGCATCGCCGAGCCGTTGGGGCAGGCCGCCACACAGGCTCCGCAGCCGATGCACTCGGCGTGCTCGAAGGCGTGGTCGGCGGTGGCCTTGGGCACGGCCGTGGCGTGGGCCTCCGGGGCGGAGCCGGTGGGGGCGGTGATGTAGCCGCCGGCCTGGATGATGCGGTCGAAGGCGCTCCGGTCGACGACGAGGTCCTTGACCACCGGGAAGGCGGCGGCCCGCCAGGGCTCGACGTCGATGGTGTCGCCGTCGGCGAAGGAGCGCATGTGGAGCTGGCAGGTGGTGGTGCGCTCGGGGCCGTGGGCATCGCCGTTGATGACGAGGCTGCATGCTCCGCAGATGCCTTCGCGGCAGTCGTGGTCGAAGGCGACGGGGTCCTCACCGCGCAGGATGAGGTCCTCGTTGAGGGTGTCGAGCATTTCCAGGAAGGACATGTCCTGGGAGATGCCGTCGACCTCGTAGGAGGCCATGGCGCCCGGGGTGCCGGGGTTCTGCTGGCGCCAGACGCGCAGGGTGAGCTTCATGCGTAGCTCCGCTGGGTGGGGTGGACGTACTCGAAGACGAGGTCTTCCTTGTGCAGGACGGGGGCGGCGCCGGGGGCGGTGAACTCCCAGGCCGCGGCGTAGGAGAAGGTCTCGTCGCGCCGTTCGGCCTCGCCCTCCGGGGTCTGGGACTCCTCGCGGAAGTGGCCTCCGCAGGACTCGGCGCGGTGGAGCGCGTCGAGGCACATCAGCTCGGCGAGTTCCAGGTAGTCGACGATGCGGTTGGCCTTCTCGAGCGACTGGTTGAACTCCTCGCCGCGACCGGGGACCTTGACGCGCCGCCAGAACTCCTCGCGGATCTCGGGGATCCGGTCGAGCGCCTTGCGCAGGCCTTCCTCGGTGCGGGCCATCCCGCAGTACTCCCACATGAGTTCACCGATCTCGCGGTGGAAGGAGTGGGGGGTGCGGTCGCCGTCGACGGCGAGCAGGCGCGCGAGCCGTTCGCGGGTCTCGCGTACGACGGCCACGGACTCGGGGTGGGTGTCGTCGACGGTGTCCTGGTGCGGGTGCCGCGCCAGGTAGTCGTTGATCGTGGACGGCAGGACGAAGTAGCCGTCGGCGAGGCCCTGCATCAGCGCGGAGGCGCCGAGCCGATTGGCTCCGTGGTCGGAGAAGTTGGCCTCGCCGATGGCGAACAGGCCGGGCACGGTGGTCTGGAGGTCGTAGTCGACCCAGAGGCCGCCCATCGTGTAGTGCACGGCGGGGTAGATCCGCATGGGGACCTCGTAGGGGTTCTCGGCGGTGATCCGCTCGTACATCTCGAAGAGGTTGCCGTACTTCTCGGCGACCTTGTCCCGTCCCATGCGGCGGATGGCGTCGGCGAAGTCGAGGTAGACGCCCTGGCCGCCGGGGCCGACGCCGCGGCCCTCGTCGCAGACGTTCTTGGCGGCGCGGGAGGCGATGTCGCGGGGCACGAGGTTGCCGAAGGAGGGGTAGATCCGCTCCAGGTAGTAATCGCGCTCCGCCTCGGGGATGTCGGCCGCGGGGCGGGTGTCGCCCTTGGCCTTGGGGACCCAGATGCGGCCGTCGTTGCGCAGGGACTCGCTCATCAAGGTGAGCTTGGACTGGTGCTCGCCGGTGCGCGGGATGCAGGTGGGGTGGATCTGGGTGAAGCAGGGGTTGGCGAACCAGGCGCCGCGGCGGTGCGCCCGCCAGACGGCGGTCGCGTTGGAGTTCATGGCGTTGGTGGAGAGGTAGAAGACGTTCCCGTAGCCGCCGCTCGCCAGGACCACCGCGTCGGCGTGGTACGTGGAGATCTCGCCGGTGATCAGGTCGCGGGCCACGATGCCGCGGGCCACTCCGCCGACCACGATCAGGTCGAGCATCTCGGTGCGGGCGTGCATCTCCACGTTGCCCGCGGCGATCTGCCGGGAGAGGGCCTGGTAGGCGCCGAGGAGCAACTGCTGGCCGGTCTGGCCGCGGGCATAGAAGGTGCGGGAGACCTGGACGCCGCCGAAGGAGCGGGTGTCGAGGAGCCCGCCGTACTCGCGGGCGAAGGGGACGCCCTGGGCCACGCACTGGTCGATGATCTCCACGGAGATCTGGGCGAGGCGGTGGACGTTGGACTCGCGGGCGCGGAAGTCGCCGCCCTTGACGGTGTCGTAGAAGAGGCGGTGCACCGAGTCGCCGTCGTTGCGGTAGTTCTTGGCGGCGTTGATGCCGCCCTGGGCGGCGATGGAGTGGGCCCGGCGCGGGGAGTCGGAGTAGCAGAACTGGATGACGCGGTAGCCCTGTTCGGCGAGGGTGGCGCCCGCGGATCCGCCGGCGAGGCCGGTGCCGACGACGATGACGGTGTGCTTGCGGCGGTTGGCGGGGTTGACGAGCTTGGCCTCGAAGCGGCGGCGGTCCCAGCGGTCCGCGATCGGGCCTTCGGGGGCCTTGGTGTCGGCGAGGGGCGCGCCGGTGGTGTGGTCCGCGTACCGCGCGGGGTGCGTGTGTGCGCTCATGGTCAGTTCACCACTCCGGTCATGACGGCTACGGGGACGGACACGAAGCCCGCGAAGAGGGCTACGGCAAGGGCATTGGCCAGGAACTTGAGCGTCCGCTCGAGCCGGGCGCTGCCCGCGCCGAGGGTCTGGGCGGCGCTCCAGAAGCCGTGCCGGACGTGCAGTCCGACGGCGGCCATCGCCACGATGTAGATCGTGTTCCCGTACCAGGTGGAGAAGGTGGCCAGGACGTTCTCGTACGGGTGACCGGCCCAGGCGCGCTCGTTGACCGTGAGCGTGGTCAGGTCGAGGAGGTGCCAGACGATGAACAGGGCGAGGATGATGCCGCCCCAGCGCATGGTGCGGGTGGCGTAGCTCGCGCGGCGGCGCTTGTGGGCGTACTTCACGGGGCGGGCCGCGATGCCGCGGCGGCTCAGCTGGTAGGCGGACACCCCGTGTCCGACGACCGCGGCGAGCAGCACCACGCGGACGGTCCACAGCGCCCACTCGTAGTGCAGGAAGGGCGAGCCGAGGGTGCGCAGCCAGTGGGCGTAGCCGTTGAACTCGTCCGCCCCGAAGAAGATCTTGAGGTTGCCGAACATGTGCACGACGAGGTAGCCGAGCATGATCAAGCCGGACACGGCCATCACGGACTTCTTGCCGACGGACGAGTCCCAGAGCGTGCGCGTGGTGGACGGCCGTCGGCCCGTCCGCGTTGCCAGAGCCATGTCCCTGACGGTAAGGACCAAGGTCCCGAAAGGTCCAAGACATGATGGGGCTCATATCGATAGGGAATGCCTATCGCCACCTCTATCCTGGACGGATGCAGTTCCAGCAACTCCTGTACTTCGTGGCCGTCGCCGAGACCCTGCATTTCACCCGGGCCGCGGAGCGGGTGCACGTGGCCCAGCCCTCGCTCTCCCAGCAGATCAAGGCGCTCGAACGGGAACTCGGCGCCGAGCTCTTCAGTCGCGCCCGGGGCAACATCACGCTCACCGACGCCGGTGAGACGCTCCTGCCCCTGGCCCGGCGGATCCTGGCGGACGCGGACACCGCGCGGCTGGAGGTGCAGGAGCTTGCGCAGCTGCGGCGCGGGCGGGTGAGGCTGGGCGCCACTCCGAGCGTGTGCACGGGCCTGCTGCCGGCCGTGCTGCGCGCCTTCCACACCGCGCATCCGGGGATCGAGCTGCTGATCGAGGAGAGCGGCTCCCTCGACCTCGTACGGGAACTGGCGCGCGGGGCTCTGGACCTGGCCCTGATCGCACTGCCGCTGCCGCCCTCGGCTCCCGCGCTGACCACCGTGGAACTGCTGACCGAGGACTTGGTGGTGGTCTCCTCGGCGGAGCTGCCGGCGCCCGGCGGCGGCGGGGCGCTGACCATTTCCGGGCTGCGCGACCAGCCGATGGTGATGTTCCGCCACGGCTACGACCTGCGGGAGCTGACCGTGACGGCCTGCCGCGCGGAGGGCTTCGAGCCGGTGTTCACCGTGGAGGGCGGGGAGATGGACGCGGTCCTGGGCTTCGTACGGGCGGGGCTCGGCATCGCGGTGGTCCCGGCGATGGTGGTGGACCACGCCGGGCCGGGCTTGCGGGCCACCCCGCTGGCGGGCTCCCCCCTGCGCCGCACGATCGCCCTGGCCCACCGCACGGACGTGGCACCCCCGCGCGCGGCACGCGAGCTGAAGCGCATCCTGGTCGGCTGACCGGTGCGGGCGGCCGGTCGCGCCTGGCCAGCCCGGTCACGCCTGCAGCCCAGTCACGTCAGCCACCCGGTCCCCGCCGGTCGGCCCGGTCGCGTCGGCCTGCCTGGTCACGCCTGCCAGTCCAGTCACGTCAGCCACCCGGTCCCGCCGCTCGGACCCGTAGGGCCAGCCCGGCGCGGTCGGCCGGATGCGGTCGGCCGGGTGCGGTCGGCCGGGTGCGGCCAGCCCCGTGCGGTCGGCGTCGTGCGGTCGGCCCGGTGCGGTCAGGCGGTGCGTATGGGCAGGGCCCGGTCGAGCCCGTCGGCGAGCATCGCGAAGGCTCCGTCGGCGTCGGCCACGGCCGCCGGGTAGGCCTCGTCGGCGCTGCGGCCGGCATCGATCCGGCGCCAGTTCTCCCGGCCAAGCTCCTGGCGGACCGTCACCAGGTGCAGCGCCGCGAGGCGGGCGGTGAGCGATGGTGTGGACTCGGCTTCGAGCACCGCGGCGAGCAGCTCCACCTCGCGGGCGCTGTAGAGGGCGATGCGCGACTCCAGGCTCGCGGTGGAGTAGAGGAGCCGCTGGAACGCCAGGACATCGGGATGGTCGCAGAGCCCTGTGATGGGGTCCCGCCGGTCGAGGGCGGCGAGGAAGTGCGCGTGGACGGCCCCGACCGGCCCCTGCCCGGGCGGCCGTTCGCGCACGATGCGCGCTGCTTCGTCCTGATGGTCGGCGAATCTGTCCAGCACCAGGTCCTCCTTGCTCGGGAAGTACCGGAAGAGCGTGGGTTTGGAAACCTCCGCCGCCGCGGCGACATCAGCCACCGAGACGGCGTCGAAGCCCCGTTCCAGGAAGAGCTCCAGCGCCGTGGCCGCCAGTCGGCGACGCGTACGCAGCTTCTTGTTCTCGCGCAGACCCGTCGTGTTGTCCATGCCTCACACCCTACCACGAATTCGTGACCGAGTTATTTTTTTAACCGGGTTGCTTTTTTCTCGGGGAGCGGCTTTCCTTGAGACATCAACGCGACGAGAGGACTTCCGATGACCGACGTAGTGATCGCGGGCTCCGGCCCCACCGGACTCACCCTGGCCTGCGACCTCGCCCGCCGCGGCGCAGGCGTGCGGATCCTCGAGCAACGCACGGCCCCGCACCGTGAATCCCGGGGGAAGGGCCTCACGCCGGACAGCATCGAGGCCTTCGGGCCGCTGGGGGTCGCCGAGCGCATGACGGCCGTCGGCCGCGCGAGGGTGACCCTCCGCAAGTACTTCGACGGCGCGCACATCAGCGACACCACCCTGGGCGACGGCCTGCTCATCGGCCAGTGGCAGGTCGAGGAGGTGCTGCGCGAACGGCTCGCGGAGCTCGGCGTACGGGTCGAGTACGGGGCCCGGCTGGCCGGGATCAGCCAGGACGCGACGGGGGTGACCGCACGGCTCGCGGACGGCCGGGCCGTCCGGAGCCGCTATCTCGCCGGCTGTGACGGCGGCCGCAGCACGACCCGGGGGCTCCTCGGAATCCCCTTCGAGGGGAGCACGGCCGAGGAGGAGGTCATGGTGCTGGGGGACGTGACGGCGCCTGGGCTGAGCCGGGAGTTCTGGCACCAGTGGTTCACCTCGGACGGTGGCGGCGTGCTGTTGTGCCCGATACCGGGGACCGAGAGCTTCCAGCTCCAGGCCTCGCGGGAGCTGGACGAGCGGGGCGAGCCGCTGCCACCCTCGCTGGAGAGTTTCCAGAGGCTGTTCGACCGGCACGCCCGGATGCCCGGGATCCTGTTGGCGGAGCCCACCTGGCTGTCGTCCTGGCGGGTCAACGTCCGTAAGGCCGCCCGGATACGGGAGGGCCGGGCCTTCCTCGCCGGAGACGCCGCGCACGTCCACCCCATAGCCGGCGGACTCGGCATGAACACCGGCATCCAGGACGCGACCGCCCTCGGCCGGACCCTGGCCGCCGCTCTCACCGGGCAGGCCGGGGAACGGGAGCGGGTACTCGACTCCTACGAGGCGGAGCGCCTGCCGGTGGCGGAGGCGCTGCTGGCGGACACCACCCGGCGGATGGAGCGGGTGCTGGCGGCGGTCCGCGAGCCGGGCGTCGGAACGGAGGCAGGCCTGGACTGACCGACCCCGGGCTGCGGGACCCAGGCAGCGGGACCAGGCGGACGGACCCGGCCCCGGGGCCCGGGCGCGGGACCCGGGCGCGGGACCCGGGCGCGGGACCCGGGCGCGGGACCCGGGCGCGGGACCCGGGCGCGGGACCCCAGCTGCGGGACCCGGGCGCGGGACCCCAGCTGCGGGACCCGGGCGCGGGACCCCAGCTGCGGGACCCGGCCGCAGGACAGGCCCCCGGCCCCGCGGGCCCGGCCGCGGGGCCGCCTTCACAGGCGAGCGGCCGGGGCGGGCTGGGGGGGCGTGGGCAGCGTCAGGAAGGGGTGGGCACCGCGTCCGAGAGGGACAGGGTGTGGATGCGGTCGGGGGCGCCGGGGCGGGCGTAGTACCAGCCCTGGGCGGTGTCGCAGCCGAGGGCGCGCAGTTGGGCCGCCTGGGCCCCGGTCTCCACGCCCTCGACCGTGACGGCGAGTTCGAGGCTGTGCGCCAGGGCGACGATGCCCTCCACGATCTTGACGTCGACCGGGTTGGCCGGCTGCTGCTGCATCCCCTGGGTGAAGGAGCGGTCCAGCTTCAGGACGCTGACCGGCAGGCGGCGCAGGTTGGCGAGGTTCGAGTAGCCCGTGCCGAAGTCGTCGAGCGCGATGTCCACGCCGAGGGCGGCGAGGCGGCGCAGCGGTTCGAGGAGTTCGTCGTCCGCGCCGATCAGGGCCGACTCGGTGACCTCCAGGCACAGCGCGCCGGGGGCGAGGCCGGACTTCTCCAGCACGGCCACGGTGTCGGCGACCAGGCCGGGGTGGTGCAGCTGGGTCGGCGAGAGGTTGACGTTGATCCGCAGGGACGCCCCGCCGTGCTGGCGCTGCCAGTTGCGGGCCTGTCGGACGGACTCTTCCAGGACCCAGCGGCCGAGGGGCACGATCAGCCCGGTGCGCTCCGCGAGCGGGATGAATCGGTCCGGGCCGAGGACCCCGTACTGCGGGTGCGACCAGCGCACCAGCGCCTCGGCGCCGTGCACGCTGCCGTCGTGCATGTGCACCAGCGGCTGGTACTCGATGAAGAACTCGCCGCGTTCCAGCGCCGCGGGCAGGGCGTTGGTCAGGCCGTGCCGGGTGATGGCGCGGGCGTCGGCCTCGGCGTCGGCGAATTCGAAGCGGTTGCCTCCGGCCGCCTTCGCCCGGTACATCGTGATGTCCGCGCTGCGCAGGACCTCGGCCGGGGTGCGCTCCCTGGCCCGGCCCTCGACGATGCCGATGCTGCCCCGGACCGTCAGCTCGCGGCCCTCCAGCCTGATCGGCGTGGACAGGGCGGAGAGGATGCGGACCGCGAGGTCCGTCACCTTCTCCTCGGTGTCGGAGCCGGTGGTCAGTGCCACGAACTCGTCCCCGCCCAGCCGGGCGACCACCTCGCCGGGGCCGGTCGCACAGCTCTGCAGACGGTCGGCGACCTCCACCAGCAGCCGGTCCCCCGCCGAGTGGCCGAGGCTGTCGTTGACCGCCTTGAAGCCGTCGAGGTCGAGGTAGCACAGGCCGAAGCGGCTGTCCCCGGTCGCGCTCAGCGCCTTCTCCAGCCGTTCGAAGAACAGCGTCCGGTTGGGCAGCCCGGTCAGTGCGTCGTGGGTGGCCTCGTAGCGCAGGCGCAGGTTCAGCAGCCGGCGTTCGGTGGTGTCCTCCATCAGGGCCAGCTGGTACTGCGGCACCCCGTCGGCGTCCCGCAGCAGCGACACCGTCAGGTTGGTCCACAGGACGGTGCCGTCGTGCCGGTAGTACGGCTTCTCCACGCGGTAGCTCTCGCGCTCGCCGCGGACCAGTTCGCCGTACATCCGCCAGACGTGCGGGGTGTCGTCGGGGTGTCCCCACTCGCTGACGTTGCGGCTGCGGACGTGCCCCTCCAGGCCGCCGAACATCTGCAGCAGCGCGTCGTTGCACTCCAGCACGTTGCCGTCCAGGTCGGCTATGCCGATGCCGACGGCCGCGCCCTCGAAGACGGCACGGAAGCGTTCCTCGCTGGCGTGCAGGGCCTGCTGGGCGTCGGTCCGGGCGGTCAGCGCCGAGCGGGCGATGGCCTCCTGCTCCCGGAGGGTCCGCTCGCGCAGGGCGCGGGCGAAGCCCGCCGCGATCCCGTGCTGGAGCCGGGCGCAGCGGGACCGGGACTCCTCGGCGCCACCCTCGGACGCCGGGCAGTCGGGGCTCGGTGAGCCGCAGTAGAGCACCAGGTACGACTCGATCACGCCGAGGGTGCCGGCCAGGGCCTCGGGGTCGGTGCAGTGCACGGCGACCAGTTCCGCCCCGACCCGCTGGCCGACGGCGGCGTCGAAGCGCCGCGCGTGCAGGGCCTCGGTGAGGGTCCGGGTCAGCGGTACGAGGTGCCGTTCGAACTCGACGCGGGTCAGCGAGGTCGCCGTGACCGGAAAGATCGCCCGCCCCCAGATGGTCGCGAAGCGTGCGATCCGGTCCTCCAGGCCGCCCTGCGGGGCGGCCGCCGGCCCGGGTTCCGGTGCCGGGCCGGGCTGCGCCGCGGTCTGCGGCGAACCAGCCGTCTGTGCCGGGAGTCTCACGCCTTGCGTCCCACTCCGCCGAAGCCCGAGAAGGCGTACGGGTCCTCCTGCGCCTCGCCGTCGTCCGAGGCTTCGGGGGCGTCCGGCCGCCAGTTGGGCATGGCCACCAGGCCGGGCTCCAGCAGCTCGAAGCCGTCGAAGAAACGGCTGACCTGCTGGCGGCTGCGCATGACGAGGGGGTTGCGGATGTCCCGGTACACGCCGACGGTTCCGCCCACCTCCGCCTCCGTGAGCGGGATCCCCTCGTACGAGGCGTGGGTGAGGATCAGCAGGCTGCCGGGAGCCAGTTCGTCGCGCAGCTGGGCGACGGCGGCGTACGGCTCGTCCGCGTCCTCCAGGAAGTGCAGCACGGCGACGAGCAGCAGGGCGACGGGACGGCCGAGGTCGAGCAGCTGCCGCACCTCGGGGGAGTTGAGGATGTCCTGGGGTTTGCGGAGGTCGGCCGCGACGACACCGGTGCGCTCGTCGCCGCCGAGGACGGCCTGGCTGTGCGCGACGGCCACCGGGTCGTGGTCGACGTAGACCACGCGCGCCTCGGGGCTGGCGGCGCGGGCGATCTCGTGGACGTTGCCGAAGGTGGGGATGCCGGAGCCGATGTCCAGGAACTGGGTGACGCCCTCGGCCACGGCGTGCCGGACGGCGCGGCGCATGAATGCCCGGTTGGCCTGCATGATCTTGGGCAGGCCCGGCATGAATTCCATGGCCCGGCGGGCCGCCTGGCGGTCGACCTCGAAATTGTGCGAGCCGCCCAGGTAGTAATCGTAGATGCGGGACACGCTCGGCACCGATATGTCGATGCCTGGCGGGGCCCAGGCGGGGCGCTCCATCGGGTCTCCAAGCCTTGTCGCTGCGGTGGTCCGTCCTGGATCGGACTCCTGTCCGAGCCGAATGTACTGATCATTGCCCAACGGGGCGAGCAAAAGCGGAAATTGGCGATCCGTTCTTCGTCACACACCAAAGCCCCCCGCCGCCCGCTTCGGACACAATGATCGATACCGACAAATCCCTTTTGGGAATTGACCGGCAGGCGATCAGGAGCGGCCGCGGACCGGTCCAGGATTGGCTCAAACCTCTACGGTGAGCACGCCACCCGTTCAGGCGAACCGGGGCCGAGCCCCGCGTGCGCGGGCACCCGCGGCCCCATGATCCCCGGGTGAACAGAGCCTGCGCCAGGCGCCTGCTGGCCGTCCCGGTCCTGCTGTGGGCGGCATTGTCCGCCACGCCGGCCGTGGCTGATAGCTGCGCATATGCGACGACCGGATCCGGCGACGGGACGGCCTCCGCCACGGCGGTCGCGATCGCCGGCGGCGGGGGCCGCGGAGGCGGCCCGGGTGGCGGACATCACGGTCACTGCCATGGAAAGGGCCACGGAAAAGGCCACGGTGGCAGCCATGGAGGGGGCCACCACGGAGGCGGCCATCACGGCGGGCACCACTGCCCGCCCCCCCCCCCGCCCCGGCCCCCCCCCCCCCCCCCGGGGGCGCCCCCCCCCCCCGCCCCCCCGCCCCGGGCGCCGCCCC
>NZ_JBEZMA010000026.1:0-99732 GCF_040652415.1 Streptomyces sp. NPDC048255
GGCTCGTACTGGACGTACCGGCGCGGTCCGACAACGCGGCGAGGTGCCGTGCCGGGCGGCGCGACCCGGTGAACCTTTCCGGTCACAGCACTAGATTCCGGGGCGGTGCCCACTGCGGTGACTAGGTCCTGTCCGGGTCATTGCGCAGGGCCTGGATGAGCCAGGGATACACCGGGATCAGGTTCGGTACCACCTGCCAGCCGTTGACGATCCACACCAGCCGCCAGTACCGGTCCACCCGGGGATCGTGTGCTTCTTCGAACTGCTGGGCCAGCCAGTCCCGGAATTCCGTGTCCGGGGTGCGCGCGAACACCGCGGCAAAGCGGCGCACGAGGTCGTCGATGACGGGTGCCGCCCTGTCGCCGAGCGGGTCGGTGCCCGACTCCATGGCCTCGGCCACCTTCTGGCGGGTGAACTCCATCAGTTCCTCGCCGGCCTCGCTCTCGATGTCGAGCGTGCGCCCGGCGGCCTGGCGCCTGGCCGTCCGGCGCATCCGGGCCCGGAAGTCCTCGTCGCCGACCAGCTCGGCGAGTTCCACCCACGCGGCGACCTGCTCGCTGGACGGATCAGCCGGGAGGGCGGGAGTGGCAGCGCGGACCATGGCCACCGCGGCCGGGTCGGCGTCCACTGTGCCGAAGGTGCCATCGACGAAATCGTCGATCAACCGTCGGCGTTCCTCGACGGACAACTGGGTGAGCCTGTGCATGAGCTTGGTCTCCTCGGGATCGGACCCGCGTCCGGCCACGGCTCGCAGAACGCTCCGACGCAGTTGCAGCACCCGGATCTGGACGTCCATGGCGTCGGCGTGCGCCGCGGCGACTTCCGCCACCGAGAGCTCGCGGTCCAGCACCCGCTGGATCGTGGCCAGGTCCATGCCCAGTTCGCGCAGGGTGCGCAGGAGTTCCAGACGAAGCAGTGCGTCGAGGTCGTAGAGCCGGTAGCCGGCGGGACTTCGGGTGGTCGGCGCCACCACCCCCGAATCGGAGTAGAACCGGATGGTCCGCACGGGCAAGCCGGTCCGCCGGGAGAGCTCCCCGATCGAATAGAGGGTCGTGACGTCTTCCATGTCCCCCACTCTGCTGTCTCCACTCACTGGAGACTCAAGCCTCAAGGCTCGATCATCCAGCGGGTTCGCTACTCCCCGTCGGCCGCGCGGCGCATCGCCGCAACGTCCAGCTTCTTCATCTTCAGCATGGCGGCGGTGGCCCGGGCGGCCCGCGCCGGGTCCGGGTCGGCGATCAGGTCGATGGCCTCCTCCGGGGTGACCTGCCAGGACACGCCGAACTTGTCCTTGACCCAGCCGCAGGCCGACTCCTGCCCGCCGTCACGGGTCAGCGCCTCGTAGTAGTAGTCCGCCTCGGCGTCGTCGGCACAGCGGATCTGGAAGGAGATCGCCTCGGTGAACGGGAACTGGGGCCCGCCGTTGAGGCCGACGAACTTCTGCCCGTTGATCTCGAACTCGACGACCATGACGTCGCCGTCCGCCCCCGGACCCGCCTCCGTGTAGCGGCCGATCCGGCCGAGCTTGCCGTCCTTGAATACGGACAGGTAGTAGTCGGCGGCGGCCTCCGCGTCCCCGTCGAACCACAGGCACGTGGTGAATCCGTTGCTGCTCATGACTGCCTCCAGGCGCGTGCGTGCCGGACGGTTCCGCGGTGGACGCCGTCCCTCACATACAGACCGGCCCCGGGCCCGGAATTCATCGGTGGGCCCGGGGCCGGTCTGTGTCCAGCCTGGAATTCGCTCGTACGGGTTACTTCGCGGGCGTCCCGGTCACTCCGAGCATCCGGTCGACGACCCGCTTGGTGGCCTCGCCGTCGTCCAGGTCGCAGAACTCGGCGCGGAACGCCGCCCGCGCCTCGGCGTACTGCTCACCGACCGCGTCCGCGTCCCGCACGGCGGCGATCAGGCTCGCCGAGTCCGCGAGCAGCGGGCCGGGCGCCTTCTCCTCCAGGTCGAAGTTGAAGCCGCGCAGCGTGCCGCGGTAGTGCTGGAGGTCGTACGTGAAGAGCAGGATCGGCCGGTCCGTGAGGGCGAAGTCGAAGATCGCGGAGGAGTAGTCCGAGATCAGCACGTCGGCGACGAGCAGCAGGTCCGTGGCGTCGGGCCAGCGCGAGACGTCGACGACGAAGCCGTCACGGGCCCCCTCGCGGACCTGCTCGCCCACGTTGTGGTGGCCGCGGATCAGCAGGACGTGGTCCTCGCCGAGCTCGCGGCGGGCCTGGTCCAGGTCGATCCGCAGGTCGAGCTTGTAGCCGCCGGACCAGCCCTCGCAGTTCTCCCGCCACGTGGGCATGTAGAGGACGACCTTCTTGCCCTCGGGCAGGCCGAGCCGGCGCCGGACCTCCGCGATCCGCTGCGCGTCGGGCCGTACGAGCGCGTCCGTGCGCGGGGCGCCGGACTCGATGACCTCGCCCTGGTAGCCGAGGGCGCGCTTGAGGACGGGCGTGGCGTACGAACTCGGGGAGGCGAGCAGGGTCCACTGGGCGCTGTCGTGTTCGAGCCCCTCCAGCACCTCGGGGCTGGTGTAGTAGTCGTGGACGAAGTCGTGGCCGATCTGCTTGATCGGCGTCCCGTGCCAGGTCTGGACGACGGTCTGGCCGGGGCGGCGGAGGAAGTTCCGCGGCACGTTGGAGTTCACCACGTAGTAGCGGGCACGGGCCAGGACGTCCCAGGACTCCACGCTGTCGTACTGCACGGCGCGGGCGGTCTCCGGCACCTCGGCGCGGCCGTCGCGGACCAGCCAGATGTGCTCCAGCTTCTCCCCGCGGCGCAGCAGCTCCTCGTGGATGGCGCGCGGCGAGTCCCCGGCGCCGTTCCCCTGGAAGGTGTCGTAGACGACGATGTCCTTGACCGGCAGGGCGCGCTGCGCCGGGTAGGTCTCGAAACGGGCCACGCGCTGGGCGAAGTTGGAACGGTCGTGCGGGCTGAGCAGCGGGTCGGAGACCAGGACCGTGCGGTCGTAGAAGCGCGCCTCGACGCGCATCCGGCGGCCGTGCGTGGTGAAGGGGTGCGGGCCGGCGAAGAGCAGGCCCGGGCCCATCTGCACGGGCGCGCCGCGGTCCACGCCGAGCAGGCCGGCGGTGGTGCCGCCCTGGGCGGCGGGGCGCAGCGTGGGCCACCAGCGGCCCTCGGGGAGCGTGGTGCGGCCGGCGTAGGCCTCGGGGAGCGAGGGCTCGAAGGTGGCCGTGAAGCCGTCCCCGTCACGGGTGACCGGGTAGCTGAACTCGACTCCGTGCGCGTTGTGCAGGACGAGTTCGTACGGCTCGTCGGTGGGCGCGACGAAGCGGCCGCGCAGGGTCACGCTGCCGCCCTCGGTCTCGACGGCGTCGACCAGCGGCGGCGAGGGCTGCACGGAGAGGGTCAGGTGTCCGGTGTTGCCGCGCTTGGCGAAGAGGGTGCGGCCGGCATCGGCCCCGGGCAGGGGCACGACGAGGCCGGTGAAACCGCCGCGCTCGTCGTAGACCAGCCGGTGCTCGGTGCCGTCGGCGCCGAGCACCGACAGGCTCCAGGGCTCGGGGGTCCACTCGCCGGGCTCGCTCTCGGCGTCCGGTACGGCGGCCAGCTCGGCCAGTGGCACGCGGGCGGTGAACGGGGTCCGGCCGCCGGTGCCGGCCGGGGCGGTCTCGACCGGGACGGTGAGGACGGTGCCGGTGGAGACGTGGACGGCCTGCAGGGTGGCCTCGGTGCCGATCTCGGCGGCGAGTTCACCCCTCACCTCGACGGCGTCGTCGCCGGCCTTGCGGACGTCCAGGGCCCGGGCGCGGACGAGCTCCACCTGGATGGTGAGGGCGCCGGACACGGTCGGGAGGATGCGGACGTCGGGGGCCACCCAGTGCGGGGGCGGGTTCTGGCCGGTGTCGTGCTCGCCGCCCTTGAGGCGGGCCCGGTGCAGGCCGCCGGCACCGGTGACGGCGATGGAGGTGGTCCACGTACCCTCGCGCCAGCCGCCGCCCGACTGGAAGATCGAGGGGTCGACGACGGCGGTGAAGCCGGCCCAGTCGGCGTGCTTCAGGGCGAGGTGCGGGGCGTTGACGGTGGCCATCGGGGAGGCGACCGTACGGGCGCTGACGACGGAGCGGCGGCGCTTGCCGCCCTCGCGGAACACCAGCATCTTGCGCGAGCCGAGGCGGCTCTCCGCGCCGAGGTGGCCGGGCACGGCGTAGCCGCGCAGCAGCAGCTTGCCGTCGGCCCAGGCCGCCTGCTCCAGGCGGCTGACGACGCGGCGTTCGCGAGGGCCGAGGGTGAGGATCTTGGCGGGGACCGGCGGGCGGCCGTGCAGGAAGGGGTAGTCCGCCTGCGGGCGGGCGAGTCCCTTGACGGGCACGCTGTAGTGGTAGTCGCGCTGGTGGTCCTGGAGGGCGATGAAGTCCTCGACGCGGCCTTCGCGGGCCAGGTAGGCCTTGAGGCGGTCGGCGACGGTCAGGTCGGACCAGGGGCCGGTGCCGATCTCCCGGACGAGGCCGCCGACCTCCTTGACGAACGCGGCGCGGAAGTCCGGGCCGCCTTCACCGACGTACTTGTAGATGAGCGGGAGCTCCTCGCTCAGCACGTTGTAGTCGTAGTCGCGGAGGTAGCGCTCGTACTTGGCGCCCTGCTTGGCCTTGAGGGACTCGCGGACCAGGCGGACCGACTTCACGCGGTCGATGAGGGAGACCGGGTCGGTGGAGCGCTGGGTGATGGAGCGCTCGCCGGTCTCGCGGACGCGCCAGTGGTAGACGCAGTCGCTGATGATGTCGACGCTGGAGGCGAAGTAGTGCGCCGGGATGCTGACGGGGGCGTCCTCGTAGAGGATGCCCTCGGGGTACTGGAAGCCGTGCGCGTCCCAGAAGGTGCGCCGGTACACCTTGTTCCACGCGGTGCGGTCGGTGACCAGTGCCGGGAACTTGGAGATGTGGGTCTTCAACTGGGTCTTGGCGAATGCCGCCCGGTGGCCCCAGGACTGCTGCATGCCGACGGAGCGGAAGCGCTTCACGTTGCCGCCGGCGAAGTCCGAGCCCGTCTCGTCGAGGGCGTCGATGAGCCGCTGGTAGGCGTAGACCGGCATGGTGTCGTCACTGTCGACGAAGGCCAGGTACTCGCTGTCCTTGTCGGCGTGCCGGGCGCCCACGTTACGGGCGGCGCCGAGGCCTGCGTTCTCCTGCATGACGACCCGGAAGCGCTTGTCCCGCGCGGCGAACGCCTTGGCTATGACGGCGCTGGTGTCCGTGGACCCGTCGTCCACGAGGATGACCTCGAAGTCTTCGAAGGTCTGAGCGGCAATGGATTCCAGGCACTCGTCGAGGTAGAGCTCGACGTTGTAGACGGGGACGACGATGCTCAGGCGCGGGGGCATGGGTGGCGGATTCTCCAGCGTTTTATGCTTTATCGATGATCAGTTGATGACAGCATCCTACTCTGTAACAGATTCATAAAATCCCCCTATCTCGGTCATACCCCAACTGATCGCCGGGGCGGACGGCAAAGATTTCAGCCGCCCGCCACCCGGACGATACGGTCGGACGCGGTCCGGCGAGCGGGGGACCCGGGTCAGACCTCCAGCTCGTTCTCGATCTTCTTCAGCTGGTGGCGTGCCATCGCCAGGTTCGCGCGGCCCTTGTCGAGGGCCAGGTAGAGGAAGAAGCCGCTGGCACCGCGGCCCTTCAGGAGCCGGATCAGGTGGTACTGGTTGCCGAGGGTGATCAGGATGTCCTCGATCTCGTCGTTCAGCCCGAGCATCTCCATGGTGCGGACCTTGGCGCGCACCACGTCGGTGTTGCCCGCGGCCGCGACCGCGAGGTCGAGGTCCTTGCCGCCCCCGACGGTGCCGAGGGCCATGCCGCTGCCGTAGTCGACCAGTGCGGCGCCGAGCGCGCCGTCGATCGTCGTGGTGGCTTCCTTGAGGGCGGTGTCGACGTTGGCCATGGGTGTTACCTCTTTCTCTGTTCTCTGTGGTGGTTGCGGATCCGGTCGGACCGCGGAGTCGGCTTCGGCTTCGGGTCGGATCACGCGGGGGGTGCGGCGGGACCGCGCCGCCCCAGGGTGTGGTCGATGAGTTCGGCTATGCGCAGGCTGGAGCGCCGGGCCTCCAGGTGGAGGCGCCCCACGTTGAGGCGCGGCTCCGCGATCAGGGTGAGGACGGCCGCCTCGCCCGCCGCGTACGTGGCCACGTAGCCGTGCTCGCCGCGCACCAGCAGCTCACGGAAGCCGCCCTGGCCGGTGCTGTCGCTGAGCCGCTGGGCCACCGCGAGCGCGGCCGCGGTCAGCGCCGCGACGGACTCGGACTCGGTGGCGGCGCTGTCCTGGGCGAGCACCAGGCCGTCCGCGCTGGCGGCGAGGGCGCCGGTGAGCTGCGGTACGCGGGCCCGCAGCCTGCGGAGCTCGGCGAGTATCTCGGCTTCCGCTTCGGCGGGCACCGTACTCATGTCGGCCTTTCTCCTCTCGGGCTGCCTCCGCTCGGAGCGGTCGGCGCGCAGGGCCGGTCGCAGCGGGAGCCTCACAGGCTTGCCTCCAGTGCGTCGCGTAACCGGCGGAGCAGCGCCACGTCCGGGGATTGGGCCTGGGTCATCCAGTCGGGCAGGGGATGCGCGGCCGGTACGGGGGCCGGCGCGTGCGGGGTCTCGACCAGTCCGGCCGCCGCGAGGCGCCGTACGTCGAGCAGCGTGTGGAAGGCGGGCCTGCCCAGCAGCCAGGCGAGGTCCGCGGGGGTGCGTACGCCGTCCGCCCGGTCCAGCAGCAGCCGCTGGCGGGCGGTGACGGTCTGGCCGGGTGCGGCGGCCCGCGGCACCACCGGGGCGGTGTCCAGCAGCGGGTACGGCCAGACGGCGTCGAGCAGCTCGCAGCGGCGCCGGGTCTCGCGCTCGACGGCGGCGGCCGGGACCGAGCGGACGGAGCCGATCCAGTGGGTGGCCCCGCGGCGGAACCGGGAGGGCCCGCTGCCCGGGGACAGGGCGAAGAACGCGGCGTCGAAGATCGCGGCGAGATGGCAGATCTCCAGTTCCCCGCCCGCGAGCCCGCCGCTGTCCACGAGGAAGCGGGCGACCTGGCGGCGGGCGCCGGCCCGGTCCACGGCCTCGCGCCAGCGTTCGGGGGCGAGGCCGCCGCCGGTGGTGAGGAGCACGTCGAGGCCGGGGGTGGCCGGGCTCTCGGCGTGCACGATGCGGCCGTCCTCCAGGAAGAGGGTGCCGCGGTCCCGGAGCAGGGCGCCGGTGGCGCGCTCGGCGGCGAGCCGGGTGAGGAGGGGGGAGACCGCGACCGAGGCGGCCGGGGCGGTGGCCGCGGCGGTCATCTGAGCACCAGCCCTTCGGCCAGTGCGCGGAGTCTGTGGCGGGCGAGGGCGAGGTTGCCGTCCGCGCGGTCGAGCCACAGGTGCAGGAAGACGCTGCTGTCGAAGCTGGTCTCGACGAAGCGGAGCACGTGGTAGCCGGTGCGGGTGGTGACGATCAGGTCCTCGACGGGCGGCCCGGAGAGGCCGGGGCCCGCTCCGCCCCGGGGCGCCGGCCCGTCCGCCGCCGGGGCGAAGGACTCGTACTCGGCGGCCGCGCGGGCCAGCTCGGCGGTCTCGGCGGCGGTCGTCTCGTGGTCGCCCACGGGCGAGTCCCCGGCGGTGCCGAGGGCCAGTCCGCTGCTCCAGTCGACCAGCGCGGCCCCCCGCGCACCAGGCAGGGCCATGGCTTCGAGCAGACATTCGTCGATCCCGGGCACTCGGGCTCCCCTCCCGGCCGGACGTGCGGGGTGCACGGTCGTACGGCGCGACAGGAGGGAACTTACTCAACTTCCACACTGCGGAAGGGCGTTCTGGCATTTTCCGCTGGAACATGCGCGGATGGGCGCGACAGCTTGGCCGGAACCCGTCGACTTTTGATCACGTAGGGAGCGGAAGATCGTCCGCGGGTCGCTCGGGGAGGAGGCGCTCGACCATCACCTTGATGAGCCCCTCCACGGAATGGGGCTCCAGCAGGCCGGGCACGGTCAGGTCGTCCACGATGAGGCCGAGCATGGCGAGGTAGAGCAGGACCACGCCCTGCCGGTCCCCCGGCAGGCCCGCCGCCAGGTGCCAGTCGACGTTGGCCGCCAGCTCAGCCGCCTGGAACCCGGCGAGTTCCGCCTGGAGCTCGGGGCGCCGGGTGCCCTCCAGGCGCAGCTCCAGCATCGCGATGTGCACGCTGCGCTCGCGCCTCATCCGCTCCAGGAGTTGCCTGAGCAGCACCTCGGTGTCCAGCGGGCCGGTCAGGTCCGCCGGGTCGGGGGTGAGCCGCTCCCGGGTGCGGTGCAAGATCTGCACGAGCAGCTGGGCCCGGTTGGCGAAGTAGTTCGAGGCGGTGCCGATGGGCACGCCCGCCTCCGTGTCCACGGCCCGCAGCGTCAGGCCCCGCGAGCCCTCGCGCGCCAGGACTTCGATGGCGGCGTCGAGCAGCGCGGCGCGGCGTTGCGGATTCTGGCGCATTGGCGGTTCCTGGGGACGGGGGCGGCACCTGAAGATGATCACTGCAAGTGCAGTACTTCGATCACAGTAGCGGATGCGGAAGGACCTGTCTTTCCGATCAGGCGTCATCCGGACCCCTCCCCACCGCCGCCTCCCGCGTGTCAGGCTGCCCGTCATGGAGCGGATCATCGAGGAGATACGCGAGGACCTGTACCGCCGGCTCGCCCCGGTGGCGGACCGGCTCGCCGACCGGACCCTGGCCGAGGACCCCGCGTACGCCGCCCTGCTCGGCCGGGCTGAGCTGCGCGAGCGGATCCACCACAACCTCCGGCAGGCCGTCGAAGGCCTGGCCCGCAGCCTCCGCGGGCTGCCGGTGGACCTCTCCGACGCCCGCGCCACCGGCACCCTCCGGGCCGAGCAAGGGCTGCCGCTCGCCTCGCTGCTGCGCACCTACCGCCGCGGCGGGCGGCTGCTGTGGCAGACCCTCACCGAGGCCGTCACCGCGTACGACCGCGCGGCGCTGCCCCGGCTGCTGCCGGGCGCGAACGCCCTGTGGGACGTGCTGGACCAGCTGACGGACGCCGTGGCCGAGGCCTACCGGCGTACGGAGTCGCTGCGCGGCGAGCGCGACCGGGAGCGCCGCGCGGCCCTGCTGGACGTCCTGCTCGACGGGGCCGCGGACGGGCCGGCGGCCCCGGAGGCCGCGGCGCAGCTGGGACTGCCGGAGCGGGGGCGCTTCGCGGTGGTCGCCGTCGGCCCCGGCGGCCCGGCCCTGCTGCCCGGTGCCGCGCCCGCGACCCGCAGCGCGTCCGGGGTCGCGGGTGTGGCAGCAGGCGGGGGCGCGGCAGCGTCCGGGGTCGCGTCCGCCGGCCAGGGCTCCGGCTCGGGCCCGCGCGTGCTGTGGCGGATCCGCGCCGACGGGGAGACCGGCCTGGTGGAGCTGGGCCACCATCCGCTGGAGTCCGTACGGGAGCTGCTCGCGCCGTTCGGGGTCCGCGCCGGGGTCAGCCCGGTCGTGGAGGCGCCCGCCGAACTGGCCCGGGCCCGCGGGCTGGCCGCCCTGGCGCTGCGCACCGCACCCGCGTCCATGTCCGTGTCCGGCGGCCCGTACACCGTCCTGCTCGACGAACGGCTGCCCGCGGCGCTCGTCGCGGCCCAGGCCGAACTCGCCGCCCGGCTGCGCCAGGTGGTACTGGGGCCCGTACTGGAGCTGCCCGCGGAGGACCGCCGGGTGCTGCTGACCACCCTCGGGACCTGGCTGGCCTGCCAGGGCTCGACGATCCACGCGGCCCAGCGGCTGTACTGCCACCGCAACACCGTCTCCAACCGGCTGCGCCGCATGGAGCGGCTCACCGGCCGCAGCCTCGCCGACCCGGCCCACGTGGTGGAACTGGCGCTCGCGCACGCGGCGGTCGTCCAGCGGGCCGCCGCCGAGCCGGGCCCGGCGCGCCCGGGGCAGGGCCGGGGGCCCGGCCTCGGCCCGGACGGCCGGGCTATCCCCCTTCCGCGTCCTGGCGACCCGGCCGCGCGGCGGTCTTCGCCGACTCCAGCCGGTACGGCACGTCGATCACCGCGACCCCGGGCGTGAACAGGAGCCGCGCCTTCAGCCGCAGCGCGTTCTGGTTGTGCAGGGGCTGCTCCCACCAGTGGCCCACGACGTACTCGGGGATCACCACCGACAGCATGTCCGTCGAGGAGTCCGCGGCCAGTTCCTGGATATGGGACATGATCGGCCCCACCACCTCGCGGTAGGGCGAGTGCAGGATCTTCAGCGGGAGCCCCGGATCGTGCTCGGCCCAGTCCTGCCTCAGCCGGGCCGCGTCCTCCTCGTCCGCCGCGACGGTGACCGCCGTGAGGGTGTCGGCCCGCAAGCCCTGCGCGTAGCCGAGGGCCTTCAGGGTCGGGGCGTGCACGGAGGCGACCAGGACCAGTACGTGGTGGCGGGCGGGCTTGCGCGGCCGGGCGCCCGGGGGGACGGCGACCTGGCGGGCGACCTGGTCGTAGTGGCGGCGTACGCCCTTCATGCCGAGGAAGAGCAGCGGCATGGCGATGACGACCAGCCAAGCGCCGTGCGTGAATTTGGTGACCAGGACGATGACCAGGACCAGCGCGGTCAGGGTGGCGCCGACCGCGTTGATGGCGAGGCGGCGGTGGATGTGCACCCGCTCCGCGCGCGGGGTGGCCGGTGAGGCGAGTTCCCTCCTCCAGTGCCGGACCATGCCCGACTGGGAGAGGGTGAAGGAGACGAAGACCCCGATGATGTAGAGCTGGATGAGGCGGGTCAGCTCGGCGTCGAAGGCGACGATGAGGGCGATCGCGGCGAGCGCGAGGAGCACGACGCCGTTGGAGTAGACGAGCCGGTCGCCCCGGTTGAAGAGCTGGCGGGGCGCGTAGCGGTCCTTCGCCAGGATGGAGGCGAGCATCGGGAAGCCGTTGAAGGCGGTGTTCGCGGCGAGGATCAGCACGCCGGCGGTGACGGCCTGGAGCAGGTAGAAGAGGAAGTGCCAGCTCCCGAAGGTGGCGCGGCCGATCTGGGCCAGGGCGGTGGACATCGGGGTGCCGGGCGGCAGGCCCAGTTCGGTGGGGTCCTCCGCGACGTGCACCTGGTAGGTCATGGCGAGGGCGGTGATGCCCACGAACATGGTCACCGAGAGCACGCCCATCGCGGCGAGCGTGTTCGCCGCGTTCCTTGCCTTGGGCTTCTGGAAGGCGGGCACGCCGTTGCTGATCGCCTCGACACCGGTGAGCGCGGTACAGCCGGAGGCGAAGGCGCGCATCGCGAGGAGTACGAGGGCGAGGCCCGCGTAGGTGCCCTCCGCGGTGATGGGCAGGTGCGCCGATTCGGCGCGGATGGTGTCGCCGGTCGCCAGCCGTACGGCGGCGCAGGCGAACATGATGTAGACGACGAGGACGAAACCGTAGGTGGGGATCGCGAAGACGCGGCCCGACTCGCGGACGCCGCGCAGGTTCATCAGGGTCAGCAGGACGACGAAGGCGACGGACAGGGCCACTTCGTGGTCGCTGAGCGCGGGGACGGCCGAGGTGATGGCGGAGACGCCGGAGACGATGGATACCGCGACGGTCATCACGTAGTCGACGAGGAGGGCGCTGGCGGCGGTGAGCGCGGCGGTGGGCCCGAGGTTCTCGGAGCTGACGACGTACGCGCCGCCCCCGCCCGGGTAGGCGTGGCAGGTCTGCCGGTAGGAGGCGATGACCACCACCAGCAGGAAGACGATGGCGGCGGCCGCGTACCAGGCGAGGTGGAGCAGCGCGACGCCGCCGAGGGCGAGGATCAGCAGGATCTCCTCGGTGGCGTAGGCCACGGAGGAGAGCGGGTCGCTGCAGAAGATCGGCAGGGCGAGCCGTTTGGGCAGCAGGGTCTCGCCCAGGCGCGCGGTGTCGAGGGGCTCACCGACCAGCACGCGTTTCGCATTGATACGCCTCATTTCGGCATGATCGTGCATGATCCTGCCCGATTCGCGGTCTTCACCCCCTGCTGCGCCTGTGTCACCCCGGCGAGCTCTTCCGCCCGGTGCGCCAGCCACAGGTCGTGGCGGGTGCTCGGGCACTGGAGCAGGGATCGTTCCAGCACGGCCTCGATGCGCGTGAGCCGCTTGCGCGCGCCGGGCACCGAGATGCCCAGCGCGGCTGCCGTCGGGACGAGTTGGGCGTCGTGGTCCAGCCAGGTGCGGATGGTCGCGCGGGCACCCGGCGGGGCCCCGGTCCCGGCGAGCGGCCCCAGATGGGTGCGGGCCCAGGCGGTCAGCCCCGGATCGCGCAGCACGTCGTCGAGGGCAGGCTTCGGGTCCGGCGGAGGCGCAGGGGCTCCGGCCCGGGCGCGTACGGTGTCCCCTCCCCCGCCCGGCCGCGCGGCGCCGGGCGTCAGCCGCAGCGCCAGCGAGAGCGCCGCCTGGTCGGCGAGGCGCGTCAGGTCCAGCCCGAGCACGGCCTCGATCAGGCGCAGGCGTCCGGCCAGCGTATTGCGGTGGATCTTCAGCAGCCGGGTCGCGTGCGAGGTGAAGTTCAGCCAGGCGTGGGCGGTGGCGCGCAGCTCCTGCGCTCCCGGGTCCTGGAGGCGGCGGGGCTCGTACGCGTGCAGGGGCGCGAGCAGGGCTTGCGCCCAGCCCGCCCCCGCGCCGTGGGCGGCGAGCGCCAGTTCGGGTCCCGGCCCGAACCGGGCGTGCCGTTCGTCCCGGCCCCGGGCGACGGCCAGGGCGTGGAAGGCCTGGCCGTAGGCGGCCGGCGCCTCGCGCAGGAACAGTTCCCCGCTGACGCCGACCGCGCAGTCCGGGGCCGCGCCCACCAGGGCCGCCGCGAGCGGGTCGTGGTCGGCGGCGACCGCGGCCAGGCCGGCCGGGACGAACACGATGAGGTGGCGTACGTAGACCGGGCAGCGCACGATCCAGGCCTGGCCGCCCGTCAGCTCCTCGCACAGCCGGGTCACCTCGGCGCGGCTCCCGGTCCGGCATTCGACGACGTACATCCGCATCGGCTCGGGCAGCGAGGGGCCGAGCGCCCCGGCGATCTGGTGGGCGGTGGAGAGCCGGCCGTTCATCAGCAGGTGCAGCACCGCCTCGCGGGCCCGCGACTCGGCGAGCGCCGCCCGCTCCTCGCGCCGCACGGCCTCCTCGGCGCGCAGGACGAGGGCCAGCGGTACGGCGGCGTCCGCGAGCAGCGCCGGCGCGCCCTGGTGGTGCGGGCGCTCCAGTACGGCGGCCAGCGCGCGCCCGCCCTCCAGCGCGAACAGCAGCGCCACGGAGCCGCCGCCGTGCAGGACGGCCGAGCGCACGCCCCGGGCGCTCATCTCGGCGGCGCCCCGGACGGCGAGTTCGGGTCCCAGGGCCTCCACCGTGTCCACCACCCCGGTCCAGCCGCCCAGCCGTGCGGCGAGCCATTCCAGCAGTGCGGCCGAACCGCCGGTGTGGGCGAGCCGGTGGAGCCGGAGGACGTCGTCGGACCGCGACCAGTCCGAGTACGGCGGCGGGGGCCGAGGCGGCGGGGGCGTGGGCGGAGGCGGCGGGGACGGGGACGGGGGCGGCACGGCGCGGTGCTGAATGGGACGCTCCCTCCGGTCCGGGACAGGGCCGCCGCATTCAACCATCCGCCGCACACTGTGCGCAGTGATACCGGTCTCGCCCGGCCACTGGGCACACCGAATCCTGCGAACGGGCCGGTGGGCGCCTAGGTTGGGCCACAGGCACCGGACCCCGGTGTTCACGGGGGAAGCACCGGGGTCCGGCAGCCGTGCCCGCCCCGCGCCCCGTGCGCCGCGGGGGCCGGCCCCTACATCTTGGCGGCCGCGCTGCGGATGGCCTCCCGGATGCGGAAGTAGGTCCCGCACCGGCAGATGTTGGCGATCGCGTCGATGTCCTCGTCGGTGGGCCGGCTGGTGCGCTTCAGCAGGGCGACCGCCGCCATGATCTGGCCGGGCTGGCAGAAGCCGCACTGGGCGACGTCCTGTTCGAGCCAGGCCTCCTGCACGGGGTGCAGCTCGTCCCCGTCGGCCAGGCCCTCGATGGTGGTCACCGCCTTCCCCGCGCAGGCGGAGACGGGCACCACGCACGGCCGGACGTCCTCACCGTCGAGGTGGCTGGTGCAGGCCTTGCAGACGTCCACGCCGCAGCCGTACTTGGGACCGGTGACGCCCAGCATGTCGCGGAGCACCCACAGGAGGGGCAGATCGTCGGGCGCGTCCACGGTGACGCTCTGCCCGTTGACGGTGAAGGTGTGCGAGGGCACGGCGTACTCCTGGCTCGGTGCTATCGGGGGTAGGGGGTGAAGTCGACGTCGAAGTCGAGGGGGAAGCTGCGCGGCTTGGAACCGGTGGCCCGGGCCCAGGCGTTGGCGATCGCCCCCACCGCCGCCGGGACCCCGAGCTCGCCCGCTCCGCCCGGCTCCTCGCCGGTGGCGGGCAGCACGAAGACCCGTACGTCACGCGGGGTGTCCCGCTGCTGCGCCCAGTGGAACTGGCTGTAACTGCCCTCCAGGGGAAGCCCCTTGTCCAGGTGGAGTCCGGCGCGCAAGGTGGTGGAGATGGCGTCGGTGAGGCCGCCGATCATCTGGGCCTCCAGCCCGCGCGGGTTGACGGGCAGGCCCACGTCCACGGCGATGACCGCCTTGGTGACACGGACGTGCTGCGGGTCGCGGGTGTCGATCTCGACCAGGCAGGCGGTGCGGGACTTGTACTCCTCGTGGAAGGCGATGCCCTGGGCGCAGCCCGGCTCCATCGGCCGCCCCCACTGCCCTTCCGTGGCCGCCTTGTCGAGCACGGCCCGCTGGGCGGCGGTCTTCAGGAAGGTCCGCCGGAACCGGTAGGGGTCCCGGCCGGTCCGCGCGGCCAGTTCGTCGACCACGATCTCCTCGGCGCCGCGGGTGTTGGCGGAGTACACCGAGCGCCAGGAGCCGGTGGGGATGCCGGTCGGCACCTCGGTCAGCGCTTGTGTGGTGAGCCCGAAGTGGTAGGGGGACTTCACCGTGGTGTGGAAGAGGGTCTGCGCGAGGGTGGCGTTGCCGATGCCGAGCGGGAGGTGCGCGGCGGTGGCCGTGATGATCTCGCCGAGCCCGTGCCGGAAGTCGGTCTCGGCGGCGGCGACGCGGTGTTCGAAGCTGAGCACCTCCCCCAGCAGGTGGGTGGCCCGGATCTTGTGGTGGGTGGCGGGGCGCATCCGGCCGTGCCGGGTGTCGTCCACGCGGGTCCACATCAGCCGGACCGGGCGGCGGCAGGCCTTGGAGATCCGGGCGGCCTCCAGGGCCGCGTCGAAGAAGAGCCGCCGGCCGAAGGAGCCGCCGGCCTGGACCACGTGCACCGTCACCTTGTCGAGGGGCAGGCCGAGGTCGGCAGCGATGGTCTGGCGGGCCACGATCGGGGACTTGAGCCCGGACCAGATCTCGGCGCGGTCCTCCCGTACGTCGGCGACGGCGGAGTTGGTCTCCATCGGGGCGTGGCTGACGAAGGCGAAGTCGAACTCGGCGTCCACGTACGGGGTCAGCAGGGGCGGCACCAGCAGCGGCGGGGTCGCGGCGCGCAGCGTGGAGCGGATCTGCGCGTCCGACAGGTGGTCGGCGGGGCCGGGTCCCCAGGTGACCTGGAGGGCGGCCTTGGCGTCCAGCGCCTGCCCGAAGGTCTCGGCGACGACGGCGACCCCGGTCGGGACGGTGACCACGTGCAGGACGCCAGGCATCGCCTTGACGGCGGCGAGATTGGCGACGGCGCGGACGCTGCCGCCGAGGGTGGGCGGGCGGCGCACCACGCAGGGCTTGGCGCCGGGCACCTGGAGGTCGAGCGTGTACCGCTGGGAACCGGTGACCATGGCGCGCGCGTCGATACGGCTGGTCGGCTTCCCCACCAGGGTGTGCTTCGCCGTCTTCTTGGGGGTGGCGCCGAGGACGACCAGGCCGGGGTCGGCGGCGGCCGCGGCGAGGCTTCCGTAGTCGGCGGTGCGGCCGTCGGGGGCGCGCACGGCGCCGTCCGCGGTGGTCAGCCCGGCCGCGGAGAGGTTCCAGCGGCGGGCGGCGGCCGCGACGAGGCGGGCCCGGGCGGTGGCGGCGCACTGCCGGACCGGCCCGTAGAGGGAGCGGATCGAGTTGGAGGAGCCGGTGAGCTGGTTGAAGAGCAACTCGGGTCGGGCGTCGTCCAGTTCGACGCGCACGTCGGCCAGCGGCGCGTCGAGTTCCTCCGCGACCAGCATGGCGACGGCGGTGTTGAGTCCCTGGCCGACCTCCTCGCGCGGCAACCGGAAGCGGATGGTGCCGTCCGCCTCGACGGCGAGCGCCAGCAGGGCGGAGGTGGGCGCGCCGGCCAGGATGAACAGGTCGCCGAGGTCGATGAGGTCGGCGACGGCGGGCAGGCTCGGCACCACGGCGTGGGCGGGCTGCGGGAGCAGGGCGTCGGCGCCGGCCCGGGTGACGAGGGCGAGGGTCGGCGCCGCGACGAGGTAGGTGAGGAAGGAGCGGCGGCTCTGCCCGGTCATGTGTCGTGTCCCCACCCTGCGCGGGTCCGCCCGTGCGAACCACCCCCGGTTCAATACCGACACGTAGAGTAGCTACCGGCGGGTACGGTGGGAAGCCCGGGGCCGGTGAGGTCTGCGCCGCCGGTACGGGGAGGCCGCCGCGGCCCGCCGTGCGGGAGCGCGGCGTCCTCCGTTCGGGCGGCGGGGCCCCGGAATGTTGATCCGCACCCCGGGCCAATTGCGTCGGCCCGCTCGCTTCGTACGCCTCGGCCGTACGAACGAGAAGCCTCCTCGGCAGGGCCTATTTCCGGCCGCCGTGCCCGGCCGCCTCCGACTCGACCTCCCCTCGTCACGGGCGGATGATGGAGTGAGCAGAGGGAGGTGGTCCATCATGGCCACGTTCATGGATGTCCACACCGGAATGAAGGGCATCACGAGCGAGCAGCTGGCGGAGGCCCACCGGGCCGACCTGGCGATCGAGGGCGAAGAGGGCGTCCACTTCGAGAAGGCCTGGGCCGACCCCGAGTCGGGCACGGTCTACTGCCTCTCCGAAGGCCCCTCCGCGGAGGCGGTCCAGCGCATCCACGAGCGCACGGGCCACCCGGCGGACGAGATCCACCCGGTTCCGCTGACCGTGTCCTGAGCCCGCGCCCCGGTCCCACGTCCTGACCTCACGCCAGGAACGCGGCTGACTGGATTCGTTCGCACGGGAAGGAGGAACCCGGAGGCCTGCGGCATATGCCAGGAGCAAGGCCGTTGCGGATGTTGCCAAACGTCTTACACGTCGTCGCTGCCTGTGCAACAGTCATTACCGGTCCTTCCTTCAGACTTGGCCGTGCCGCGCCTGTATCGGAGTTCTCATGCCGTCCCACCTGTTCGCGGACCGTCCCGCGCAGCCGCCCGAGCCAGGGTCGGTGGACGCGCTGATCTCGCAGACCCGGCGGCTGCGGGGCGAAGTGGATGCCGTCCGCCGCGACACCGTCGTGGACGACGACGACGCCCAGGGCCGCTGGCAGCGCGCGCTGTGTGATCTGGCCGTCCATCACCTCGACGACCTCGGCCAGCACCTCGGCCAGCTCAAGGAGGGCCTGCCACCCGTCCCCGAGCGGATCGAGGCCCCGCAGGCCGGGCCGGAGCTCGGTCCGGAGGACCGCCAGACCCGCGTCGGCAGCGCCGAGTGGAACCTGCTGACCGACGAGGTCACCTGGTCCGACGAACTCTTCCAGATCTTCGGCCGCTCCCCCGAGGCGGGTGCGCTGCCCCTCGACGAGCTGGGCTCCACCCTCTTCTCGGAGGACCAGCCCCTGCTCACCGCATGGGTCACCGCCTGCCTGGTGGACGGGCGGCCGATAGACGGGGAGTTCCGCATCGTCCGGGCCGACGGCCGGGTCCGGACGCTGCACATGAGGGGCGAGCCGGTCATCGACTCCGACGGCTGTACGGCATCCATGTGGGCCGTACTGCGGGACGTGAGCGAGCTGCGGCGGAGCCAGCGGGCGGTGCGCGAGTCCCGTGACTCGCTGCAGCGCCGGCGGGAGATCGCGCAGACCGAGCACCGGCTGGCGGTCGAACTGCAGGAAGCCGTGCTCCCCCCGTGGCGCGGCTCCCTGCGGTTCCCGCACGGCAGCGCGGGCAGTCTGGACGTGGCCGCGCACTACCTTCCCTCCGCGACCAGCGCGCTGATCGGCGGCGACTGGTACGACGCACTCGAACTCCCCGACGGGCGCTCGATGCTGACGGTCGGTGATCTGACCGGGCACGGGGTGACCGCCACCTCCGGCATGGCGATGATGCTGGGCGCCCTGCGCGGGATGGCCATGGCGGGGATCGAACCGGGCCCGCTGATGGGCTGGCTCAACCAGCTCCTGGAGACCTCCGTACAGCCCGCGCTCGGCTCTGCCGTGTGCTGCTGCTACGACCCCGCGCGCCGCGTGCTGACCTGGGCCCAGGCCGGGCACCCCGCCCCGCTGCTGTTCCGGCGCGGCTCGGGCCGCTCCCTGGTTCCGCCCGAGGGCGTGCTGCTGGGCGCGACCTCCGGCGCGTCCTACGGGCAGGCCGAGGAACCGCTCGAGGTGGGCGACGTACTCGTCCTGAGCACGGACGGACTGACCCCGCGCAGCATCGAGTTCAGCCGCACGGACGGCACCGAGCGGCTGCTGGCGCTGGCGCCGCGGTTCTCGGCGGCGCGGTCGGCGCAGGACTGCGTGCGGATGGTCATCGAGGAGTTCGGCGAGAGCGAGCGCGAGGACGACGCCTGCGTGCTCGTCGCCCGGGTGGGCGGGTAGCGGGTAGCGGGCGAGCCGCCCGCAGGAGCTTCGGGGCCGCGCCGGGAGGCGCGGCCTTCTTCGTCTCCGTGCAGGGGCGCCGTACGGGTCCGCCGTACGGTGCCGGTCGGGGGCTATACCTCGCTGCCGCGCGGGCTGCGCGGCGCCGGGCTGTCCGGGAGGGCCAGCTCGATCTCCTCGCGCAGGTCCTCGATGCGCCCGTACCCGGCGTACTGGCCGGTGAGCCGGTACATCTCGCGCAGCCGGTCCCATGTCCGGTGCGAGGAGGTCTCGTTCATCGAGACCAGCGCGAGGCGGGCGTACCGGTCGGCCTGCTCCGGGTCGTCGGCGATGAAGCAGGCAGAGGCCATCGAGATGTAGTCGAAGATCTGCGAACGCTGGTAGCCGTCACCGCGCAGCCGCAGCGCTTCCCTCGCGTGCCGCGCGGCGACGGGCGCCGCCGTGGCGTCGTGGTCGGCGAGCGTCCGGTACGCCAGAGCCTGCATGCCGTGCAGGTCCGCCTCGTCGAAGTGCTGCATCCAGCTCGGCGGCGGTACGTCGCCCTTGTCGGAGACGAACAGCTCCTCCGCCTCGCCCAGGGTGCGGCGCATGGCCTGGCCCTTGCCCATCGCCGCCTGCGCCCAGGCCTCGATGGTGTGCAGCATGGCGCGGGTGCGCGGCAAGGTCTGCTCGCCCGAGCCGGACTTGGCCAGCTTCATCAGGTCCAGGGCCTCGTGCGGTTTGCCGAGGTGGACCATCTGCCGGGCGGCCCGGGACAGCGCCTCGCCCGCGCGGGGCCGGTCGCCGCCCTCGCGGGCCGCGTGCGCGGCGATCACGAAGTACTTCTGCGCCGTCGGTTCGAGGCCCACGTCGTGGGACATCCAGCCCGCCAGAACCGCCAGGTTGGCCGCCACCCCCCACAGCCGCCGCTGGAGGTGGTCGGGGTGGTGGTAGGCGAGCATGCCGCCCACCTCGTTGAGCTGGCCGACGACGGCCTTGCGCTGGAGTCCGCCGCCTCTGGAGGCGTCCCAGGCGCGGAAGACCTCCACGGAGCGCTCCAGGGCTGCGATCTCCTGGGATCCGATCGGGGCCGCCTCGTAGCGGTCGTAGCCCGCGGGGTCGGCCTGGAAGGAATCTCCGGGGCCCTGCGCTTCCCTGGCGCGGGAGGGGTCGGTGTGCAGCCAGTCGTACATGGCGTTGCTGAGGGCGGAGCCGGCGGTGAGCACGGCGCCCGCGCCCATCAGACCGCGACGGTTGAGCATGAGGTCCATTCCCGTGAATTCGGTGAGGACCGCGGCCGTGCGTTCGGGCGCCCAGGGCACTCCGTCGGGGTTCTCCTTCACCCCGTCCGGCTGCCGTTTGCTGGTGCGCCGCTGCCGTACGAACCCGAGGTCCTCGATGGTCACGACACGACCGAGCCGCTCGGTGAACAGTGCTGCCAGTACCGTGGGCACCGGTTCGCGCGGGGTCTCCCCCATGTCGATCCAGCGCCGCACCCGCGAGGTGTCGGTGGCCAGTTGGTGGTGACCCATGGCCGCCGCCTGCCGGTTGACCATCCTCGCCAGTTCGCCCTTCGACCAGCCGGCCAGGCCGAACAGGTCGTTCAAGCGGGTGTTTGGACCTTTGCTCACGTCAAGCCCCCAGGTTCTCGGCTGACTTGACAGTAGCCCCCCGTCAGATGCCGAGCGACTATTCGCCAGGCTTCGCCAGGGCACGCTCGATGGTCCGCCACCCACGGCCGGGTGTCAGGTAGGAATGCGCCTCCCCGACCCGGTCACCGGCGGAACTCCCCAGGGTGAAGTACGGGATCCGGCGGGGCGGCGTACGAACTCGTCGGCGCACGAAGGGATCCGTAACGCCATGTACGCATCAACATCCTCCGTGTCCGCACCGGTCCGGCCGCACCGCACGCTCCAGGCGGGCGGCGGCCCCTACCTCGACCCCGGCCGCCCGGCGGCCCCGGCGCCGGGCACCGTACGGGCACGGCGGCTGCCGGGTACCGGATCGCAGCCGCTCAGCGGGAGAATCGACTTCTCCGGACCGCAGGGTGCGCAGCTGCGCACGGCGCTCGCCTCGGTGCAGCGGATCTGTCCGGAGTTCGCCCCGGTCCAGGTGCTCCGGCGCAGCGGCCGCTCGGTCCTCCTCGTGGGGACGACCGGGCGCATGACCGCCGTCGCGAAGGTTTTACTGGATCATTCGCCGGAGTGGCGCGAGCGGTACCGGCACGAAATAGCGGCATACCGGGCGTTCGTCCGGCACCGCCCGCCGGTCCGGGTACCGCGGCTGATCGCCGCCGACCCGGAGAACTGCACGCTGGTGGTCGAGCGGATGGCCGGCCGGGTGGCGGCGCTCCAGCGGCACCCGGTCGAGGCCCCGCCGCGGGTCGACCTGCGGGCCGCCCTGGGCGCGGTCTGCCGGGTCAACCAGTGGCGTCCGCCGGGCGAGCTGTTCGGGACCCCGCTGAACTACTCGCGCCGGATCGTCCGCGACTACGAACTGGGCCTGCTGACCGACCGCGACCTGGGCGACCTCCAGAAGCTGCTGCACGGCGTGAAGCTGTCGGGCACGGCGCTGCAGTTCAACCACGGTGACGCGCTGCTGTCGAACCTGCTGCTGTCCCCGGCCGGGCCGGTCCTGCTCGACTGGGAGCACGCGGGCTGGTACCTGCCGGGCTACGACCTGGCCACGCTGTGGACGGTCCTGGGCGACGCCCCGGCCGCCCGGAGCCAGATCAGCCGCCTCGCCCAGTCGGCCGGCCCGGCCGCCCGGGACGCCTTCCTGGTCAACCTGATGCTGGTGCTGACCCGGGAGATCCGGATGTCCGAGACGGCGGTGCAGCGCTCGATGCACGCGACCGCCCCGACCCAGCCCCTTCCGTCGGGCGCGCTGTCCTCTGGCGAGGAGCAGCGGCTCCTACTGCGCCGCCTGCACGACGATGCCGGAATGGCCCGCAGAGCGGTCCGCGCGGCGGTCGGCACACGCTGACCTCCGCCGGGTCATCCCCACCCCCATGGTTGCCGAGCCCCGGGTCACCCGCCCGGGGCTCGGCAGTGTGCGCGTCCGGGCGGCGGAGCCGCGGTCCGCTCAGACGAATCCCTCGGCGACCAGCTCGGTCGCCCCGGTGGTGATGCGGTGACGCCGGCCCGAGCCGCCGACGACGCGGCTGGCGCTCTCGGTGACGAGGCTGTCGCCCTCCAGCCAGTAGGAGAAGCCGCCGTACATGCCGGGTACGGGGAAGTGCATCCGCGGCTCGGCGAGTTCGGTCAGCACGGCCAGCGCGGGCAGCTTCAGGCGGTGCCGGTCGGCCAGACCGTGGCTGTCGGCCCGGATCAGCTCGTGCAGCCGGCCTTCCAGCGCGTGGAGGGTGGCGCTCGGGAGCGGGTGGCGCACCAGGGGCTGGAGCAGGGCCGACACGCTCTTGTGGCCGCGGGCCACGGCGATGTCCAGGGCCCGCTCCCCGTCCGCGGTCGGCAGGGTGCGCCAGGCTCCGCAGCCGACGAGCACGGCGACGGCGTCCTGCGCGCCGTGCCAGGCGGCCTGGTGCAGCGGGGCGAATCCGCTGCGGCCGCCCACGCGGGTGGCGTTGACCCAGTCGGGGTTCTGCCCCAGCTGCTCGAACACCCGCTGCCAGTCGCCGTCGCGGGCCGCGTCCGCCAGCAGGTCGCGCCGGGCCAGGACGTCGTCGGGGTACACGTCGCGGGTGGTGACGCCGTCCCACTGCGAGCGTTGTGTGTTCGCCATGCCCCGATCGTAGATCGCGGCGCCGGGGTCCCGGACGGCCGGGCACTCCGGCCGGGTGCCGGGTGGCGCGTATGCCTTGACTTCACATGATCCCCCGAACACCTTCCTCTCCTGACGTGTCATCAGAATCCCTCGGTCATCTGCCCCTTGCCTCCACACACCGCCTGGAGACCGCCCATGACGTCGTCCTCCCTTCCCTCCCGCCGCAGCGTCCTGGCCGGGACCGGTGCCGGTGTGCTCGCCGCCACCGTGCTGCCCGGCGGGACCGCCACGGCCGACAGCGCCCAGGACGGGCCGCCGCTCGGCGAGTACGACGTGGTGGTGGTCGGCTCCGGTGCGGCCGGAATGACCGCCGCGCTCACCGCCGCCCGGCGGGGCCTGAGCGTGGTCGTGGTCGAGAAGGCGCCCACGTTCGGCGGGTCGGCGGCGCGCTCGGGGGCCGGGATCTGGCTGCCGAACAATTCGGTGATCCTCGGCGCGGGCGTCCCCGACACCCCGCAGAAGGCGGCGCAGTACCTCGCGGCCGTCGTCGGGGACGAGGTGCCGGCCGACCGGCAGGCCGCGTTCCTGGCCGAGGGGCCGCGGATGCTCGACTTCGTGATGGCCAACAGCCCGCTCAGGTTCCGCTTCATGGAGGGGTACAGCGACTACTACCCCGACCTGCCCGGCGGGCTGCCGAACGGCCGCTCCATCGAGCCGGACCAGATCGACGGCCATGTCCTCGGCGCCGAACTGGCCCGTCTGAACCCGGCGTACATGCCGGTCCCGGCCGGGATGGTGGTGTTCAGCCAGGACTACAAGTGGCTGAACCTGGCGGCGGTGAGCGCCAAGGGGCTCGCCGTGTCCACCGAATGCCTGGCCCGGGGCACGAAGGCCGCCCTGCGCGGGGAGAAGCCGCTGACCATGGGCCAGGCCCTGGCGGCCGGGCTGCGCGCCGGGTTGCAGCGGGCGGGGGTGCCGGTGTGGCTGAACAGCCCGCTGGTGGACCTGGTCGAGGAGGGCGGCGCCGTGACGGGGGTCGTGGTGGAGAAGGAGGGCGTACGGGGCACCGTACGGGCCCGGCGCGGCGTGATCATCGGTTCGGGCGGCTTCGAGCACAACGCGCAGATGCGGGCGCAGTACCAGCAGCAGCCGATCGGCACCCAGTGGTCGGTGGGCGCGAAGGAGAACACCGGGGACGGGATCCGGGCCGGTCAGCGGGCCGGGGCGGCGCTGGCGCTGATGGAGGACGCGTGGTGGGGGCCGTCGATCCCGCTGCCCGCGGAGCCGTACTTCTGTCTTGCCGAACGGACCTTGCCGGGCGGCCTGATCGTGAACCGCAACGGCGCGAGGTTCGTCAACGAGGCCGCCCCGTACAGCGATGTGGTGCACGTGATGTACGAGAAGGACCGGGGCGCGGTCGGCTCGCACATCCCGGCGTGGCTGATCGTGGATCAGAACTACCGCAACAAGTACCTGTTCAAGGACATCCTCCCGACGCTCGTCTTCCCGGACTCCTGGTACGAGGCGGGCGCGGCGAAGAAGGCGTGGACGTGGGACGCGCTGGCGGGCCAGATCGGGGTTCCGGCGGCGGCCCTGCGCGCGACGCTGAACCGCTTCAACGCGCAGGCGTGGCACGGGACCGACACCGACTTCCACCGCGGCGCCACGGCGTACGACCACTACTACACGGACCCGAACGTGCAGCCGAACTCGTGCCTGGCGCCCATCTGGGCGCCGCCGTTCTACGCGTTCAAGATCGTGCCGGGGGATCTGGGCACCAAGGGCGGCATCGTCACGGACGCGCGGGCCCGGGCCCTGCGGCCGGACGGCTCGGTGATCCGGGGCCTGTACGCGGCCGGCAACGCGAGCGCGGCGGTGATGGGCCACAGCTACGCGGGGGCCGGATCGACGATCGGCCCCGCGATGACGTTCGGCTACGTGGCGGCCAACGCCATCGCGGACGCGTGACGGCGCCCTCTGCGCGCGGTGCGGGTACTGGGGGTGGTCAGCCCTGCTGGAAGAGCTCGGCGGGGAGCGGCTTCAGGAGGGCGTAGAGGTCATCGGTGATCGGGCGGTCCCAGCTGGCGATGGTGACCAGCACATTGTCGCTGCGGTCGAACTGGACGCAGGAGATGCGGGACTCCGACAGCTTGATCTTCCGGACGATGAGGAGGTTGTCGCCCTGCATGACGGGGCAGTCCTCGGCGCCGGTGACCTCGACGTCCTCGTCGTTCTCCAGGGCGTCGAGGAGCTGGGCCACCTCGAAGGGGATCTGCCCGTCGGAGAGGTCCCGGGCGGGGGAGCCCTCGGGGAGGTTCCCGATGATCATCGCGGGGCCGCGTCCGCCGAACAGGTCGTAGCGGAGGAAGACACCCTGGCAGCTGCCGTCGGGCGCGGGCAGCAGCCCGGCCCCGAGATTGCCCGGCCAGTCCCCCGGGTCCATGGCCAGGACGTCGAAGTCCGGGCCGGCGGGTGTGGCGGCGCGGTGGCGGCGGAGGAAGGACATGCCGCCATGGTACGTGGCCGGGCGCAGTTTTCCGGCCCGGGGCCCCTCATCCGGCTCCGGCCCCGGCAGGGTCCCGGCGGGGCCGCCGCCGGGATCCGCGGGTCAGACGGGTGGGACCAGGGTGAAGTAGTGCGGCAGCAGACCGGCGTCGCCGGAGACCCTCAGGGCCGTGGGCGGGAGCCGGCGCCAGAGGAAGAGGGCCAGGTCCGAGGCCGTCCCCGCGGCCTCGACGGCCACCTGGGCGGTGGGATCGGGGTCCGCCAGGACCTCGTCCCCGTCGAAGGTGACCGTCCAGGCCTGCGGGCCGTCCGTACGCCGGAAGCGGTACCGCTCCCCCGTGCCCGGCGGGGCGACCCGCCAGGACCGCCGGGCCGGAGCCATCACCTCGAAGGTCTGGGCCACGGCGTCGGCGGCCAGGGCGGGGTCCAGGGGGCCGGCCGACCCCGTCACCGATTCGGCGTCCCAGCGGTGGAGTGCCAGCTCGATCGTCTGCATCCGCAGCCAGAAGCCCGAGGTCCGCTCCGGCGCCCAGGTCCACACGGGCACCTGGGGCCCGAGCTCGCGGAAGAGGGCCGCCAGCTCTCCCGCGCCCCGCGCGAACCACTGCGTCAGCGCCTCGGGCACCGGTCCCCGGTTCGGGGCCCGGTCGGGCACCGGCCAGGCGGCCCGTACCCGCGGGTCGGCCGGGAGTCCGTAGAGGGAGAGGTCCGTGGGGTCCGGGGCCTCGGTGAGGCGTTCGCGCAGGATGTGGGCGACGTAGCGCTGCACGCTCCCCAGGTGCCCGACGAGGTCGGACACCGACCAGCCGGGGCACGAGGGGACCAGTGGCGCCTCGCCGCCCGGTTCGAGCGCGCGGCGGACGGCCTTCTCGAACGCGGCGGCCTCGCTCCGGAAGTGTGCGGTCCGGGTGATGTGGTCCATGGGGATCACTCTGCCCGGGGAGCGGGGGAACCTCTCATCCTTGGCCACGGGCGGACGCGGCCAGGGCGGCGGGCAGCCCCGGGCGGTCCGTGCCGAGCTTCCGGCAGGCCGCGGACAGTTCCCAGTCCGGTCCGGCCGCCGCCGCGCCGGCCGGGTATGGGGTGCGCCCGGCGCGGTCGGCCTCGGCCCGGTCCACACGTTCGGCCCGGCCGGCGTCAGCCCGGTGCAGACGATCGGCCCGGCCGGCGTCAGCCCGGTCCACACGTTCGGCCCGGCCGGCCCGCTCCGCCGCGGCCGCCCGCTCCGCCGCACGGAGCTCCTCCGGCGTGAGCCCGTCCTCCCAGGAGGACCCGAACGGCAAAGCGCCGCCCAGCCCGAGCAGAGCCTCGGCCGCCTCCGCCTCCAGGGCGTCCGCGCCGCATTCCCGGGCCGTCACCACGGCCCGTTCCAGCAGTTCCGCGTCCCGCAGCCCGGCGCCCAGTGCGGCCTGCGCGCGGGCCAGTTCGTACCCCGCCGGGGAAGCCGCCAGCAGGGCCACCGCCTCCCGGAGCAGTCCCACCCGGTCCTCGGGCGCCGCGACCTCCGCCGCCACCCGAAGGGCCTGCCCGATGCCCGAGGCGGAGCCGAAGGCCCGGGCCCGCCGGACCGCGTCACCGGCCAGGGCCCGGGCGCGGTCCGGGTCCTCCGCCGACACCGCGCGGGCCAGGTGCAGCTGCCACGGGCACCAGGCCGGGTTCTGGATGCCGCGCGGGGTCAGCCGCCGGTCCACCGCCTCCAGTTCGGCCGTGGCCCCCTTGGTGTCGCCGCGGGCCAGCAGCAGTTCGGCGTAGACGGTCTGGGAGTCCGGGAAGACCACGGCCGCCGGGAAGGGCGCCCGGTACTCGTGCTCCCGGGCCAGCTCCCAGGCCTCGTCGGCCCGCCCCCGCGCCAGCAGGGTCGTGACGAGGATGGCTATCGCGTACCAGTGCACCGGCGTACGGCGGCCCACGCGCTCGGCGAGCCGCAGCCCGGCCCGGGCCAGTTCCTCGGCCTCCACGAGCCGCCCGCGCCGGTAGCGGATGTACGCGCGCAGGCTGTACGCGAAGGAGAGGTGGGCGCCGCGCCAGCCCTGCCGCTCGAACTCGGCGGTGCCCGCGTCGAACAGCCGCTCCGCCCGCCACGGCCGGTCGGCGTACATGTGGACCATCGCGGCGAGCACCGGGACCTCGAAGCCGCGGTCCTCGTGGGCCCAGCTGAGGTCCTGGCGCAGGGCCCGCTCGGCATGGTGCAGGACCACGCCGACCGGTTCGCCGCGCAGGCAGGCGTCCCAGGTGCGCAGCCCGATGATGTACCGCTCGGTGAGGTCGCGGCAGGTCAGCCGGTCTGCGAGCCTGGCCAGCCTGCGGGAGCGGGCCGGGGAATCGGCCTCGGCGGCGTTGAAGGCGTCCCACATGAACTGCTCCGACTGCAGCCGCAGCCGGGCGCGGACGTCCGCGGTGTACGGGATCTCCCGCGCCAGTGCCTCGGAGGCCTCGGCGAGGTGGTCGCTGTGCGCGAGGACCTGGGCGAGCCGGATGACGATGCCCTGGCGCAGCGCGGGGTCCTCGACCGGTTCGGCGAGGGCGGCGCGCAGGTGGTTGACGGTGTTGGCGGGTTCGGTGAGCAGGGAGGCGCAGCCGAGTTCGTACAGGACGGCCGCGCGTTCGTCGAAGTCCGGGGGTTCGCGCAGGGCTCGGGCGAGCTGGCGGCGGGCGGCCTCGGGGGCGCCGGCCCGGAGGTTCTCGGCGGCGGCCTCGCGCAGGGTGCGTACCACCCACGGGTCGTTCTCGGGGTGGGTCTCCAGGAGGTGGCGGGCCGCGGCGGAGGAGCCGAGTCCGGCGTCGACGACGGCTGCGGCGGCCTTGCCGTGCAGGGCCACGCGCAGGGCGTCGGGGATGGAGCGGTAGAGGGCGGTGGCGATGAGGGGGTGGACGAACTCCAGCCCGGCCTCGGGTTCTTCCGCCGGGTCCGGCCCGGTGGTGGCCCCGGCCGTGCCCGCAGTGCCCGGTGCCGCGCCCGCCGTGCCCGCCGTGCCCGCCGCGGCCGCCGCGGCCGCCGCGGCCAGGATGCGGGCGTCCCGCAGCCTTCCGGTGGCGTGCGCGGCCTCCTCGGTGCCCAGGGCGGCGACCCGGGCGGCGAGTTCCTGCGGGATGGCGGTGCCGAGGACGGCGCAGGCCCAGGCGAAGCGGACCGTGGAGGGCCCGAGGCGGTCGAGGCGGGCGACGAGGCCGCTGCCGCGCTGGGCGGCGGCGAGGTCGCGCAGGAGCGCGGCGCTCGTACCGACCGGGGCGAGTCCCTTGTCCCGGACCTTGGCGGTGAGTTCGACGGCTTCGAAGGGGTTGCCTGCGGTGACGGCCCAGAGCTCGTCGCAGAAGGCGTCCTCGGCGTGGTCGCCGAGCGCCTCCCGGACCAGGGCGGCGACGGCGGTGGAGGTGAGCGGGGCGAGGGGCAGCGGGCGCTGTCCCGCCCGGCCGGGCAGCGTACGGAAGGCGTCGGCGTGCGCGGGCAGTTCGTCGGGGCGGTAGGCGACGACGAGGAGCAGCGGGAGGTGTTCGGTGCGCGGGGTGAAGGCGGCGAGCCAGCCGAGGGATTCGGGGTCGGCCCAGTGGGCGTCGTCGAGGACGAGGGTGACGGGGGCCCTTTTGACGACGAGGTGGGTCAGCACCCAGTCGAGTCCGTCGCGCAGGCCCTGGGGGTCGGGCGGGGCGCCCTGTTCGGGTGCGCAGAGGCCGAGGGCCGGGCCGACGATGGTGTACCAGCTGCCGAGCGCGGCGCGCAGTTCCTCCTCGGAGGTGCCGGCGAGCTGGGGCTGGATGAGCTGGCGGGCGACGTGGAAGGGCTGGTTCTGCTCCTGTTCGCCGCCGCGCGCGGTCAGGACGGTGCAGGAGCGGGTGCGGGCGCGGCGGCGCACTTCCGCGAGCAGGGTGGTCTTGCCGAGGCCGGCGGGGCCGGAGAAGGCGAGGAGCGCGCCGCCGGGGCCGGGTCCGGGGCCGCCGAGCTGGTCCAGGGCCTCGTCCACGGTGGCGAGTTCGGCCTCGCGCTCGACCATCGTGCGGATTCTGCGGGCACGGTGTTCCGTCACGACTGGTACCCCCCAGGCCTGTTCAGGGGATCAGCGTACGCCCGCGCGCACCAGGAGGGATCCCGGTACGGGGAATGGATCCGATCTTCCTTGCGGGTCCCGTTCCGGGGGGCGGTGGCGGGTAGTTCAGTCCTGGGCGGAACGCGCCGCGAGGTCCTCCAGGACGGCGACGGCCTCGGCGGCCCGGTCGGCGGCCACGAAGAGGTGGTCGTGGTGGTAGCCGGCGATGACGTTGCAGCTCAGGCCGTGTGCGCCGAGTTCGGTGGCGAAGGCGGCGGTGAGGCCCACGGCGTCGAGGGCGGAGTGGATCCGCAGGGTGATCCAGCCGGCGGTGAAGTCGTAGGCGAGACCGGCGGCGTCGGCCTCCTCCTGGCGCAGGACCAGGGTGAGTCCCTCGGCTTCCAGGACGGTGGCCACGGGGGCGGTCCCCGCGGGGACCGTCGTGCCGGGGACGGTGCAGAACACGTACCGTCCCTCGTGCAGCTCGGGCCGCATGCCGCTCAGCAGCTTCCGCAGGTCGCTCTCTCCGCTCATGCGGCCACCCTAACGGTGATCCTCGTAGAGCCGCCGGTGCCACCAGGGGTACGGCATGCCGCTCCGGTTCGCAGTCTGCTCGTGCGGCGCGCCCGGGCGGGCACCAGGCCGGCCCGGGCCCGGCGGGCCGACGGGCCCGGCCTCCGGCCTTCCTCGCCGGCGGCCACCGGGGCGGCGGCTCCCCGCCCCGGTGGTGCGCCGGGCACCCCGACTACGTCAGGTCGAACTCCCCGCCCCGGGCGTCCAGCACGAACTTGTTCCACTCGTCCGGCGCGAAGATGAGCGAAGGGCTTTCGGGGCGCTCGCTGTTGCGCATGGCGACGAACCCCTCGACGAAGGCGATCTGGACGTCACCCGCTCCCCTGCTGCTCGACCGCCAGTCCGCCTCGGTGAGATCGAGGTCGGGCTTGCCCCAGCCAGCGAGGGGCTGTGAAGTCATGCTCTCGGCCACGTGCGTGCTCCTCCCGGTACGTCGTCCGGGGGCCAGGTTAACCACCGCAGCGGGTGCCGCACAGGCCACTGTGAGTCACCCGTGACCGGTCCGGCACTCCGCCCGGACGTCCCGCCGCGGTCAGGAGGCGGGCGGCTCGGCTCCCACCAGCCACATCGCGAAGAACTGCGCGCCGCCGCCGTAGGCGTGCCCCAAGGCGCGGCGGGCGCCCGGAACCTGGTGCTCCCCGGCCTGGCCGCGGACCTGGAGGGCCGCCTCGGCGAAGCGGATCATGCCGGAGGCGCCGATGGGGTTGGTGGACAGGACGCCGCCGGACGGGTTCACCGGAAGGTCCCCGTCGAGTTCGGTGACCCCGGCCTCCGTGAGCTTCCAGCCCTCCCCCTCCGCCGCGAACCCGAGGTTCTCCAGCCACATCGGCTCGTACCAGGAGAACGGCACGTACATCTCCACCGCGTCGATCTCCCGCCGCGGGTCGGTGATCCCGGCCTGCCGGTACACGTCGGCCGCGCAGTCCTTGCCGGCCTGCGGGGAGACGAAGTCCTTGCCCGCGAAGAGGGTCGGCTCGCTGCGCATCGCCCCGCCGTGCACCCACGCCGGCGGCCTCGGCGACCGGGCCGCGCCCGCCCGGTCGGTGAGGATCATGGCGCAGGCGCCGTCCGAGGAGGGGCAGGTCTCGGAGTACCGGATCGGGTCCCACAGCATCGGCGAGGCCTGGACCTTCTCCAGGGTGATGTCGTGCTCGTGCAGGTGCGCGTACGGGTTCTTCAGCGCGTTGCGCCGGTCCTTGTACGCCACCAGCGAACCCACCGTGTCGGGCGCGCCGGTGCGCCGCATGTACGCGCGCACGTGCGGGGCGAAGAACCCGCCCGCGCCGGCGAGCAGCGGCTGCTGGAAGGGGACGGGGAGCGAGAGCCCCCACATGGCGTTCGACTCGGACTGCTTCTCGAAGGCGAGGGTGAGGACGGTCCGGTGGACGCGGGCCGCGACCAGGTTGGAGGCGACCAGGGCGGTGGACCCGCCGACCGAACCGGCCGTGTGCACGCGGAGCATGGGCTTGCCGACCGCGCCCAGCGCGTCCGCCAGGTACAGCTCCGGCATCATCACGCCCTCGAAGAAGTCGGGGGCCTTGCCGATGACGACCGCGTCGATGTCCGCCCAGGTCAGTCCGGCGTCGGCGAGGGCGCGCACCGCCGCCTCCCGGACCAGTCCGGCGATGGAGACGTCGTGGCGGGCGGCGACGTGCTTGGTCTGGCCGATGCCGACGACGGCGACGGGCTCCTTGCTCATGCTCGGTCCCCTTCCAGGACGGCGACCAGGTTCTGCTGGAGGCAGGGGCCTGAGGTGGCGTGGGCGACGGCCCGGTCCGACTCGCCGCGGTGGATGCGGGCGGCCGCCTCGCCGATCCGGATCAGGCCGGCGGCCATCATCGGGTTGGCGGCGAGCGCCCCGCCGGAGGGGTTGACCGCCACGTCCTCGCCGAGGCCGAGGGCCTTGCGGAGCACGACCTCCTGGGAGGAGAACGGCGCGTGCAGTTCCGCCGTGTCGACGGGGGCCTCGAAGAGCCCGGCGCGCTCGGCGGCGGTCCGGGTGGACGGGGAGTCGGTGAGGTCGCGCAGGCCCAGGCCGTGCGCCTCGATGCGGTGGTCGATGCCGGTGATCCAGGCGGGGCGTTCGCACAGGCGCCGGGCGGTGTCCCCGGCGGCGAGGATCACGGCCGCGGCGCCGTCGCCGACGGGCGGGCAGTCCCCGGTGCGCAGCGGCGCCACCTGGTAGTCGCCCTGCGGGACGGCGCCGGTGAGCTGGGCGTGCGGGTTGGCCCCGGCGGCCGCGCGGCTGCGGGCGCCGATGGCGGCCAGGGCGCTCTCGTCGGTCTCGCCCGCGTCGATCAGGGCCTGGGCCTGGAGGGCGGCCAGTGCCACCGAGTCGGGCCAGAGCGGGGCGAGGTAGTAGGGGTCGAGCTGGCGGGTCAGCACGTCGCGTACGGATCCCGGTGAGGACTTCCCGTAGGAGTAGACGAGCGCGGTGTCGGCCTCGCCGGTCTGGATCTTGACCCAGGCCTCGTAGAGGGCCCAGGCGCCGTCCATCTCGACGTGCGACTCGGAGATCGGCGGCCAGGCGCCGACCCCGTCGAGGGTCATGGTGAAGGAGAAGGCGCGGCCCGCGAGGTAGTCGCTGGAGCCGGAGCAGGTGAAGCCGATCTCCTTGGCCTTCAGCCCGGTCCGCGCCAGCACCTGGTGCAGCACCGGCATGACCATCTCGACTTCGCTGAGCTCGTCGGTGCGGCGCAGGTGGTCGCTCTGCGCGAAGGCGACGACGGCCACGTCGCGTGCGTACCTGTGCGTCGGCGGCATCAGATGAGCTCCTTGTACGCGTCGTAGTCCGCGTCCGGTTCGCCGGTGGGACGGTAGTGGTCGGGGTAGCGGCCGCCCTCGGTCCAGACGGGTTCGACGCGCAGGCCCATGCGGACCTGGTCGTAGGGGATGCCGCCGATCCGGCCGTGCAGGGCGAGTCCGGCGCCGTCGAGGGCGATGTGGGCGTAGACGTACGGCACCTCGATGTCGAGGTTGCGGGCCTTGATGTTGACGATGCAGTACGTGGTGACCGTGCCGGCCGGGCCGACCTCGACCTGGTCGGTGGTGGCGACCCCGCAGGTGGGGCAGGCGCCGCGCGGGGGGACGTACACCTTGTGGCAGGAGGGGCAGCGCTCGCCCACCGTCTTCTGCTCGGACAGGCCGTTGATGTAGGCCGTCTGGGCGCGGCCGGGGCTGTACGTGTAGTCCAGGCGGGCCTCGGCGACGATGCCGGTGACGGCGTCCGCGAAGGTCCCGTCGTGCGGGGTGCCGTGGCCGGCGGCGGGACCCTCGTAGGGCTCGAAGCAGGCGATGTCGGTGATGGCCCCGGACCGTTCGGCGGCCCAGCGCACCCGCACCCGCATGCCCGTGCGCACGGATTCGGGCCCGGGGACGTCGAGGGCGTGCAGGAGGGCGGTGTCCGCGCCGTCGAGCCGGACCAGGACCCAGGCGAAGGGGGTGCCGAGGGGCTGGTGGGGGCGGGGGCGGCCGTTCCAGGCCCAGGTGGTGACGGTACCGGTGGCACCGACCTCGACGAGCTCGCGGATCTCCTCGGCGGTGACGGGGTCGTACTCGGCGGGCGGGACCATCACCTTCCCGTCGGAGGTCTTGACCCCGAGCACGACGCCCTCGCGCAGGCCGGTCAGAAAGGCACTCTGCACGGGCCCGAGGGACCGGGTGAAGGGAAACTCGACGACGAGGGGCGCCCGAAGCACCTCGGGTGGGGACGCGGCGGCTGTCATGAGCGGCTCTCCGATGTTCAGGAAGGTCAAAGGAAGTGCGCCCCAGGGACGCACGAGGTCATCTCGGCCCCGCTGGGGCCGCTTCTCCCGCCGGGGCATTTCCCCCGCCGGGCGCGGTTCCCCCGCCAGGGCGCTCCCCCGCCGGGGCGCGCGGTTCCCGCGCCAGAGCAAATCCGGCGCCTCAGGGGCCCTTCCAGCCCTGCTGGGGGCAATCCGGCGCCGGCCCGATCCAGCCCCGCCGGCGTTTGAGGCGCGGAGTGCGGGGCGGAGCCCCGGGCAACGGCCCCGCACACGGACCCGCCAAGGACCCGCCAAGGACCCGCCACGCCCCTACTCCCGCCGATACACCGCCGGCCTCTTCTCCGCAAAGGCCCGCGCCCCCTCCTTCGCGTCCGCCGTGTCGAAGACCGGCCACCCTCGGACGAGTTCAGCGGCCAGCCCCTCCGTCTCCGTCATTTCAGCGGTCGCGTACACAGAGGCCTTGACGGCCTCCACAGCCAGCGGCCCGCACGCGTTGATCTGCTCGGCGATCTCCAGGGCCTTCTCCAGCGCCGTCCCGTCGGGCACCACCTGCCCGACGAGGCCGATCCGGGCCGCCTCCCCGGCGGAGTACGGGCGCCCGGTCAGCAGCATCTCCAGGGCGTGCGTACGCGGGATCTGGCGCGGCAGCCGCACCGTGGAACCGCCGATCGGGAAGAGCCCCCGCTTGACCTCGAACAGCCCGAAGGTGGCGCCCTCGCCCGCGACGCGGATGTCGGTGCCCTGGAGGATCTCGGTCCCGCCGGCCACGCAGTACCCCTCCACCGCAGCGATCACCGGCTTGCGCGGCCGGTGGTGGCGGAGCATCGCCTTCCAGTGCAGGTCGGGGTCGGACCTCAGCCGGTCCCGGTACTGGTCGCCCGCCATGCCCTTCCCGGCCAGCGCCTTGAGGTCCATGCCGGCGCAGAAGTCCCCGCCCGCACCGGTCAGGACGACCGAGCGGACCGTGTCGTCGGCGTCCGCCTCCAGCCAGCCGTCGTACAGGCCCACCAGCAGCGGCAGCGAGAGCGCGTTCTTCGCCTCGGGCCTGTTCATGGTGAGCACCAGCGTGGCGCCGTGCCGTTCCACGGTCAGGTGTTCTGTCCCACCCATTGCCGTCCTCCCGTCTCAAGACCTAGAACAGGTTGCAGTAGGGGAGGGTGCAGTTCAATAGTTTTCTGACACCCAGTCAGATTTCTTGGGCGGCTCCCTTCCCAGTTCGGTTCGGCGGCGCTCTAATGACCGCCGAGCAGACCAGCCATGGGGCCAGCCATGGGAACTCCCGCGGTCAGGAGGAACGGTGGAGTACAACCTTGCCGACCTGTTCGAGTCGGTCGTGGACGTGGTCCCGGACCGCGAGGCCCTCGTGTACGTGGACCACCCCGGGACCGGCGCCGAGCGCCGCCTGACCTACGCGGAACTGGACGCGGCGGCGAACCGGATCGCGCACCACCTGCTGGACCGCGGGCTGAAGCCCGGTGAGCACCTGGGCCTGCACCTCTACAACGGGATCGAGTACCTGCAGACCGTCCTGGCCTGCCTGAAGGCCCGGCTGGTGCCGGTGAACGTCAACTACCGGTACGTCGAGGAGGAGCTGGTCTACCTCTACAACGACGCCGACCTCGCCGCGCTGGTCTTCGAGGGCGAGTTCACCGAGCGGGTCGCCGCCGCACTGCCGCAGACGGCGAAGCTCCGCCACCTGATCCGGGTCGGGGCGGTCCCGGAGGGCGCCCCCGAGCCCTCGCTGGTGCCCGTCGCGTTCGAGGACGCCGAGGCGGCCGGTTCGCCCGGGCGCGGCTTCGCGCCCCGCAGCCCCGACGACCTGTTCATCATCTACACCGGCGGCACGACCGGTATGCCCAAGGGCGTCATGTGGCGGGCGGAGGACCTCTTCTTCGCCGGGCTCTTCGGCGGCGAGCCGTCGGGCGAGCCGGTGAAGCGGCCCGAGGAGCTGGCCGAGCGGGTCGCAGCGCGCGGGGCCGGCCTCACCTTCTTCCCGGCTCCCCCGCTGATGCACGGCACGTCGACGCTGACCTCGTTCATCGCCTTCAACTACGGCCAGCGGGTCGTCATCCACCGCAAGTACGTGCCCGAGGAGGTGCTGCGCACCATCGAGAAGGAGAAGGTGTCGAGCGTGTCGCTGGTGGGCGACGCGATGCTCAGGCCCCTGATCGACGCCCTGAACGGCCCGCTCAAGGGGACGGACCTGTCCTCGCTGTTCAGCGTCTCCTCCTCCGGCGCGATCATGTCGGAGACGGTGCGCGCCGAGTTCCAGCGGCTCGTCCCGAACGTGCTGCTCCTGAACAACTTCGGGTCGTCGGAGTCCGGGTCGAACGGCAGGGCCACGGACGACTCCAGCCCGGAGAAGGGCTTCCGGCTCGAGGTCAACGACCGTACGCAGGTGGTCGACCCTGTGACGCACGAGCCCGTCGCGGTGGGCGAACCCGGCCGTCTGGCGCAGCGCGGCCACGTACCGCTCGGCTACTACAACGACCCGGCCAAGACCGCGGAGACCTTCTTCCAGAAGGGCGCGGAGCGCTGGGTGCTGCTGGGAGACATGGCGACCGTCGACGAGGAGGGCATCGTCACGGTCCTCGGCCGCGGTTCGCAGTGCATCAACACGGGCGGCGAGAAGGTGTATCCGGAGGAGGTCGAGCAGGCGCTGAAGTCGCATCCGGACGTGTACGACGCCCTGGTCGCCGGTGTCCCGGACCCCACCTGGGGCAGTCACGTGGCCGCGGTGGTGCAGGTCCGCGCGGGCGCGCCGGCCCCGACGCTGGACGAGATCCAGACCCACTGCCGCACCCGGCTGGCGGGCTACAAGATCCCCCGCCAGCTGGTGATCGCGCCCGCCATCCAGCGCTCCCCGAGCGGGAAGGCGGACTACCGCTGGGCCAAGACGGTGGCGACGGAGGCGGACACGGCCCGCTGACACCACGGCCGGGGCCCGGACCCACCGGGCCCCTCCGATCCCCCATCGGCCCGCCTGCGCCGGCCTCCACCGGCTCCCTGGGCTCCCTGGGCCCCTAGGCTCCCGTGGCCAGGAAGCGCTCGATCCGGGCCGCGAACCAGGCGGGGTCGTCCAGCCACGGGTGGTGCCCGGCCGCCGGCTGGACCTCGGCCGACCCCTTCGGGAAGAGCTCCGCGATGCGGGCCGCGAGGGCCGGCGGCGGATTGCCGTCCACTTCTCCGGCCAGGACCAGGACCTCGCACGCCACGCGCGCCACGGCCGTCCGGGTGGCGGCCGGGTCGAAGGCTCCCGGGCCCGCGTAGGCCTCGGCCGCCTTCTCGTTCTGCTGCCGCTCGCCGGCCGCGTATTCGGCGCGCGCGACGGCGTCCCAGCGGCCGTAGAACAGCGGCCCGGCCAGGTCCCAGTCCGCGTCCCCGTGGTCGGCGCCGGCGAGGATCCGGGCGTAGGCCGCTATGGCCGCGTCGTACGGTTCGGCGCCCGCCCGCAGCCGGGCCGCCGCCAGCCGCTGCGCGGCCGTGGCGGAGAGGTCCAGGGCCCGCGCGTTCGGGGTCACCAGGACGAGCCGCCGCAGTCGCCCGGGGTGGGCCGCCGCGTAGAGCTGGGCGAGGTCGGCCCCGGCGGAGTGGGCGAGGAGGTCCATGCGCTCCAGGCCGAGGTGGACCCGTAGCGCCTCGACGTCGGCGACCTGGTGGTCGACCCGGTAGGTGGACTCGTCCGCCGGTACCGCGGAGTCACCGGTGCCGCGCAGGTCGAGCAGGACCAGCCGCCGCCCGGCGGAGAGTCCTCCGAGGTCGCCCAGGTACTGCGAGGCCCGCATGGCGCCGCCCGGGAGGCAGACGAGCGGATCGCCCTGCCCCCGGACGTGGTAGGCGAGTGCGGTTCCGTCCTGGGTGGTGAAGATCGGCATCGGGCCATCAAATCAGGCGATCACCCGTTCGAGTCATTGATTTACCCGCCGGGGTCCGGCAATCTACCGAATGATCGGTCGGGTGGCTCACGATGAGGTGACGGCATGACGGCGTACGCGGATCTCCATGACGAAGGCGAGCGGCTGGGCCGCGACGAGCTGGCCGCGCTCCAGCTGACGCGGCTGCGCGCGACCCTGCACCGGGTCTACGAACGGGTGCCCTACTACCGACAGGCCTTCGACAAGGCCGGCGTGCACCCCGACGACTGCCGGGCCCTCGCCGATCTCGCCCTCTTCCCCTTCACGACCAAGGCCGATCTGCGCGACCAGTACCCCTTCGGCATGTTCGCGGTACCGCGCTCCGAGGTGCGCCGCGTGCACGCCTCCAGCGGGACCACCGGGCGCCCCACCGTCGTCGGGTACACCGACGGGGACCTCTCCACCTGGGCCGACGTCGTGGCCCGGTCCTTGCGCGCGGCGGGCGCCCGCCCGGGCCAGCTCGTCCACATCGCCTACGGCTACGGGTTGTTCACCGGCGGCCTCGGCGCGCACTACGGCGCGGAGCGGCTGGGCTGTACGGTCGTCCCCGCTTCCGGCGGGATGACCGACCGCCAGGTCCGGCTCATCCAGGACTTCCGCCCGGAGGTGATCATGGTGACCCCTTCGTACATGCTGACCCTGCTGGACGAGATGGAGCGCCAGGGGCTGGACCCGCGCGCGACCTCGCTGCGGACGGGCGTCTTCGGAGCGGAGCCCTGGACCGAGGAGATGCGCCGGGAGATCGAGGAACGGCTCGGCATCGAAGCGGTGGACATATACGGCCTGTCCGAGGTCATCGGACCGGGCGTGGCGCAGGAGTGCGTGGAGAGCAAGGACGGCCTGCACATCTGGGAGGACCACTTCTATCCCGAGGTGGTCGATCCGCTGACGGGCGCGGTGCTGCCGGAGGGCGAGCCCGGGGAGCTGGTGTTCACCTCCCTCACCAAGGAGGCCATGCCGGTCGTCCGCTACCGCACCCGGGACCTGACGCGGCTGCTGCCCGGCACCGCCCGCCCGGCCTTCCGCCGGATGGAGAAGGTCACCGGTCGCAGCGACGACATGATCATCCTGCGCGGGGTGAACATGTACCCGACCCAGATCGAGGAGATCCTGCTGCGGACGGCAGGTCTGGCCCCGCACTTCCAGCTGCGGCTGACCCGGGAGGGCCGGATGGACGCCCTGACGGTCCGGGTGGAGGCCCGGCGGGAGACCGGCTCCGCCCAGCGGGAGGCCGCGGCGGCCGACGTGGTCCGGGCGGTCAAGGAGAGCGTCGGGGTCTCCGTGGGAGTGGAGGTGGTCGACCCCGAGACACTGGAGCGATCGGTGGGGAAGATCAGACGACTGGTGGACCTCCGCGACGGGAGCTAGTGCTGTGGCCGGAAAGGTTTGCCGGGTCGCGTCGTCGGGTGCGGTGCATCGCAAGGCGGAGGGCCGCGGCTCGTACTGGACGTACCGGCGCGGTCCGACAACGCGGTGAGGTGCCGTGCCGGGCGGCGCGACCCGGTGAACCTTCCCGGTCACAGCACTAGCGGGCTTCCGCACAGCCCGCCTGGCCGACGGGCGGGAGCGAGAGTTGGCGCCACTCCCCAGTCGGTTCCCGCCGGTCGTGCCGGGCCCGCTCCTTCCCGCGGCCTCCGGGCGGCCGAAACCACCCCTTCGGGCCTACTTCGGGACTGCCCCCGGGAGCCGGGAGGGCCTCGCGGGTAGGGCATGAAGTGTGACCTCGACCCTCCGGCGGCTCCACGACCGACTCCAGGGCTCCCCGGCCGGGCTGGCCTGGAGCCGCGGCCGGGAGATGGAGCTGATGCACCGGGCGATGGGCTTCGCCGCCCTCGGGTTCCTCACCCTGGTGCCGCTGCTGGTGGTCGTCGCGGCCGCCGCGCCCGGCAGCGGCTCCGGCTTCGGCCGGTGGCTCGGCCAGGCCCTCGGGGTCACGGAGTCCTCGCGCGGCCGGGTCGAGCTGCTGTTCGGCGCGGCCGACCTCGCCCTGGAGCGGACCACCGCCTTCGGACTGGCCGCCCTCGCCGTCTTCGGCCTGACCTTCGGCTCGGCGGTCCAGACCGGCTACGAGAAGGTCTGGGACCTGCCGACCGCCCGCTGGCACACCATGTGGCGGCACGTCATCTGGCTGGGCCTGCTGGTCTGCTACCTCGCCCTGCTCGTCGAGATCCCGGCGCCGGCCGACGACGTGTTCGGCAGCCTGCTCGGCACCCTCGGCGACCTCGTCGGCACCTGCGTCTTCTTCTGGGGCTCGCAGCGGCTGCTGCTCGGCGGCCGGGTGCGCTGGCGCGCGCTCGTGCCGGGGGCGGTGGCGACCAGTCTCGGCCTGCTGGGGCTGCGGGTCTTCTCCCAGCTGGTGTTCTCCCCGCTGATCGCCTCGAACGCCGTCACGTACGGCCCCTTCGGCACCCTCCTCGTCGTCCAGTCCTGGCTGGTCGGCGTCGGTTTCGTGGTCTACGGCGGCGCCCTCGTCGGCCGCCTCCTCCACGAGTACCTCACGCTCAAGCGCCTGCGCGACAGCGGGATCCTGCCCGCCGACGAGCCAGGCCCGCACTTCCCCGGCCCGCACGTCTCCGGCCACCACGACCCCGGCCACCACGACCCCGGACCGGGCTGAGCAGCCGGACCGCGGCCCGCGGCCGCCCGCCCCGCCGGGCCCCTCAGCCGGCCGCGCCGGGAGCAACCCCGGCGAAGCGGTCCCGGAGTTCACGCTTGAGGATCTTGCCGCTGGCGTTGCGCGGAAGGGCCGTCACGAACAGCACCTGCTTCGGGGCCTTGAAGTGGGCCAGCCTCTCCCGGGCGTACGCCAGCAGCTCCGCCTCCGTCACCTCCCCGCGCGGCACCACCACCGCCGTGACGGCCTCGATCCACCGCTCGTCGGGCAGCCCGATCACCGCCGCCTCGGCCACCCCCGGGTGGCTGTACAGGGCGTCCTCGACCTGCCGCGAGGCGACGAGCACCCCGCCCGAGTTGATGACGTCCTTCACCCGGTCGACGACCGTGAAGTACCCCTGCGCGTCCCGCACCGCGAGGTCGCCCGAGCGGAACCAGCCGTCGCGGAAGGCCTCCCGGGTGGCCTCCGGGTCGTCCCAGTAGCCCAGGCACAGCTGCGGCGAGCGGTACACCACCTCCCCCACCGTGCCCGCCGGGACCTCGCCGCCGTGCTCGTCGACGACCCTCGCCTCGACATGGCGTACCGGACGCCCGCAGGAGTCCAGCCTCCCGTCGTGCTCCTCCGGCCCCAGAACCGTGGCCAGCGGCCCGATCTCGCTCTGCCCGAAGCAGTTGTAGAAGCCGAGCCCCGGCAGCCGGGCCCGTAGCCGCTCCAGGACCGGGACCGGCATGACCGAGGCCCCGTAATACGCCTTGCGCAGCGCTCCCAGCTCGCGCCGCCCGAAGTCCGGATGGTTGGCCAGGGAGATCCACACCGTGGGCGGGGCGAAGAGGCTGTCCGCCCGGCCCGCCTCCACCAGGTCGAAGATCTGCTCCGCGACGGGCGCGTCCAGGATCGTGTTCTCCGCCCCCACCGCCAGGTAGGGCAGCAGGAAGACGTGCATCTGCGCCGAGTGGTAGAGCGGCAGCGAGTGCACCGGCCGGTCGCCCTCGGCCAGGTCGAGCGCCTCGATGGCGCTCTCGTACTCGTGGGCCAGCGCCTCGTGCGTCATCATCGCGCCCTTGGGCAGGGCGGTGGTCCCGGAGGTGTAGAGCAGCTGCACCACGGCGTCGGGGGCGCTGCCGCCTTCGTACGGTGTCTGCCGCGCCTGCGGATCGGCCAGGTCCCGCAGCGGCCGTACCTCGTACCCCGCCGGCACCTTGCCGGCCAGATCCGGGTCGGCGAGCACCAGCGAGCTGCCCGAGTTCCGCAGGATGTGTCCGAGGTCCTCACCGGTCAGGTTCTGGTTGACCGGGACGTGGACGAGCCCCGCGCGGGCGCAGGCGAGGAAGGCGATCAGGTAGGCGTCGGAGTTGTGCGCGAAGGTGGCGACCCGGTCGCCGGGGGCCAGCCCGTAGCCCTCCCTGAGCAGGTCCGCGGCGGTGGAGACCGCCGAGTCGAGCCGGGCGTAGCTCCACGTCCGTTCCCGGTAGCGGACCGCCGTCCGGTCCGGGGTCCGCCGGGCGCTGTCCCGCACCAGTCCGTCGACCGTGTTCTGCCGCACTGCCTTCATCACGCGAACCTCATCTCCCCCGTGGGACACAGAACGGGTAGTTGACAGACCATCGGACCACCCTGCGGGACCGGCCCGGCAGCCCGCTAGGGGCTGATGGCGAGGAAGATGAACCCCGCGAACAGCACGAGGTGGACGCCGGCCTGGAGCAGCGTGGCGCGGCCCGGCGCGATGGTGAGGGCGCTGACCACGACCGTGAGGGCGAGCAGCACCATGTGGATCGGGCCGAGGCCGAGGGTGAGGGGGCCGGAGAGCCAGATCGAGGCCAGGGCGATGGCGGGAATGGTCAGGCCGATACTGGCGATTGCGGAGCCGTAGGCCAGGTTCAGGCTGGTCTGGACACGGCCGCGGCGGGCGGCGCGGACGGCTGCGAGGGTCTCGGGCAGCAGCACGAGCAGGGCGATGATCACGCCGACGACGGCGTTCGGCAGGCCCGCGCTGGCGACGCCCGTCTCGATGGTCGGGGAGACGGCCTTGGCGTTGCCGACGACGGCGACGAGCGCGACGAGGAGCAGGCCGAGGCTGATCAGCGCGGCGCGGGCGGTCGGCGGCTCGGCGTGGTCGGTGTGGTCCGCGTCCTCGGAGTCCTGGGCGTCAGCCGTGGTGGCTGGAGCGGCCGGAGCGCCGGCGGCCGGAGGGGCGCCGGCGGCCGCGGTGGCCTGCCGGGTGGATTCCGCTCGGTGGGGCTTGGTGTCCACGGGCAGGAAGTAGTCCCGGTGACGGACCGTCTGCACGGTGATGAACAGCCCGTAGAGGGCGAGCGAGGCGACCGCCGCGAAAGCCAGCTGGGCCGTGGAGAACTCGGGGCCGGGCTTGCTGGTGGTGAAGGTCGGCAGGACGAGACTGAGGACGGCGAGGGTCGCGACGGTGGCGAGGGCGGCGCCGGAGCCCTCGGCGTTGAAGACGGCGACCCGGTTGCGCAAGGCGCCGACGAGCAGGGACATGCCGACGATGCCGTTGCAGGTGATCATGACGGCGGCGAAGACGGTGTCCCGGGCGAGGGAGGAGGTCTTGTCCCCGCCGTCGGCCATCAGGGTGACGATGAGGGCCACTTCGATGACGGTGACGGCGACGGCCAGCACCAGGGAACCGAAGGGTTCGCCGACCCGGTGGGCGACGACCTCGGCGTGGTGGACGGCCGCCAGCACCGCGCCCGCGAGACAGAGCGAGACCAGGGCCACCGCCCATGAGGGCAGATCACGTCCCCAGCTGAAGACGAGAACGACCAGGGCCACCACGGGAACCGCGACGGTCCAGTCGGTCAGGGGGGATCTGTGCGTAGCCGTACTCATATGAGCCAAGTTGCCAGAACTGTTCCCCGGGTGCGGCGCAAGGCGCGCCTCCGAGGCCCTGACGTGGTGATTCTCACGGAGACCCCGGGCGCGGCGGCCGCCCGGCGGTCCGCCGCCCCGGCCCGGCGGCCGAGGTCCGCCTCTCAGGATCGGCCGAAGAACGGCTGGCCCCGGTCGGCCGGTAGCAGATGGAATGCCGGTGTTGCCGCCGATCGGGCGGTATGCGCTGTCGCCTCATCCCCCGGCCGTCCACCGACGCCGGGGCCGACGACCAGGAGACCCGCTTTGCGCCGCACATCCGGCTTACGCACCGCTCTCCTCGCCCTGACCGCCGCGCTGGCCGCGGCCGTGACCGCCGCCGCACCGGCCGCAGCCGCTCCGGCCTCCGGCTCCGACTCCGCCGCCCCCGCAGCCGCTCCCGCTTCCGCCGCCTCCGTGGGCCCCGTCGCCGTCCACCTCACCGGCATCGGCGGCGGCCCGCAGAACATCGCGGCGGCCGCGGCCTACGACTCCCTCGACCGGCAGGCCGCCGAGTACGGCTTCAACGGGTCGCAGTGCCGGGTGACCCTGGGGCCGGTCTACCAGTACGTCACCGCGAACTACTGGCAGGCCATGATCAAGGCCACCTGCAGCGGCGAGCCGGCGGTGAGCACCCCCACCCGCAGCCTCAACCGGCTGATCGGCCCGAACGGCGAGCACATCAGCACCGTCTGGAACGTCCCGCCGGGCTACACGGTCGAGGGCAGCCTCGGCCAGCTCTACACGAGCCCGCGTGAGGGCACGGTCCCGCTGTACCACTGCGTCGTCCGCAAGGACAACTTCCTCTCGGCGGACGTCAACTGCGAGGGGCAGACCTACGTGTCCCGGCTCGGCTGGTTCTACCCGGGCCAGCCATCGGGCGTGGGGAGCCTGCCGCTGATGCGGTGCATGGTCGGGAAGCAGCGCGAGTTCTTCGAGTCGAACACCACGAACTGCGAGGGCCAGACCTCCGGCGGCCAGCTGGGCTGGATCTTCACGGGCTGACCCGGCGCGGGCCGGACGTACGGCGTCCGGGCCCCTGGGCGTACTGAACGGGCCCGGGCCCGGGGCGTCCGTACGCCCAGGGCCCGGACGCCCCGTCACATCGCGCGCTCGTGGCCCTCCCAGTACGGGTCGCGCAGCCGCCGCTTGTACAGCTTGCCGTTGGGGTCGCGCGGCATCGTCTCGATGAAGTCGACCGTCTTGGGCCGCTTGTAGCCGGCCAGCCGGCGCTCGCAGTGCTGCAGGATCTCGGCGGCCAGCGCCTCCCCCGCCGCGAATCCCTCGGCCGGTTCGACGACCGCCTTGACCTCCTCGCCCCAGGAGGGGTGCGGGATGCCGAAGGCGGCGGCGTCGGCGACGGCCGGGTGGGTGAGCAGGGCCGACTCGATCTCTGCCGGGTAGATGTTCACCCCGCCCGAGATGATCATGTCGATCTTGCGGTCGCGGAGGAAGAGGTAGCCCTCCTCGTCGATCAGCCCCAGGTCGCCGACGGTGAAGAAGTCGCCGATGCGGTTCTTCTTCGTCTTGCCCTCGTCCTTGTGGTAGCTGAACCCGCCGGTGTTCATCTTCAGGTAGACCGTGCCGAGTTCACCGGGCGGCAGCCGGTTGCCGTCGTCGTCGAAGACGGCCAGCTCACTGATGGGCCAGGCCTTGCCGACGGTTCCCGGCTTCTTCAGCCAGTCCTCGGCGGTCGCGAAGGCTCCGCCGCCTTCGCTCGCCGCGTAGTACTCCTCCACGCACCGCCCCCACCAGTCGATCATCGCCCGTTTGACGTGGTCGGGGCAGGGCGCGGCGCCGTGGATGGCGTGCCGCATGGAGGAGACGTCGTAGGCGTCCTTCACCTCCTGCGGGAGCGCGAGCAGCCGGTGGAACTGTGTCGGGACCATGTGCGTGTGCGTGCAGGCGTGTTCGTCGATCAGGCGCAGCATCTCCTGCGGGCTCCACTTGTCCATCAGGACCAGGGGGTGCCCGATGTGCAGGGCGGCGCCCGCGAACTGGAGCACGGCCGTGTGGTAGAGCGGCGAGCAGACCAGGTGGACGTTGCCCTCGAAGGGGCGGATGCCGAAGATCCCGAGGAACCCGCCGAGGTACGTCTCCTCCGGGAGCTTGCCGGGCAGCGGGCGGCGGATGCCGCGGGGGCGGCCGGTGGTGCCGGAGGTGTAGTTCATGACCCAGCCGAGGGTGCGCTCCGCCGGGACCGTCCCGGGCTGCCCCTGGAGGAGTTCCCCGTACGGCCGGAAGCCCGGGACCGCTCCGACGGCGTAGCGGTGGCTCGCGGGCAGGGCCGCCTCGTCGGCAGCGGCGGTGGCGGCGTCGGCGAAGCGCTCGTGGGCGATCAGGACCTTGGCTCCGGAGTCGGAGACGATCCAGGCGATCTCGGGGCCGACGAGGTGGTGGTTGACGGGGACGAGGTAGAAGCCGGCCTGGGAGGCGGCGAGGTAGGCGGTGAGGAACTCGACGCCGTTGGGGAGGACCACGGCGAAGACGTCGCCGCGCTCCAGGCCCGCGGCGCGCAGTCCGTGGACGAGCCGGTTGACGTCGGCGTGCAGCCGGCCCGCGCTCCACTCCTCGCCCTCGGGGGTGACCAGGACGGTGCGGGCCGGGTCGACGCCCGCCTGGGCCCAGAACCCGTTGGGCGGCTGCTGCTGCGGGGTGTTGTCGGTCATCTCCCGGCCTCCTCAGGCTCGTCCGGCGATGCGGTTGATGCGGTCGACGGCCTTCTCGAACCCGCGGGTGAGGTCGTCGAAGACGGCCTGGACGGAGCGTTCGGTGTTCATCCGGCCGACGATCTGGCCGACGGGGGTGCCGAGGAGCGGCTGGACCTCGTACTTCTGGATCCGGGAGACGGCCTCGGCGACGAGGAGCCCCTGGAGGGGCATGGGGAGCGCTCCGGGGCCCTCCGGGTCGTCCCATGCGTCGGTCCACTCGGTGCGCAGCTGGCGGGCGGGCTTGCCGGTGAGGGCGCGGGAGCGGACGGTGTCGCCGGAACCCGCGGCGAGCAGTTTCTCGGTCAGGGCGCGGGAGTGGAGGTCGGCCTCGGTGGTGGTGAGCCACAGGGATCCGAGCCAGGCGCCCTGGGCGCCGAGGGCGAGTCCGGCGGCGATCTGCTCGCCGCTGCCGATACCGCCCGCGGCGAGGACGGGGAGGGGGGCGACGGCTTCGACGATCTCGGGGACGAGGACCATGGTGGCGATGTCGCCGGTGTGGCCGCCGGCCTCGTAGCCCTGGGCGACGACGATGTCGATGCCGGCTTCGGCGTGGCGGCGGGCGTGCTTGGCACTGCCGGCGAGGGCGGCGACGAGGACGTCGTGGTCGTGGGCGCGCCGGATGACATCGGCGGGCGGGGAACCGAGGGCGTTCGCCAGGAGTTTGATGGGGTAGTCGAAGGCGACGTCGAGCTGGTTGCGGGCGACCTGTTCCATCCAGCCCGTGATCCGCCAGCCGGACGCCTCGCCCTCGGCGAGTTCGGGCACGTGGTGCTTGGCGAGGGTGTCGCGGACGAAATCGCGGTGCCCGGCCGGGATCATGGCCTCGATGTCGGCCTCGCTGATGCCGTCGACGGCCTTCTTGGCGGGCATGACGACGTCGAGGCCGTAGGGCTTGCCGTCGGTGTGCTCCTGCATCCAGTCGAGGTCGCGCTTCAGGTCGTCGGGGGCGGTGTAGCGGACCGCGCCGAGTACGCCGAAGCCGCCCGCGCGGGTGATCGCGGCGGCGACCGCGGGGAAGGGCGTGAAGCCGAAGATGGCGTGCTCGACTCCCAGTTTCTTGCTCAGCTCCGTCTCCATGGGCCGCAGGATGCCGCAGCCCGGCGGCCGAGGGAAGAGATTTTCTGATGCAGTGTCAGATTCTTTACGGGGCCGGTCGGTGCGGGGCCCGCCTCGGGCTGGGCAGATACCACTAGCGTGCGGCGCGTGCGGGTCGCCGCGCCCCAGCCCCGCCTGCGTACGAGGCGCGGGGGCCGGGGCCCGGAGTCCTGGGAGGCGGCGCCGCAGGACCACTCGGACAGGGGCAGGGGACGGGAGGGCGGACATGGCAGCACGTACGGGGGCTCAGGGCGCGGCGGGCGGAGAAGCGCAGGCCGCGCCGACGGCAACGGGCGGGCCCGGAAAGGCCTGTGGCGGTCCCGGGCAGGCCGGAGGCGGGCCTGGGAAGGCCAGTGGCGTGCCCAGGCAGGCCGGTGGACGGCCCGGGCTGGCCGGAGGCGGGCCCGGGTTGGCCGGAGGCGGGCCCGGGCAGGCCGGTGGCGGGCTGAGCCGGCGGCGGCTCGGGGCCCGGCTGCTGGCCCTCGGCGGGGTGCTCGTCCTGCACGCCGCGCTGCCCGGAGCCGCGGGGGCGGCGGGCAGCCCGGCCGAGCGGCGCGCGCTCCAGGGGCTACGCCTGCGTTACGGCTCCGCGCGCCAGGCCGGACTGCTGGAGCGGTACCTCGAGGAAGCGGCGGAGGAGGCGCGGCGGTTCCTGGGCCCCTCCCCCGAACACCCCTACTACGCCGGGGCGGTGGTCCTCGCCGGCCGCGGCCGCACCGTCGCCCTGCACCGCGCGATGGGCGACGCCGTCCGGTACGCGGACTACGACGGCCGGACCGACCGGGTGCGCGAGTTCCCGGCGGCCGAGCGGATCGCGATGGCCGAGGACACCGTCTTCGACCTGGCCTCGCTGACGAAGCTGTTCACCTCCGTCCTGGCCGTGCAGCAGATGGAGCGGGGTCGGCTGGAGCTGGAGGCGCCGGTGCGCCGCTACCTGCCGGAGTTCACGGGTGGCGGGAAGGAGGTGATCACGGTCCGTCAGCTGCTCACGCACACCTCGGGGCTGCGCTCCTGGGCGCCCTTCTACAAGGAGTCCACCCGCGAGGGCCGGCTGAGGCTGCTGTGGTCGGTGCGGCCGCAGGAGACCCCTGGGACGGTGTACCGCTACTCCGACCTCAACCTCATCACGCTGCAACTGCTCTTGGAACGGATCACCGGCCGCACTCTGGATGTCCTGCTCCACGACGAGATCACCGCTCCACTCGGGATGCACCGCACTCGTTACAACCCGCCGCTCTCCTGGCGCCGGGTCACCGCCGCCACCGAGGTGCAGCGCCCGCCCTGGTCCGGCCTGGACCGCGGGCTGGTGTGGGGCGAGGTCCACGACGAGAACGCGTACGCGCTGGGCGGCGTCGCGGGCCACGCCGGGGTCTTCGGCACCGCCTGGGACCTGGCCGTCCTCGCCCGCACCCTGCTCGACGGCGGGGCCTACGCGGGCAAGCGCATCCTGCGCCCCGCCTCCGTGGAACTGCTCTTCACCGACTACAACACCTCCTTCCCCGGTGACGACCACGGTCTCGGCTTCGAGCTTTACCAGCACTGGTACATGGGCGCGATGGCCACCCCGCACTCCGCCGGCCACACCGGCTTCACCGGGACCTCCCTGGTCCTCGACCCCTCCACGGACTCCTTCCTCGTGCTGCTCGGCAACTCCGTCCACCCCGTGCGCACCTGGCGGGCCGGCAGCGCGCCGCGCGTCGCCGTGGGCAACCGCTTCGCCCGCGCCGTCCCGGTCCGCACCCGGCACGGCGGCCAGGCCTGGTTCTCCGGGATCACACCCGGCGGCTCGGGCACCCTCACCCTGCCGCCGGTGACCCCGGCCACCGGCGCCGCCCGGCTGCGGTGCGCCGTGTGGTGGGACACCGTTCCCGGCGAGGGGGCCTTCCACCTCGAGGTCTCCGCCGACGGCGAGAGCTGGGAGCCGCTGCCGTTCAGCACGGTGCGGTCTACCGGCGGGGCCCCCGAGGAATGGCCGCTGGGCAAGGCCGGAGGCTGGTCCGGCCGCATCTGGCACCGCCTCGAAGCCCCGCTCACCGCCGCCCGGGCAGGCCGCGAGGTACGGCTGCGCTTCCGGCACGCCGCGACCGGCCGCTACGTGGGCCGCGGGGTCTACGTGGACGTCGTACGCGTGGCAGAACCGGCGGCCCTGCTCTTCGCGGAGGACCGCCCGGCCGACGCCGCCCGCATCGAGGCGGACGGCTGGACCAGGTCCTCGGACTGACCGCCCCGGACACCCGGCGCGGCCCCGGGCCCGGCAAGATCCGAAAGACACGCCCTAGTGGCGCACGAGGCAGAAGGGGTGGCCGGCCGGATCGGCGTAGACGCGCCAGGCGGGCTCGGCGGAGCCCTGTCCCGAGCCGTCGTCGAGGAGCGTCGCGCCGCGGGTCAGTACTTGCTCGTGCGCGCGGCCCAGGTCCGGCACGCCGAAGTCCAGGTGGAACTGCTGCGGCCTGGCCGGGTCCGGCCAGCGCGGCGGCCGGTGGTCCGTGACCCGCTGGAAGGCGAGCACGGAGCCCGATGGCGTGTGCAGGGTCGCCCAGTCCTCGTCGACCGCCCACCGCCGGTCCGGCTGGTTGACGGCGCCGCCCAGCAGGGACCGGTAGAACCCGGCGAGCTCCAGCGGGTCGGGGCAGTCCAGGACCACGCACTGCAGTTCAGCGATCATGGCCGGATCCTATCCAGCCCCCTTCGGGGCGAGGGCCGCGGCGATCATCCGCCGGGCGGTGCAGGTCAGTTCGGCCAGGTCCGGCGCCGAACGCGAGCGGGCGAGGGACCCGGCCAGCCGGTCGTAGAGGAGCCCGTCCGTCCAGGCCACCAGCAGTTCGGCCGCCTCCCGGGGCCGCTCCGCCCCGAGCGCGACGAGGAGGGCCTCGGCCCGGGCCCGGGGCTCCTGACCGGCCTGCCGGAACTCCGTCTCCAGCTCCGGGTTGCGGGCCGCCTCGAGGCCGAGTTCGAAACGGGCCAGCTGGCGCTCGCGCCCCGCCGTCAGCCACCGGTACAGCAGTCCCGCGAGCGCCGCGGCGGCCGCCTCCCGGTCCCCCGGCTCCGGCGCCGGGCCGCTCCCGCCGCGGCCGTCGCCGTGGCCCTCGCCGCGCTCCCCACCGCCGCCCCCGCCCCGATCCTGCCCGAGCCGAACCTCGCCGCCACCGCGCTCCGCGCCCGCGTCGAGGTCGTGGAGATCCAGCTCCCCCAGCCGCCGGTAGCAGGCGCCGATCAGCGCCGTCCGCGTACGGAAGTAGTACGAGGTGCTGCCCGCCGGCAGTCCGGCCGCGCCGTCGACCGCGCGGTGCGTGAGGCCGCGCAGCCCGGAGGCGGCCACGAGGCCGATCGCCGTGTCCGCGATCAGCGTCCGGCGGTCCGGCGCGGGCGAGGTCGTGTGAGGGGTGGACATGACCGAACTCTACAGCTGTAGAGTGACACCGACATCGACCCTCTACGCATGTAGAGGGTCAAGGCGGAACAGGAAGGTACGCCATGGCGAAGCTGGAGCGTCATGCGGTCGTGGCCGGTGCGGGCATCGGCGGACTCACCGCGGCCGTGGCCCTGCAGCGCCGCGGCTGGCGGGTCACTGTGTGCGAGCGGGCGCCCGGGCCGAACGCCGTCGGCGCCGGGATCCTGCTCGCCCCCAACGCCCTGCGCGCCTTCGACGCCATCGGCTTCGACCCCACCCGCGCCGCGGGCCCCGCCGCCCCGGCCGCGATGGGCCTGCGCCGCCCCGGGGGCGCCTGGCTGAGCCGCACCGACGGCGCCGCGCTGGCCGCCCGTTACGGCCGGGCACCGCTCGCCGTGCACCGCTCGGCCCTCGTCGCCGCCCTGGCCGCCGCGCTCCCCGACGGCGCGATCCGGTACGGCGCCGCCGTCACCGGCGTCGACGACGCCGACGGCTCCCCGGTGGTCCGCACCGAAGCCGGGGACCTCGGCGCCGACCTCGTCCTCGCCGCCGACGGCATCCACAGCCCGCTCCGCCGCCAGTACTTCCCCGCCCACCCCGGGCTGCGCTACAGCGGAGAGACCGCCTGGCGCACCGTGCTGCCCGCGGCGGCGGGCGCGCACGCCGGCCCAGCCGCCGATGTCATCGAGACCTGGGGCCGCGGCGAGCGCTTCGGCGTCGTCCCGCTCGCCGACGGCCGGTACTACCTCTTCGCCACCGCCGTCGTCCCGGAGGGGTACCGCCCCTCTGACCTGCGCGCCGAGTTCCTGCGCCGCTACGGCACCTGGCACGACCCGATCCCCGCCCTGCTGGAGCGGATCGACCCGGCCGCCGTGCTCCAGCACGACCTGTACGACCTGGCCGTCCCCCTCCCGCGCTACCACCGGGGCCGGCTCGCCTGGCTCGGCGACGCAGCCCACGCCATGACCCCCAACCTCGGCCAGGGCGGCTGCCAGGCCATCGAGGACGCCGTGGTCCTGGCCCATCTGCTGGAGACCCGGGAGGTGCCGGCCGCGCTCGCCGCCTACAGCGCGGTCCGCCACGCCCGTACCGACGCCATCCGCGTGCGGGCCCGTCGCGCGGGGCGGATCGCCGCCCTCACCCACCCCCTCGCCGTGGCCTGCCGGGACCTCGCCGTCCGTGCCACCCCGGCGGGCCTCGCGCTGCGGGCCATGGACGACCTCTTCGACGGGTTCACGCTGCCGGCCCCTGCCGTGCCGGCGGCGCGTGCGGCATGAACCCCGCGCGGCATGCCCCCGCGGCATGCACCCCCCGCGGCATGCACCCGCGCGGCATAAACCCCGTGCCCCCCGGCGTTGCCATTCGTTGGTGAGGTTCGTTGACCGTTCAACACGAAGGCAGGCTGAGCGCTGTGACCACCGACATCGACTGGGACAACCCGACCGACCCCAAGCCCGGCTGGACGCTGGACCACATCAAGCAGTACGTCGGCTCGAACGGGGCCGAGGGCCAGTACTGGAACGGAACCCAGACCCTCCTGCTCACCACCCTGGGCCGGGTCTCCGGCAAGCCCGTGCGGACCCCGCTCATCTACGGTGAGGCCGACGGCCGTTACTTCCTCGTCGCCTCCAACGGGGGCGCCGTCGCCGACCCGCTCTGGTACCGGAACCTGTCCGCGCACCCCGAGGTCCGCGTCCAGGTCGGCCCCGAGATCCTCCAGGGCACGGCCCGTACGGCGACCTCCGAGGAGCGCGCCGCGTACTGGCCGCTGATGGTCGAGCACTGGCCCGCCTACGACGAGTACCAGGCCAGGACCGACCGCGAGATCCCGATCGTGGTCATCGAGCCCACGCGCTGAGGCAAGGCCGCCGGGGCACGGCAGCCGGGGGCACGGCAGCGGGCAATCGGCAGCCCAGCCACGCGGGTCCGGGTCAGTGCCCCAGCACGGCCATCGCCGCGTTGTGGCCGGGGACCCCGCTGACTCCGCCGCCGCGCACCGCGCCCGCCCCGCACAGCAGCACGTTGCGGCGGGCGGTCGCCACGCCCCAGCGGCCGGCCCCCGTACCGGCGCCGGCCGCGTCCCCGTCTGCGTCCCCGTCCCCGTACGGCCAGGACAGGTCCCGGTGGAAGATGTGCCCGCCGGGCAGGCGCAGTTCGCGTTCCAGGTCCAGCGGGGTCTTGGCCTCGATGCACGGGCGGCCGTCCGCGTCGAAGGCCAGGCAGTCGGTGAGCGGCTCGGCCAGGTGCGCGTCGAGCTGCGCGAGGGTGGCCGTCAGCAGCACCTCGCGCGCCTGCCGGTTGTCCTTCTCGAACAGCCGGGCCGGGGTGTGCAGGCCGAACAGGGTGAGGGTCTGGTAGCCCTGCTCCGCCAGCTCCGGCCCCAGGATCGTCGGGTCGGTCAGCGAGTGGCAGTAGATCTCCGAGGGCGGGACCGAGGGCAGTTCCCCGGCGGCGGCCTCCGCGTGGGCCCGGGCCAGCTCGGCGTACCCCTCGGCGATGTGGAAGGTGCCGCCGAAGGCCTCGCGCGGGTCGACGGCGGTGTCCCGCAGCCGGGGCAGCCGCCGCAGCAGCATGTTGACCTTGAGCTGGGCCCCCTCGGGTGCGGGCTCCGCCGGCGCCTCCCCGAGGAGTTCGGCCAGGGCCCGGGGCGAGGCGTTCACCAGCACCGTGCGGCCCACGACGCTCCCCTCCCCCGCCGCCGTGCGGAAGACCACCTCGGCCGGCGTCGTCCCGTCCGTGTCGATGCGCAGCACCTCGTGCCCGGTGGCGATCTCCGCCCCGGCCTCGCGCGCGGCGGCGGCCAGGGCGTCCGTCAGCGCGCCCATGCCGCCGACCGGGACGTCCCAGTCACCGGTCCCGCCGCCGATGACGTGGTAGAGGAAGCAGCGGTTCTGCGCGAGCGAGGCGTCGTGCGCGCCTGCGAAGGTGCCGATCAGGCCGTCCGTGAGGACCACTCCGCGCACCAGGTCGTCGGCGAAGTGCCGTTCCACCGCCAGGCCCAGCGGCTCCTCGAAGAGCATCCGCCACGCGTCCTCGTCGTCGATCCTGGCGCGCAGCTCCGCCCGGGTGGGCAGCGGCTCGGTCAGGGTCGGGAAGACCTTGCCCGCGAGCCGCCCGGTGGTTCCGTAGAAGGCGCGCCAGCTCTCGTACTCCCGCTCCGAGCCGGTCAGCCGTGCGAAGGAGGCGCGGGTGCGCCCCTCCCCGCCGCCGACGAGCAGCCCGCCGGGCCGGCCGTCGCGCTCCACCGGGGTGTACGAGGAGACCGTGCGCCTGCGCACCGCGAACCGCAGGCCCAGGTCGCGGACGATCTTCGCCGGGAGCAGGGAGACGAGGTACGAGTAGCGCGAGAGGCGGGCGTCGACGCCCGCGAAGGGGCGGGTGGAGATGGCCGCACCGCCGGTGTGCCCGAGCCGTTCCAGCACCAGCACGGACCTGCCCGCCCGGGCCAGGTACGCCGCGGCCACCAGGCCGTTGTGTCCGCCGCCCACGATCACCGTGTCGTAGACCGCCTGGCCGAACGCCGTGTGCCCGGTTCCCCGCGAGGTCGTCATGGCTCTTGGTAGCACACCTGGCCGAGCCGCTCCAGGCAGTACGCCTCGTCGGCGTGGGCCAGGGCCGTGTCGGGGTGCTCGTCGCCGAGGCCCCGTTCGCGGATGCCCGAGAGGTCGCGGTAGATCGGCAGGGCCTCCTCCCAGCGGCCCAGCCGGCCGAGGCCGACGGCGAGTTCGCGGCGGCTGACCAGGGTGTCCGGATGCTCCGCGCCGAGGGTCTCGGCGCGCGCGGCGGCCACCTCCCGGGCCTCCGCGACGGCCTCGTCCCAGCGCTCCAGCCGGCCCAGGTTGACGCCGAGGACGTGGCGGGCGCGCAGGGTCTCGGGGTCGGCGGTCCCGTAGGCGCGGGTGCGGTCGCGGACCAGGGCCCGGAACAGGTCGAGGGCCTGCGCGCACTGGCCCGTGCGGCCGAGGGCGATGCCGACCTCGTAGCGCGCGGCGAGGGTGCCGGGGTGGTCGCGGCCGAGGACGCGTTCCCGTACGGCGGCGACGTGGCGGAAGCCGTCCAGGGCCTCCTCCCAGCGCTCCAGCCGGCCGAGCGCGTACGCGACCTCGTAGCGGGTCAGCAGGGTGTCGGCGTGCTCCGCGCCCAGCACGGCCGTCCGGGCGGCGGCGACCTCCTCGGCGGCGGCGTGGGCGTCCGCGAACCGGCCCAGGCCTCCCAGGGCGCAGGCCAGGTTGTGGCGGCAGCGCAGGGTGTCGGGGTGGCGCGGGCCCACGGTCCGCTCGCGGGCGGCGAGCACCGCCCGGTAGGTCTCGTACGCCTCCTGGTGGCGGCCGAGCCGGGCCAGTTCGTACGCCGTCTCCTGGCGCGCGGCGAGGGTGTCGGGGTGGTCCGGGCCGAGGACGCGGGCGCGCCCCTCGGCCACGGTCAGGTACACGGCGAGGGCGGCCTCGGGCCGGCCGGCGCGGCTGAGGGAGAAGGCGCGGGTGTGCCCGGCGGCGAGGGCGGCGGCGCCGGTGGCGTCGTCGCCTGGGTTGTCCGGGCGGGGGGCGCGCGGGATCCCGTAGGCGACGGTGAGGCGCGGGTCCTCGGCGGGTTCGGGGCGGACGATCCGCTGCGGGCCGACGGGGTGCGCGGGGGCGTGCTGCCCGGTGCCGTGCTGGGCCGTGCCCTGCTGCGCGGGGCGGGGGATGCCGTTGTGGCCGCTGGGACGGCCGTCGAGGCGGGCGGCCGTCCAGGAGCCGGTGAGCACGGCCCAGGCGCCGCTCGCGGGACGGGCGTCGGTGCCGGCCTTGCGGCCGGCGGTCATCCCCCGGGCCCAGTCCGGGAGCGGCCCCCTGGCGCCGGGCACGCCGACGCGGCCGGTGCGCTCCTCGACGAGCCGCCGGTGCAGGTGGCGGGCGTCGCCCGGCCGGTCCTCGGGGCGCTTGGCCAGCAGGTCGAGGACCACCCGTTCGAAGTAGCCGGGCAGTTCGGGGCGGTGCTCGCGGAGCGGCACGGGCGCGGTGTCGCGGTGGCCGACCAGCACCGACCAGGAGTCGCCGAGGTCGAACGGCGGGGCGCCGGTGGCGATTTCGTACAAGACGCAGCCGAGGGAGTAGAGGTCGCTGCGGTGGTCGACCTCGCCTCCCGCGATCTGCTCGGGCGACATGTAGTGCGGGGTGCCCATGGCCATGCCGCCGCCGGTGAGCTTGGCGGTGAAGCCGATGTCGTGCGCGAGCCGGGCGATCCCGAAGTCGCAGATCTTCACCGTGCCGTCGGTGAGGCGCATGATGTTGGCCGGTTTCAGGTCGCGGTGGACCACGCCCTGGTCGTGCGTGTAGCCCAGGGCGGCGGCCATCTGCTCCGCGATGTCGACGACCACGTCGACGGCGAGCGGGCGGGCCTCGTTGTCCTCCAGGAGCTGGCTGAGGTTGCGGCCTTCGAGCAGTTCCATGACGAGGTAGAGGCAGCCGCCGGCGGCGCTGTCGTCACCGAAGTCGTGCACGACGGTGACCCCCCGGTGCTGGAGGGCGGCCGCGACGCGCGCCTCGCGGCGGAACCGCTCGCGCAGCACCTGGGTGAAGTGCGCGTCCTGCTCGGCGCCGATGGGCTTGAGGCACTTCACGGCGACCTGCCGGCCCAGCGACTCGTCACGGGCCCGCCACACCTCGCCCATGCCGCCGCGCCCGATCAGATCGAGCGACCGGTACCGGCCCTGGATCAGTCTGGACTCCGCCATGTCTTGAAGCCGCCCCCGTCGTCGTGCTGTGCCCTCCCCGGCCCGTCCAGTATGGCCGCTGATGTACGCAGTGTGTACGGGGAAGGGCGGCTCCCGGGGCCCATGCGACGCATCGCTTTCAAGATGTGACCTGGAGGCAGCTGCCAGCGCAGACCTGCGGGAATGCTGCGCAGCACGCGGCCGGTGAGGCGCATGCGCCGGGTGACGACGCGCGGGGCCGGTGCGGGCCGCCCGTACAGCTGGTGCGCCCAGCCGGGGAGGGAACCGTACGCGAGGCCGGCGAGCGGGCGCCAGAGCAGGTTCCGGCCGGGGACGAGGGCCGGGGGGACGGGCGGGCTGCGCAGGAAGGCGTCCACGGCCCGGGCGTCGGGCCCGGCGGCGAGGCCGGGGCGGACCGCCTCGAAGTACGCCGCCAGCTCCGCGGTGCCGGCGGGTACCCCGGCGGGGTCGAGGCCGACCATGCGGGCGTTGACCCGGTTCTCGTCCACGTAGCGGTCGGCCTGGGCGGGGGTGAGGCGGACGCCTGAGCGGCGCAGGACGTGCAGGAAGCTGTCGATCTGCGCGCAGTGGATCCACAGCAGCAGTTCGGGGTCGTCGACGGGGAAGCTCCGGCCGGTGGCCGGGTCGGTCGCGGACAGCCGGCGGTGGATGGATCGGACCCGTGCGCCGGCCCGCTCGGCGTCCTCGGTGGTGCCGTAGGTGAGGGTGCCGACGAAATCGGCGGTGCGGATCAGCCGCCCCCAGGCGTCGCGGTCGAAGGAGGAGTTCTCCATGACCCCGCGTACGGCCCGGGGATGGAGGGCCTGGAGGTACAGCGCGCGCACTCCGGCGATCCACATCATCGGATCCCCGTGGCACTGCCAGGTGACGGACCCGGGCCCGTAGAGCCCGGGGTCGGGTACAGCCACGCTCGAGCCTCCCGGGGTCCATGGGGCCGAATGCCGTCCCGTGTGGTGTACCCGGGCCGGAGCCCGGGCATTCCGGCTCTGCCGTCCCGCACGGCGGAGCCGGTGGAAACGGCGTGCGGGCACCCGCGTGGCGGTCCCCGGGGAGGGAGCCGAGAATGGGATCGGGGGCGAGCGGGAAGGCGGTCCTGTTCCCGCGGTGCCGTAGGGAACCAGGTGATGACGCATGTGCCGATGGCTCGCGTATTCGGGTACGCCCATGCTGCTCGACACCATCCTGTACAAACCGGCCCACTCGCTGATCGACCAGAGCCTGCACTCCAAGCTCGGGGTGGAGACCACGAACGGCGACGGGTTCGGTATCGGCTGGTACACGGGCGACAACGACACTCCGGCGCTCCTCAGGGACGTCGGTCCCGCCTGGAACAACCGCAACCTGCGGGAGATGGCGGACCACGTCCGCTCCCCGCTGTTCTTCGCGCACATCCGGGCGTCGACCGGCACGGCGGTGCAGCAGTCGAACTGCCACCCGTTCCGGCACGGCCGCTGGATGTTCATGCACAACGGCGCCATCGCCGGTTTCCACCTGATGCGCCGTGACCTCACCCTGCTCGTGGACCCCGCGCTGTACGCCGACATCGAAGGGACGACGGACTCCGAGGTGATGTTCTACCTGGCCCTCACCTTCGGCCTGGACCAGGACCCGCCCGCCGCCGTCGCGAGGATGGCGGGAGTGGTGGAGCGCGCCGGCCGTGAGCACGGTGTGGAGTTCCCCCTCCAGATGACGCTGGCCATCACCGACGGCGGACACGTCTGGGCCTTCCGCTACTCCAGCCAGCGCGCGTCCCGGTCGCTGTTCTACAGCAGCCGGGTGGACGCGCTGCGGCGCCTGCACCCCGATGTGGCCTTCCTGCGGGACCTCTCCGAGGAGACCCGCCTCATCGTCTCCGAACCCCTCGGCGACCTGCCCGGCGCCTGGAACGAGGTGCCGGAGGGCACCTACGGCGTCGTACGGCCCGGGGCGGACGAGATGCATCCCTTCGCCCCGGTGCCGGCGTGACGTACGTGTGACCGCAGGCGCCGGTCGGCGAGTGGCGGGGCCTTCCCGCATCCGGCTACCGGTCGACCAGCGCGTACAGGCCGGATACCGTGGCGCCGCGCCGCCGCTTGGCCTCGATCGTGGTCATGCCCGCGTGCAGGGCGGTCGAGCCGTGGGCGTAGGCGTCTTCGGCCGGCAGGTAGTACATGAGGTTGAAGTACAGGTGGGGTGCCGGATGCTGCCGGTCGACGGCGACCGCCCGGATCCACGTCGTGGCCCCGTAGTGGTAGTACAGGCAGAACCCGGTCATCCGCCGCCGGTCGTACGCGGCCACCACACGCGCTGCGCTGCCCATCGCCGCCGCCTGCCGCTTCAGCAGCCCGGTCATCGCGTCGATGCCGTCCCGGTCGTGCCCGTGATCCTGCTGGTGGCCGGCGAGCAGCACACCGGCTTCCTCGAAACAGTCCGCGAGCGCCTGGTGGCGTACGTCGAGTCCGGCGGCGGCGAAGGCACGGCGTTCGCGGCGTATGCCGACGCGGCGCTGCGAGGGCAGGGAAGCGATGTAGTCGTCGATGTCCGCGCCGGGCAGCGGGATGAGGGCGTCGTCCTCCAAGTGGAGGGGGTGTCCGGGGTAGAAGCGGGCGAGCTGGGTGGCGGCCGGGGTGGTGAGGTAGGGCCACCAGTGCGTCGTGCCGTTCCGGTCGGCGAAGTGGCGTGCGGCGTCCCGCAGGAGGACGAGGCAGGCGTCCCGCCGTACGGCGTCCAGGCCGGGGGCGGTGAGCGGGGTGTTGTGGTAGCCGCGCCGCGCCCCGGCGATCACGCGGGGCCGCAGGTGCGAGGGCAGCACGGTGCCCGGCTCGTAGGAGTCGTTCGGTTCGTCCCGCACCAGGTAGAGGGGCGCGGCGGCGAGCAGGTCGCCCGTGCGGTCCCGCACGAGCGCGTACGCGCACGTGGCGGTGGGATCCTGCTCCTCGCCGGCGAGCCACTGGTGGGAGAGGTAGAGGCCGGCCGGCCGGGCGAGCCGCTCCCACTCGGCGGCGGGTACGGCGTGGAGGGAGTCGACGACGCTCGTGATCAACGGGTTTTCCTTCGGCATCAGCGGGGTTTCCTCCGGCGGTGGCGGTTGGGGGTCTTCAGGGCGGGCGCGGCGACCATGGCGATCAGGCAGGCGGCGCCTTCGACACCCCAGGGCACGAGGGGCCCGGCTTCCAGCAGCAGGGTGAACAGGGCGGGAGCGGCGACCATGCCGATGGCCCAGGAGAACTGGTAGAGGCCCTGGGTGAAGCCCCCGGCCGCCTCGGGGGTGAGGCTCACGGACAGTTCGCTCAACGCCGGGCCGAGGAGGATCTCCGCCACGCTGAACAGCACGATCGCGACGACGAGGGCCGCCCAGACGGTGAAGGCGAGCTGGGACGGCGCGGGCAGGGCGGGCAGGGCGGGCAGGGCGAACGCCCCCATCCCCACAGCCATGATCAGGTATCCGGCCGCGACGGCGCGGCGGGGCACCTTCGGCGCCAGGTGCGCGGTGACGGCTGTCGAACATGCGGAGACGATGACGGTGTTGATGACGAACAGCACGCTCGCCGCCGACGCGGGAAGTCCCAGGGCGCGGGTGGTGTAGAGGGCGACGAGCACGGCGAGGATGGCCTGGGCGAGGACGTAGGGGATGTTCACGGCCACGAGCAGCAGGTAGCGGCGCGCATGGTCCGCCCGGGTCACCAGCGCACCCGGCGGCGTGGCCTGCGCCGGCGGCGGAGTGGTGGTGAGGGCGGCGAAGCAGGCGGCGGCCAGCAGGTAGGTCGCGGCATCGACCGCGATCAGCCACCACAGCGAGCCCTTGCCGAACACCGTCAGGGCTCCTGCCGCGGCGGCGGACCCCGCGGCGAGCCCGATGTTGCGCAGGGAGCCGGTGAACGCGAACCACGTCCGGCGCTCCCCCGGTTCGGTGACGTGCGTGATCAGGGTGCGCTGCGCGGTGAAGTACATGTTGATCCCGGCCTGCACCAGCACGTGCACGCCGACGACGTGCCACAGCTCGCCCGCGAACAGGAACAGGGTGAACCCGGCGGCGGAGAGGATGTTCGCCCACACCACGACCGGTTTCGGCCCCACCCGGTCCATGAGGCGTCCGGCGAGGAAGGTGACCGGCAGCGCCATGGCCTGCCCCACCGTCATCGCCACGCCCACCTGCGTCAGCGGCAGACCCCGTACGTCGGTGAAGTACAGGAGCCCCAGCGGCAGGAGCATGCCGTTGCCGACGGAGTCGATCAGGTTGCCGGTGATGAAGAGGGCGTGCCCCCGCAGTACGGGCATGCCCAGGCGGTCCGCGGTGCGGGGGCGGCGCCCGGTGTCCGTGGCCACGCTCACGGGCTCAGCAGGGAACGGATCTTGCCCAGGACGTCGGCCGCGGGGAAGCCGGTCGCCCCGTGGAGTTCCGTCAGGGCCTTCACGGTCTTGTCCTCCTCGCCTTCCGCGAGGGTGACCACGACGATGTCACCGTAGGAGGCGCCGTCGATGACCAGCTCGTGCGCGGTGACCACCGCGACGCGGTTCCGGAGCTCGGCCACCGCCTGCGGCGGGATGCGCCCTCCGGCGAGGAACTCGATCGCCCACCCGGCCCGTTGTACCGCGCCGTCGGCCGGAGGAAGGCCGCGGGCCATGCGGGCGAGGGAGGTGAAGGTGTTCGTGCCCGACGCGGCGCACGACAGGGTGGTGGCGCCGCCGATGCGCGGGTTGATCTCCAGGATCACGAACTGGCCGCCGGAATGGACCATATCGACGTTGACCGACCCGCACACTCCCAGCTCCCCGCACAGGGTGACCAGGGTGCGGGCCACTTCGACGAACGCGGCGTCCGCCGTACTGCGGGGCCCGCACCAGCGCAGGTCGGCGAAGGTGAACACCGGCTCCGCCCCGGCGCGTCCCGTCCAGCACAACGGCAGGACCTGGTAGGAGCCGGGCCGTCCCACGATGTCCACGCTGCACAGGTCGCCTTCGACGACCTGTTCCACCACCGCCGACACCTCGGGCGGGGACGCGAGGTAGGCGTCCAGATCGGCGGGGGAACGCAGGGTTCGGATGCCCATGCTGGTCGAGTCCCACACGGGTTTCGACATCAGCGGGTAGCCGGTCTGTCCCGCCCGCACGCGCAGCGCGTCCCGGTAGCCGGGCGCCGGCAGGCCCCGCCCCGCCAGCAGGTCGGAGTCGGCACGGAACCCGTCGGGCACCTTCAGCCCGGCCTGCCTGCAGAGCTGTTTGGTCTCCCACTTGTCCACCAGCAGCATCGTCGCCGCGAGCGGCGTCATGATCGTCGGGATGCCCGCGGCGTCCAGGAAGGTCTTGGCCGCGGCATCGCGCAGCGCGTTCTCGCACGGCAGCGAGATCGACACCGCCGCATCCGCCCCCCAGCCGGCGACCGCGTCCGCGAGCTCCCGCGGCGTCACCCGCCGGTCGAGCCGTTGCCGGTACCCGGGGAAGTCGTCGTCACCAGGACTGCCGCTGGTGTGGAACAGCCCGGCCTCGATCCCCTCGGCCGCGAGGCCCCGTACGGCTTCCTGGATGTAGGGATCGGCGCGCTGGATGCCCACCGACCGCAAGAACGCCATCTTCCGCACCTGTTTCAGCTCACTTCCACTCGGGACCTGGCGGCCACCTGATCTGCCAGGTCGCGTGCTCGGTCAACCGTTTCCGCGCAGGCCACCACGTGCCCGATCCGGCAGGCCGAATCCGCCGGCTCCGGCACCGCGTCCCCGGGCCGCAGGTGCAACTCGCTGTGCGTGCCGGGTGTTTGCGGGATGAACACCTGCCGCAGCACCCCGCCGCGCCGGGGCAGCAGGAACCGGATCGCCGCGGCGCCCGTGGCGGAAGGGGCGGTGTCGGGGACCCGGCCGAGCACGGCCTGGAGATAGGCCACCGCTTCACTGACGCCCGTCGCGGCCTCGATGATCTCGCACAGGTTGTCCCCCGGCAGGCGGGCGCCGGTCTCGATCACGTACGGCGTCCGCGTGCCCGGGGGGATCTTCACCTCCGTGTGCGCGATCCCGTTGCGCACGCCGACGGCGAGCGCTGCCCGCGCCGCGGTGTGCTGCACCCGCCTGGCGAGCGGCGGAGCCAGACCCGAGGGGCAGGTGTGCCCGGTCTCGATCCGGTACCGGCCCTCGGTGGTGTCCTTCCTGACGACCGGCAGGGGGTAGGCCACCCCGTCCGCGACCACCGTTTCGCACGAGTACTCCTCCCCGGGGATGTACTCCTGCACCAGAGCCCGCGAGTCCAGCTTCAGGCCGTGCGGGTAGGCGTACGTGTACTGCTGGGCCGCGGCCACCGCGGAGGCGAGCCGGTCCGGGCCGTCCACCACGGACACGCCCCACGAGCCGCCCTGCTCCGCGGGCTTCACCACCAGCGGCCAGCCCAGCTCGTGCGACCGCGCCACCTGGTGCGCCCCGGCCACGTCGTGCACGACCGCCCAGCGGGGGGCGGGGATCCCGGCCGCCGCGAACGCCTCACCCATCAGGATCTTGTTCCTGGCCGCCCCCGCGAGCAGAGGATCGTTGCCGGGCAGGCCGAGCCGCTGGGCGAGCAGCGCGGCGAGCGGGGTGAAGAGCTCGAAGCAGGCGGCGACACCCGCGACTGCGTGATGCCGGCAGAAGGCGTCCATGTCCTCCAGGGCCCTGGAGGTGTCCGCGAGATCCGTCGCGCACACCCCCGCGAGCGCCGATCGCAACCAGCCCGGGTAGCCGTCGTGGACGTCCTCGTGAGTGGCCGCGTACAAGCGCAACCCCAGCCGGTCAGCGGCCTCCACGAGGAAACGCCCGGCGTTCCCCATCGGCTCGATCACCAGCACTCCCGGCCCGCGCGGGCCCGCACCGATTGTCATTCGACCAGCAAAGCCGCGGGGGGAGGGTAGCGGCTATGGGCCTGACAGACGAAAACAACTCGCCTCACAGCATGCCGATTTGGAGCAAAGCCCAGTCAACTGGTCAGTAACCCCTTGCCATTTGGTGCGCACAGCCCATGGAACCGGACAAGCCTCCCGTGGTCGGATCGCCACGCCAGGTAAACCGCACCGCGACCCGAACGGGGAACGAGCACACCGTGACCAGCCTGCGCCAGCAGCTCGCCGACCACATCGACCAGGGCGTCATCCCGCCCTACCAGTACTCCTACCCGCCCCGCTCCACCTACCGCCCCCTCCCGGAGGGCAAGTGGACCGTCCCCGAGGTGTGGGCCGCGGACCTCGCGAACTACCAGGTCCCCGAACTCAACCTCTACCTGCACGTCCCCTTCTGCGACCGCAAATGCGGCTTCTGCAACCTCTACACCGTCATCAGCACCGACGAGGACGTCTTCGACGCCTACACCGACGCCCTGTGTACCCAGATCCAGGATCAGGCCGAGATCATCCAGGCCCGGCGCCTGCGCACCGTCTACATCGGCGGCGGCACCCCCGCCCTCCTCAAGCCCCGCCACTTCGAGCAGATCTTCAGCACCATCGGCGCCGTCTACCCCAACTGGCGCTCCACCGTCGAAGAAGTCGCCGTCGAGGCCACCCCGTCCTCCATCGCCGACGAACCCGGGGAGTTCAAGGCCCTCATCGACATGGGCCTCACCCGCGCCAACGTCGGCATCCAGTCCCTGGTCCCCCGCGAGATCCGCGAAGCCGGCCGCGGCGGCGAGGACGAGGGCGTCATCCGCCGCGCGATCCGCACCGCACAGGAACTCGGCCTGCCGGACCTGTCCACCGACCTGATCATGGGCTTCGCCGGACAGACCCCCGAGACCTGGCGCCACAGCGTGAACGAACTGGCCGCGCTCCAGCCCACCACCATCAGCACCTACTTCCTCACCGTGCGGCCGGACGCCTGGTTCTCCAAGACCGGCTCCTACCAGTACATGTGGCAGCCGGAGCTGTACGACCGCTACGACTACGCCCGCCAGGTCTTCCTCGACCACGGCTACGTCCAGGAAGGCTCCGTCCGCTACAAGAAGCCCGGCCGCGGCGGCTACGTCCAGAAGGTCCTCACCTTCCACGGCGTCCCCCTGCTCGGCCTCGGCGTCGGCGCCCGCTCCTACACCAGCGTGCTCGACTACATGACCGGCAGCGTGAAGCCCTCGATCGCCGAGGTCGCCGACTACATCAAGAAGGCCAGGAACCACGAGATCGCCCCCGTCACCGGCATCGAACTGACCGGCGAGGAGATCGTCCGCAAGCGCCTCGTCCTCGACTCCTTCGACCTCGACCTCACGGAGCTCGACCGCTTCGGCTACCAGAAGCACGCCGCCGAGTTCGAACCCGTCCTCGACGCGGCCGAGGCCAACGGGCTGATCCACCGCATCGGCCGCCGCATCCAGCTCACCCCCAAGGGCTTCAAGTACCGGGACGTCCTGTCGTGGATGTTCTACTCCGAGCCCGTCAAGGGCCTCGACCGCGAGTACTACGAGAACCTCCACGCGGCGAACGCCCGCGCCCAGCGGAACATGGGAGCAACCCCCGTCCGCATCACCGGCATCGACCTGCGCGAGGGCGCCGCATGACCGACCTGTACGTCGCGGCGGGCGGCGGAGGGGACCCCATCGGCACCCTCGTCGCCGCCCGCACCATCACCCTCGACCCGGCGCCGCCGCTGATCGCCACCTACGCATGGGAACGCCCCGAGGTCGACCCCACCGCCAGACCCCTCGGGAAACGGGACTTCGCCGGGCTGGCCCGCGGAGCCGGCGGCGCCGCGGCGTTCACGCCCGCCACCCGCGCCCGCCTCCCGGCCGGATCCACCCTCCCCGGCCTCGCCAGGGACCTGCCCGCCCGGCTGCTGCTGCTCGACCCCGCCCAGGGGCTCTCCTCCCTGGCCCACCAGATCGCATCCATGGCCGAGGCCGCAGGCGGCCGGATCCGCATCGTCGACATCGGCGGCGACATCCTCACCCACGGCGACGAGCCCACCCTGCGCAGCCCGTTCGGGGATGCCTTCACCCTCGCCGCCTGCCACCTCACCGGCATTCCCACCACGGTCTACGTCGCAGGCCCCGGCCTCGACGGGGAGATCGGCGAACAGCCCCTCCTCGAACGCCTCACCGGACGCCACCCCCTCACCCCCGGCCGGGGTGCGGCCTCGGCGGCCGCCGCCGCGCTGGCCTGGCACCCCTCCGAGGCATCCGCGCTGTGGGCCGCCGCCGTCCACGGCGCCCGCGGCACCGTCCGCACCGTCAACGGCACCCTCCACCTCACCGAGGTCTCCCCCCAGCTGCACCACCTGCCGCTTCAGGAGGCCATCGGCCACAACCCGGTCGCACAGGCCCTCCTCGACGAGCGCCCGGCAACCCTGGACGCGGCGGCCGCCCTCTCCCACCGGATCACCGGCATCCACGGGCTGGAGCCCGAACGCGACCGGAGCCCCCGACAAGGCCCGACCGCCTGCGGGACCGCCTGCGGGACCGCCTTCCTCGGCCAGGACGAGGTCATGAAGACCCTCCGCGAAGCGGCCGACGGAGCCGACCACGTCACCCTCCGGTACGCCGCCCGCACCCTCGGCCTCACCTGGACGGACATCCCGGCCCTCCGGCACGTCCTCGACACCGACACCCCCCTGCTCCAGCTGACCTGACCCGCACGTCGAAGGGCCCGGCCCACGTCCGGTACGCCGGGCCCTCCCCTCGTACGCAGCATGGCCGCACCGAAATCGGAGTGCCGGGGCGCAACCGCCTTGCCATACTGCTCCGATGATCAACTTGCCTGCCGCCGCGCTGGACTCGCTGTCCGGGCTCGCCTTCGGTGATGCCTTCGGTGACTGCTGGTTCGGCATCCTGCGCCGCGAAGGCCCGACAGCGCTGGAGGCACGGACGCTGCCCCCGGAGCCGCTGTGGAGGTGGAGCGACGACACCGCCCAGGCGCTCGTCCTCGTCCGGGAACTCGCCGAGGGCGGCGGCACCGTCGACCAGGACCGCCTCGCCCTGCGCCTCGCCGAGGCCTACGCCGACGACACTCACCGCGGCTACGGAGCCTCGATGCACGACGTGCTCCGCCGGATCGGCGCGGGCGAGCCCTGGCGTGAAGTGGTCAGTGAACAGTTCGGCGGGCAGGGCTCCTGGGGCAACGGCGCGGCCATGCGCGTCGCCCCGCTCGGCGCCTGGCACGCCGCCGACCTCGACGTGGTCGCCTCGCAGGCCGCCGGGCAGAGCGCGGTCTCGCACCACCACCCGGAGGCGGCCACCGCGGCGGTGGCGGTCGCCGTGGCCGCAGCGCTGGCCACGCGCAGCCGGGGCGGGCCCGCCCCGGCGCGGCCGGACTTCCTCCGGGCCGTCGCCGAACGGCTACCCGTCGGCGACGTCCGGTCCGGGGTGCGGATCGCGGCCCGGATGCCGGAGCACACCTCGGTCCGGCACGCCGCGGAGGTCCTGGGCTCCGGCTACCGCATGTCCGGGCCCGACACCGTCCCCTACGCCCTCTGGTGCGCGGCGGGACACCTGGACGACCTGCACGAGGGTTTGTGGTCCACCGTCGCCGGGCGCGGCGACATCGACACCACGTGCGCCATCGTGGGCGGGGTCATCGCCGCCCGCACGGGCGTCGCCGCCCTTCCGCCCGCCTGGCACGCGGCCCGTGAACCGCTTCCGCCGTCCATGTCGGAGTAGGTGAAGAACCTTCGCGTTCGCCTTCCTCGGACGGGCGTCCGAGTCCGGCGGCTCACAACGGGCTAGCGGCGGACTCGCGGCATGCCCAGGCCGATCCAGGAGATGATCTCGCGCTGGACCTCGTTGTTGCCGCCGCCGAAGGTGAAGATCACGGCGCTGCGGTAGCCGCGTTCCAGTTCGCCGTGCAGGACCGCACCGGCGGAGCCGTCCTTGAGGGAGCCGGCCGCGCCGACGACCTCCATCAGCCAGGCGTACGCGTCCCTGCGGGCCTCGGAGCCGTAGACCTTGACGGCGGAGGCGTCCTGCGGGGTGAGGGTGCCGTCCTGGACCGCGTTGACCATCTGCCAGTTGAGCAGCTTCATCGCGTCGAGCCGGGCGTGGGTGCGGGCGAGGCGCCCGCGGACCCAGGAGAGGTCGATGACCCGGCGGCCGTCGGCGAGCTTGGTCCCGGCGGCCCAGCGCTGGACGTCGTGCAGGGCGCGGATGGCCATCGTGCCGTGGGCGGCGAGGGTGACGCGCTCGTGGTTGAGCTGGTTGGTGATCAGGCGCCAGCCCTTGTTCTCCTGGCCGACGCGGTGGCTCGCGGGGACGCGGATGTTCTCGTAGTAGCTGGCGGTGGTGTCGTGCGAGGCGAGGGTGTTGATGAGGGTGCAGGAGTAGCCGGGGTCGGAGGTCGGCACGAGGAGCATGGTGATGCCCTTGTGCGCGGGCGCGTCCGGGTCCGTGCGCACGGCGAGCCAGACCCAGTCGGCGGTGTCGCCGTTGGTGGTCCAGATCTTCTGGCCGTTGACGACGTAGGTGCCGCTCTCCTCGTCGCCCTCGCGGACGGCCTTGCACTTGAGCGCGGCGAGGTCGGTGCCCGCGTCGGGCTCGCTGTAGCCGATCGCGAAGTCGATCTCGCCCGAGAGGATCTTCGGCAGGAAGTACGCCTTCTGCTCGTCGCTGCCGAACTGCATGATGGTCGGACCGACGGTGTTGAGGGCCATCAGGGGCAGTGGTACGACGGCCTGCGCGGCCTCGTCGAAGAAGATGAACTGGTCCATCGGGGACATGCCGCGGCCCCCGTACTCCTTGGGCCAGCCGACGCCGAGCCAGCCGTCGGCGCCGAGCCGGCGGATGGTCTCCCGGTAGAAGCGCTTCTGGGCGGCCGGGTCCTCGTAGCGGGCGTAGACGTCCTCGGGCACCAACTCGGCGAAGTAGGCGCGCAGTTCGGCGCGCAACTGCTGCTGCTCTGGCGTGTATTCGAGGTGCACGGCCCCTCCGGGAGTCTCGCAGTCCAGCCGGTCGCTGTGGCGGCGGGGGCAGACTAGAACCTGTTCCAAGAATCCGGAAGGGGTGCACGGCGCCGAACTGACGGCGCGGCCTGTGGTGCGGCCGCGCGTCCTCAGATGCCCACGGCCCCGTCGATCCGTTCCCGGAGCAGGTCCGCGTGGCCGTTGTGGCGGGCGTACTCCTCGACCATGTGGACGAGGACCCAGCGCAGGGAGACCCTCCCGCGCCACGCGTCTTCGCCCTCGACGTCGAGGTCGGGAGCCTCGGCGACGAAGCGATCGGCGAAGGCCACTTCGGCCCGCCACGCGGCCCAGGCCTCCCTGACGGCGCCCGGGCCGGAGTGCGCGGTGTCGAAGGCCCCGTCGGGGTCCGCCGCCGAGGAGAAGCGCGGCACGGCGTCCTGCCCCGCCAGGACCGTCCTGAACCAGCGGCGTTCCACGTCGGCGAGGTGGCGCACCAGGCCGAGCAGGGAGAGCGTGGACGGTTCCACGGCCTGCCGGGACAACTCCTCCCCCATGCCCGAGCACTTGAGCTCCAGGGTCGCGCGCTGGTCGGCCAGGAAGGCGACCAGCACGCGTCGTTCGTCGCCGGTCGCCGGGCCGGTGAAGCGGTGGTCCGGTGCGGCGTCGACCGTGAATATCTCAGCTCTGCGGCTTCCGTTCGTCATACCGGCGATTATGCGCGGTGGGACGGGAGGCGGAACGAGCGGACGGGCGGGCGGAGTTGAGCGGAGCGCGGCGTGCGCGGACGCGGACGCGGACGCGGACGCGGACGCGCGGCGAAGGCACCCGCTGCGCGCCCGTGATCGTCCCCTGCGCCGGTCAGTCGAGGGCTCTGATCATGGCCTCGGCGGTCACCGCCATCGCCGCGCGGGCCGCCGTCAGGTAGGGCCGGGGGTCCGCCGGGGTCAGGTGGGTGCGGATGGCCTCGGTCATGGCCACGTTCAGCGCCGTACCGATGTTGACCTTGCGGATGCCTCCCGAGACGGCCGCCGCGAGCTCCGCGTCCGGCAGCCCCGAGGAACCGTGCAACACCAGCGGCACGTCCACCGACTTGGCCAGCCTGGCCAGCAGCGCGTGGTCCAGGGCGGCGGTGCGGCTGGTCATCGCGTGGCTGCTGCCGATGGCGACGGCCAGCGCGTCGACCCCCGAGTCGGCGACGAACCGCCGCGCCTCGTCGGGGTCCGTACGCGCCCCGGGCGCGTGCGGGTCCAGTGGGGCGGCCCCGTTCTTGCCGCCCACCTCCCCCAGCTCCGCTTCGATCCACAACCCGTTGGCGTGGGCCCAGTCGGCGGCGGAGCGGGTGGTTTCCAGGTTCTCGCCGTACGGCAGGTGCGCGGCGTCGTACATCACGGAGCTGAATCCGGCGTCGCAGGCCTGCCGCAGCAGGTCCGGGCTCTTGACGTGGTCCAGGTGCAGGCCGACCGGGACCGCGGCCGCGTCCGCGCAGGCGGCGGCCGCGCGGGAGATGGGCAGGAGCTGCCCGCCGCGGAACTTCACGGCGTTCTCGCTCAGTTGCAGGATGACGGGCAGCCCGGCCGCTTCGGCCCCGGCCACCACGGCCTCGGCGTGCTCCAGCGTGATGATGTTGAACGCGGCGACGGCGCGGCCCACGGCGGCCGCCTCCAGGACGAGCGGACCGGCGGGAACGAGGCTCATCGGACCGCCTCCTCGCCCGCGGTGAGGATCACCGAGCGGGTCAGGTTGCGCGGTGCGTCCGGGTCCAGCCCCTGATGGGCGGCCACGGCGAGCGCCAGCCGGTGCACCCGGACCAGCTCGGCCAGCGGGTCGAGCCGGCCGGCCACCCACTGGGAGCCGGTGTCGCGGACCTGCTCGGCGAGCCCGTCGGGGGCCTCGTCGAGCGACCAGGTGACGGTGCCGGGCCCCGAGATGCTGATCGGGCCGTGCCGGTACTCCATCGCCGGGTAGGACTCCGCCCAGGACAGCGAGGCCTCGCGCATCTTCAGCGCCGCCTCGTGCGCGAGGCCCACGCTCCAGCCGCGGCCGAGGAAGGTGAACTGCCCCCGGCCCTCCAGCTCCGCGGGCAGCGGCTCGGCCAGTGCCGTCCGGGCGTCGGCCACGACGCCCGCGCCGTGCAGGCCGAGGTGGGCGCGCAGCAGGGTCAGGGCCGTGGTCGCGAAGCGGGTCTGCACGACCGACCGTTCGTCGGCGAAGTCGAGGACGACCAGCTCGTCGGCGACCGTCATCACCGGGGTCGCCGGATCGCCGATGACCGCGGTCGTGGGGACGCCGGCGTCGCGCAGCCGGGCCAGCAGGTCCAGCACCTCGGTCGTGGTCCCCGACCGGGTGAGGGCGACGACGCGGTCGTAGCGCCGGTGGCGGGGGAACTCCGAGGCGGGGAAGGCGTCGGTCTCCCCCTCCCCCGCCTCCTCGCGCAACGCCGCGGCAGCCTGGGCCATGTAATACGAGGTCCCGCAGCCGACGATCGCGGTACGCTCCCCCCGCTGCGGCAGCACCGCCCGCCGGGCCGGGGCCAGTTCGGCGGCCCGCTCCCAGCATTCGGGCTGCGTGCCCAACTCGTACGCGACGTGACTCATGCAGGCTCCCTGATACGGCGAATGGGTCTGGATGGTGCTTTGTCCGGACGGCACCCAGGCGCGGATGCGTTTTCCTGCAAGGTAGCTGCCATTTTCGCGCAACTTCAAGCATCTACGGGGTGATCGCCCTGAGTTAATGTCGGCGGTAGGCCAATGGAGCCGATGGAGAACACCGAAGGGGGCGGCCGATGACCCGCAAGGAGCGCTGGCAGGCACTGCTGGACCTGCTGGTGGACCGGGGTGAGCTGGAGGTGGAGCCGGCGGCGGAGACCCTCGGCGTGTCCGCCGCGACCATCCGCCGCGACCTCGACCAGCTCGCCGAACAGCAGCTCCTGGTCCGCACGCGCGGCGGGGCGGTGCTGCACGGGGTCTCGTACGAACTCCCCCTGCGCTACCGCACCTCGCGCCGCGCCGCCGAGAAGCGCCGGATCAGCGAGGCGGTGGCAGCCCTGATCACCCCGGGCGAGGTGATCGGGCTGACGGGCGGCACCACGACCACCGAGGTGGCCCGCGCGCTGGCCGGACGCCCGGACCTGGCCACGGGCACGCCGGCGCTCACCGTGGTCACCAACGCCCTCAACATCGCCGGCGAGCTGGTGATCCGCCCGCAGTTCAAGATCGTGCTGACCGGGGGCGTCGCCCGCCCCCAGTCGTACGAACTCACGGGCCCCCTCGCCGAGGCGGTCCTCGGGCAGCTCAGCGTGGACACGGCCGTCCTCGGTGTGGACGGCTTCGACCCGGCGGAGGGCGCGGCGACCCGGCACGAGGACGAGGCGTCGATCAACCGCCTGCTGTGCGAACGGGCCCACCGGGTGGTGATCGCGGCGGACTCCAGCAAACTCGGCGCGCGCGCCTTCGCCCGCATCTGCGCGACCTCGTCGGTGGACGTCCTGGTGACGGACACGGGCCTGACCCCCGGTGACACGGCGGCGTTCGAGGCGGCGGGGGTGGAGGTGCTGAGGGTATGAACCAGGTCCCGCACCCCACCCGGCCCCCGGGCCCGATCGGCGATCCCCTCCGGCCCGAACCCCTCCGCCCCGATCCGCTCCGCCTCGACCCCCTCCGCCTGACCGTCCTCGGCAGTGCCACGCCGTATCCGACTGCGGGCAACCCCTGTTCCGGCTACCTGGTGTCCGGGGGCGGCACGCGCGTCTGGATGGACGCCGGCAGCGGCACTCTGGGCCCGCTCCAGCGGTACACCGGGCTGGGCGAGCTGGACGCGGTCTGGATCTCGCACCTGCACGCCGACCACAGCGCGGACCTGCTGACCGCGTACTACGGCCTGCTCTTCGCCGACGTCCGGCGGGCGGCGCCGCTGCCGCTGTACGGCCCGCCGGGCATCGCCGACCGGCTCGCCGGGTTCCTCACCAACGGCCCCGCGCGCAGCCCGGTCGAGTCCGCCTTCGCCGTCCACGAGCTGTCCGACGGACACCGGGCGCAGGTCGGGGCGCTCACCCTCACCAGCCGCGCCGTGACGCACGGAATGCCCGCCTTCGCCGTCCGCGTCGAGGCCGGCGGCCGGGCGCTGGTCTATTCCGGGGACACGGCTCCGTGCGCCGCTCTGACGGACCTCGCCGAGGGGTGCGATCTGCTGCTGTGCGAGGCCGAGAGCGCCCGGCGGCCGGCGCGGGACGAGGGCGAACACCTCCACCACACGCCCGAGGAGGCCGGTACGACGGCGGCCGCCGCGGGCGCCGCACAGCTGGTCGTCACACACGTGGGCCGGGACCTGACCCCCGACGAGGCGGTGGCCCGCGCCTCGGCGCACTACGCCCGGCCCGTCGCACACGCCGCGCCCGGAGCCGTCTTCACGCTCGGCTGAGTACCCGGAATCCGGAGGCAGTCGGGGGTCCGGTCCGACCGGCCCCGGTCAGTGCGCCGGGAGGCGTTCCGACTCGCGGACCAGAGCCGCCAGGACCGGGGCGATGAGCGGGTGGGTCTCGCCGCCGCGGCGGGTGGCCGCGAAGACCCGGCGGGTCGCGGACGCGCCGGTGACCGGGCGGACCTGGACCTCCTTGAGGTCCATGCCGCGGAGCGCCGAGCGCGGTACGAGGGCCACCCCGGCCCCCGCGCCCACCAGGGCCGTCACCGCGCGGAAGTCGTCGGAGGAGTGGCGGAACCGGGGCTGGAAGCCAGCGAGTTCGCAGGCCAGCAGCGTCACGTCGTGGCAGGGGTTGCCCGGGTACTGGCCCACCCAGTCCGAGTCGGAGAGGTCCGCCAGCGACACCGCGGGCAGCTGGGCCAGCGGGTGCCCGGCGGGCAGGACCGCGTCGAAGGGCTCCGCGTACAGCGGCAGGACCGAGAGCCGCGCGTCGTCCGCGCCCGGGCCGCCCCGGTACTCGACCGCCAGGGCGAGGTCCGCCTCGCCGTCCAGGAGCATCGGCAGGCTCTGGTCGCCCTCGGCGTCCCGGACCCGCAGCCGGATGCCCGGGTGCTCCCGCGCGAGGCGGGCGATCGCCGGGGCCAGGACCTCGGCGATGCCCGTGGCGAAGGCCGCCACCGTGACCTCGCCCGCCGAGCCGCCCGCGTACGCCGCGAGTTCGGCCTCCGCCCGCTCCAGCTGGGCCAGCACCTCGTTGGCGTGCCCGACCAGGATCTCCCCGGCCGCGGTGAGCCGTACGCCCCGGCCGCTGCGGGTGAGCAGCGCGTGGCCGGTCTCCTGCTCCAGCGCCGCGAGCTGCTGGGAGACGGCGGAGGGGGTGAGGTACAGGGCTGCGGCCGCGGCGGTCACCGTACGGTGGTCCGCCACGGCACGCAGGATGCGCAGCCGGCGGGGGTCGATCACCCCACCATTGTCTCAGGCCGCCTGGGCCGCCCAGGCCGCCCGGGCCCCGCGCGGAACGCGGGCCCCAGCCGCCCCACCAGCCCTGCCGGCCCGTCAGGCCTTCGTGGCCGCCAGTGCCGCTCGGGCGTCGACGAAGGCCGCCACCGCACGCTCCACGTCCGCCGTGGAGTGGGCGGCCGAGAGCTGCACGCGGATGCGGGCCGCGCCGAGCGGGACCACCGGGTAGGAGAAGCCGATCACGTAGACCCCGCGCTCCAGCAGCAGCTCCGCCATCTTGGCCGCCTCCGCCGCGTCGCCGATCATCACCGGGGCGATGGCGTGGTCGCCGGGCAGGATCTCGAAGCCGGCCTCGGTCATCTTCGTGCGGAAGAGCGCGGTGTTGGCGGCGAGGTGCTCGCGCAGGTCGCCGGCCGACTCCAGCAGGTCGAGGACCTTGAGGGAGGCCGCCGCGATGACCGGGGCGAGGGAGTTGGAGAAGAGGTACGGGCGCGAGCGCTGGCGCAGCAGCTCGACGATCTCGGCGCGGGCCGCGACGTAGCCGCCGGAGGCTCCGCCGAGGGCCTTGCCGAGGGTGCCGGTGATGATGTCGACGCGGTCCATGACCCCGTGCAGTTCCGGGGTGCCGCGGCCGCCGGGGCCGACGAAGCCGACGGCGTGGGAGTCGTCGACCATGACCATGGCGTCGTAGCGCTCCGCCAGGTCGCAGATCTCCGCGAGCGGGGCGACGTACCCGTCCATCGAGAACACGCCGTCGGTGACGATCAGCTTGCGGCGGGCGCCCGCTTCGGTGGCCTCCTTGAGCCGGGTCTCGAGCTCGGCGAGGTCACGGTTGGCGTACCGGTAGCGGCGGGCCTTCGACAGCCGGATGCCGTCGATGATCGAAGCGTGGTTGAGGGCGTCGGAGATGACCGCGTCCTCGGCGCCGAGGAGGGTTTCGAAGACGCCGCCGTTGGCGTCGAAGCAGGAGGAGTAGAGGATGGTGTCCTCCTGGCCGAGGAAGGCCGACAGCCGTGCCTCCAGCTCCTTGTGCACCTCCTGCGTGCCGCAGATGAAGCGGACCGAGGCCATGCCGTAGCCCCAGCGGTCCAGTGCGTCCTTCGCGGCGGCGACGACCTCGGGGTGGTCGGCCAGACCGAGGTAGTTGTTGGCGCAGAAGTTGAGGACCTCGCCGGGGGCGCCGCCCGAGGTGACGGCGACGGCCGCGTTCTGCGGGGTGCCGATGACGCGCTCGGGCTTGTGCAGGCCGGCGGCGCGGATCTCGTCGAGGGTGGAGCGCAGGTCCTCGCGGACGGACTCGAACATGTGCGGTTCTCCTAGGGGGTGTCCGGTGGATCAGGGTCGGAAAGCCCGGGTCGGCTGGTGCCGTGGATTGCAAGGCGGAGGAGGGAGTCACTGCGGAGCATTGACGACCGACGACAACGCGGCAAGCCGCGGTGCCGGGCGGGCCGGGCCCGGCCATGATCCACCGGGCACCCCCCTGGTACGGCGGAGTCAGAAGAGGGGGGGCCGGACCCCGCGGAGGGGGGAGGGTGTGCGGGGCCCGGCCGGAGGGAGATGGTCTACGGGGCGGTCGGCGCCTAGGGGATGTCTCGCCGGTCAGGCCGGATCAGCCCGGGGCGGCCGGCGCCGTGGATCGCGAGGCCGAGGAGGGAGTCGACGCGGAGCGTCGGCGACCGACGAGAACACGGCGGGGCGCGGTGCCGGCCGCCCCGGGCCCGGCCTGACCGGCGGGACACCCCCTACGCCGTCCAGTCCAGGATGATCTTGCCGCTGCGGGCGGTGGACGCCTCGTCGAAGGCGGCCTCGAAGTCGCGGTGCGAGTAGCGGCCGGTGATGACCGGGCTGAGGTCGAGCCCGCCTTCGAGCAGCACCGTCATCGCGTACCAGGTCTCGAACATCTCGCGGCCGTAGATGCCCTTGATGGTGATCATCGAGGTGACGACCTTCGCCCAGTCCACCGGGAACTCCTGCGCGGGCAGGCCCAGCATGGCGATGCGGCCGCCGTGCGTCATGTTGTCGATCATGTCGCGCATCGCCTCGGGGCGGCCGGACATCTCCAGGCCGATGTCGAAGCCCTCGCGCAGGCCGAGCGTCCGCTGGGCGTCGGCGATGGAGGACTCGGCGACGTTCACGGCGAGCGTGGCGCCCGCCTTGCGGGCGATCTCCAGGCGCTCGGGGCTGATGTCGGTGATGACCACGCTGCGGGCGCCGGCGTGCCGGGCGACGGCCGCCGCCATGATCCCGATCGGGCCGGCGCCGGTGATCAGTACGTCCTCTCCGACCAGCGGGAAGGACAGCGCGGTGTGCACGGCGTTGCCGAAGGGGTCGAAGATCGCGGCCACGTCCAGGTCGACCGCGGTGCGGTGCACCCACACGTTCTGGGCGGGCAGCACGACGTACTCGGCGAAGGCGCCGTCGCGGCCCACGCCGAGCCCGACGGTGCTGCGGCACAGGTGGCGGCGGCCGGCCAGGCAGTTGCGGCACTTGCCGCACACCAGGTGACCCTCGCCGCTGACGAGCGCGCCGGTCTCGATGTCGCGGACGTCCGCGCCGATCGCGGCGACCTCGCCGACGAACTCGTGGCCGAGGACGAGCGGGGTCTTGACCGCGCCCTGCGCCCAGCCGTCCCAGGCGCGGATGTGCAGGTCGGTTCCGCAGATGCCGGTGCGCAGCACCTTGATCAGCACGTCGCCGGGGCCGTACTCGGGCTCGGGGACGTCCATGAGCCACAGGCCGGGCTCGGCCTTGTGCTTGACGAGTGCCTTCATGGGGGTGGCTCCAGGCATGCGGAAGGGGGCGCCGCGGGGCGCGGGGCGCGGACGGCGTCGGTGACGGGCACCAATCTGCCGAGATGCGTGGTGATCAGTCCATCGAGACTTTCTTAAGCGGGTCGACAGCCCAGCTTCACACCTATGCTCCTCAGGTGACGGGGCAGGGCCCGGGCCGGTGACGGCCGGGGGAAAAGGGGAGGTGAGGGGCGTGCCGAGTCTGCGCAGCAGGGCGCTGTCGGCGGCGCTGATCGCGGCGGGACGGCGAAGACGGTTCGCGAGCGCCGAGGCGGTACGGACCCGGGTGGCGCAGTCCGCCCGCCGACCGGCGTCCCATCTGCCGCCGCGGTCGCTGGGGCGGGTGGCGGAGATATCGCGGACGTTCGTCGGGGCCTGGCCGGTGTACGACGTCTCCCCGCGGGAGGCGGAGCCGGCGGCGCAGGTGCTGTACGTGCACGGCGGCGGCTACGTCAACGAGCTGGTCCGCCCGCACTGGGCGTTGATCCGGACCCTGGTCACGCGGGCCCGGGCGCGGGTGGTCGTACCGGCGTACATCCTCGCGCCGCGCGGTACCGCCGACCGGACGGTCCCGGTGGCCGCCGATCTGCTCAGCGGCCTGATCGCGGCCGGCGGCGCGGGCGGGACGGTGCTCATCGGGGACTCCGCCGGTGCCGGGCTGGCGCTGGCCGCGGCGCAGCGGCTGCGTGACCGGACGGGGGCGCAGCCCTCCCGGATCGTGCTGATCTCGCCGTGGCTCGACCTCACCATGAGCCATCCGGACCAGGCGGCGATCGAGGCGGGCGATCCGATGCTGGCCCGCCCGGGGCTGCGGGAGGCGGGAAGGCTGTACGCGGGGACCCTGGACGCGGACGATCCCCGGGTGAGCCCGTTGCGCGGGTCCTTCGAGGGGCTGGCGCCGCTGACGGTGTTCACGGGGACGCGGGACCTGCTGACCACGGACAGCAGGGAGCTGGTGCGCCGTGCCCGCGCGGACGGGACGGACGTGGAGTTCCACGAGGAGGCCGGGCTGCCGCACGGGTACCCGCTGATGCCGGTGCCGGAGGGGCGGACGGCGCGCGACCGGATCGTGCAGCTGACCCGGTCGGCGGGCCAGGGGTGACCGGCCCGCCGACACCGCTCGCCGACACCGCTCGCCGACACCGCTCGCCGACACCGCTCGCCGACACCCCTCGCCGACACCCCTCGCCGACACCCACACCGTAGCTAAGCCGTGCAGGTCATCAGTGAGCTGATCGGCCAGGCGCGGTACGCCGTCCAGTAGGCCTCGTCGCGGACGTGGTCGGCGGGCGGGGTGCGGTTCGGCTGCCAGCCGATCGTGCTGAAGCCCGCCTCGACGGCCGCTTCGGCGAGGTCGGCGTGGGCCCACTCGTGGAACTCGAAGGGAACCGGCGGGTCGATCAGGAAGTGCGCCTTGAGCAGGGGCGCGTCTCCGGCGTGGATCCGGTCGAGGATGCGGACCCCGTACGGCGACCAGTCCACGCGGGGGAACGCCCCGGCGTTGGGCACGATGGCGAGGAGCCGTCCGCCCGGGCGCAGGCTGGCGCGGACGGACCGGAACATGGCGTGCAGCGAGCTGCGGTCTGGGGTGTGGTTGAAGGGGTAGACGGCGGTGGCGAGGTCGAAGGGCCCGAGGTCGGGGAGGCCTGCGGCGTCGGCGACGTGGTACTCGATGTCCGGCCGGTCCTCCGCCTCCTCGTGCTCGCGCGCCAGCTTGATCATCTCCTCGGAGACGTCCACGCCGACGGCCCGGCGGGCGCCGCCGCGGGCCAGCAGCCGGGTGTTGTAGCCGTATCCGCAGGCCAGGTCGAGGGTGTCCAGGCCGTGTACCCCGCCGAGCGCGTCGAGCGCACCGTGCAGCGTGTACGTGTCGGCGGCCGAGAAGGCGGCCGTGGCCGTGGTCTCCGCGTACCGCTCGCCGAGGATGTCGTACTGGAACCTCATGCTGTGCCTTCCGGGGCCGGCCGGGGGGTGGGGGGTGCGACGCGTCCGTATCGTGCCCCGTGCCGCGTCCGGATCACGGCCCGTACGGCTGCCCGTCCCCCGGACGAGGGAAGCGGTCGGCCTATCGCGGCTGCTCAGGGCCTACGGGGCGTACGGAGCTCAGCGCGACCAGGGGCGGGCAGCACCTTGGGGTGCTGCCCGGCCCCGGGGTGCGGGCAGCACCGCCGAGGGCGCATCCTGGCGGTGTGACGGCGAGACCGGACGGTGACGGCCCCGCCCCTGACACCACAGCCACAGTCACAGCCACGGCCGCGGCCCCGGCCACGGCTTCCGTGCTCACGCGGGCGGCCGTCGACGCGGTGGCGGCGGTCGGCGGGTACGCGGGCGGGGTCTACCTGCGCTCCCGCACCGACGGGCTGCTCCTGATGGCCGTGCTCGCGGGCCTCCCGGGGCTGCTGTTCCGGCCCTGGTGGCGGATGCACGTGAACCGCCCGTACCCGGTGGCCGAGGCGTACCGCTCGGGGCAGTCGGTGCACCTGCACGACGCGGAGGCGTCGATGCGCCGGTTCCCGCAGCTGATGGCCGGGCTGCCCTTCCCCTTCGCCTCGCTGTACGAACCGGTCACGGCCGGGACGCAGCGGTTCGGCGTGCTGCTGGTGCTGCGCGAGGTGACCCCCGGGGTCCCGGTGAGCGCCCTGGACCGGGAGCGGCTGCGCGAGGCCGCGGACCGGCTGGGCCAGGAGCTCGCCGCGCTGGCGGCCGAGGGCGTGCCGGTGGTGTGGGAGGGCGATCCGGTGCTGGTGGACCCGCTCTCGGGGGGCGACGGCGCCCGGGAGGCCGCGGACCGGCTCGCGCAGGCGCTGCTCTCCGTCGACCGGCACGGCCGGATCCGCTTCCTCAACGCCGCCGCCGCGGACCTCGTCGGCCTCGGCGCGGGCCGGCTGCTCGGCCGGGTGGTGTGGGAGGCGCTGCCCTGGCTCGGGCATCCCGCGTTCGAGGACCACTTCCGGGCCGTGTTCATGTCCACCGAGCCGGTGCACTTCTCGGCCCGGCGGGGCGGGGACCCGGCCGGGGACTGGCTGTCGGTGGGGCTCTACCCGGGGCACTCCGGAGTGACCCTGATGATCTCGTCGCAGGAGAGCCCCGCCTACGCCCCGGGGTCGGTGGCGCGGCCGGGCGCGGGTCTGGGCTCCCCCGCCGACCGGGCCTCCGCGCTCTACCGGCCGGTGGCCCTCGCCATCGCGCTGACCGAGGCGGTCACCGCCCGTCAGGTGTCGGTGGTGGTGACCGAGGAGCTGCTGCCGGCGTTCGGCGGCCGCCAGCTGGCGATCTACATGCTCGACGAGCGGCATCTGCACCTCGCGTGGGAGACCGGCTTCCCCAAGGGGTTCCTCGACGGGTTCGACGGGGTCGGGCTCGACGTACGGCTGCCGGGCGTGGAGTGCCTGACCTCGGGGCGGCCGCTGTTCTTCGAGTCGATGGAGCACCTGGCCGCCGCCTACCCGGGCATCCCGCTGGACGCCAGTGTCGGGGCCCGGGCCTTCCTGCCGCTGATCGCCTCGGGGCGGCCGGTCGGCTCGTGCATCCTCGGCTTCGACGTGCCGCGGGGTTTCAGCCCGGAGGAGCGTACGGTGCTGACCGCGCTGGCCGGGCTGATCGCTCAAGCCCTGGAGCGGGCACGGCGTTACGACAGCGAGGCGGCGCTCGCGCGCGGGCTCCAGGCGGCCCTGCTGCCGCGCCGCCTGCCGGTGCGCGAGCAGGTGGAGACGGTCGGCCGCTACCTCCCCGGCACGCAGGGGATGGACGTCGGCGGCGACTGGTACGACGTCGTGGGGACGGGCGCCGGGCTGCTGGCCCTGGTCATCGGCGACGTGCAGGGCCACGGGGTGGCGGCCGCGGCGACGATGGGCCAGCTCCGCAGCGCGGTACGGGCCTTCGCGCTCAGCGGCAGTACCCCGCAGCAGGTGATGAGCGGGACCAACCAGCTGCTCATCGACCTGGATCCGGGCCAGTTCGCGAGCTGCTGCTACGTGTTGCTGGACCCGGCCTCGGGCTCCGCCACGGCCGTCCGGGCCGGGCACCCCCAGCCGTTGCTGCGTCATCCCGGCGGCCGGACGGAGGTGCTGGACCTGCCGGGCGGGGTGGTGCTCGGCATCGACCCGGAGGCCACGTATCCGGTCGCCGAGCTGCGGCTGGCGCGGGGCGCGGTGCTGGCCCTGTTCACGGACGGGCTGGTGGAGAAACCGGGCGCGGACATCGACGTGGGGATCGAGCGGCTCCGGCTGGCCCTGGCCGCGGCGCCGCCGGCCCCTCTGACCGAGACCGCCGACCTGCTGATCGGCGGGACGGGCGGCGCGGACCGGCCGGACGACATCGCCCTGCTGCTGGCGTCCCGTACCAACGGGCCGGACGCGCCGGAGGCGTAGCGCACGGCCGGCTCGGAGCGGTGCGGAGCGGTTCGGCGTACGCGCGACACGCGCCTTAGCTCATGTCGGCCAAGTGCGGTGCGGTGGAGGCCGCGAGGGTGAAGGTGTGGCCGGCCGGGTCGCTGAAGAGGCGTGCGTCGCGCGGGCCTTGCTCCGGGTCGGCCGACACCGGCCGGGCGCCGAGGGAGACGGCTTCCCGCTCGGCCTCGTCCAGGTCGCCGGGGGCGACCAGGATCCTCAGGTGTGCCTGCTGGGAGTCCTCCGGGCGTGGCCAGCTCGGCGGCGCGTAGCCGTGGTCCCGGCGGACCGCGAGGTGTACGCCCGCCCCGCCGACGACTTCGACCATGTCGAGCCCTTCCCCGGCGCGTACGCCGGCGCCGAGCAGTTCGGCGTAGAAGAGGGCCAGCGACTCCGGCTCGGCGCAGTCCAGTACGAGAACGCTCGTCTTCGCGACAGTCATGACCCCGCGTCTACCCTGCGGCGCCGGGCCCAGACGGAACCGGCGGTGCGAAATCCGCGGACGCGTCTCAGCCGCCGGCGTCCTCGTCGGGCTTGGTCGGCGGCTCGCCGGTGGCCAGGGTGAGGGCGGTGTTCACCAGGCCGACGTGGCTGAACGCCTGGGGGAAGTTGCCGAGTTGGCGCCCGGCGATCGGGTCGTACTCCTCGGCGAGCAGTCCCACGTCGTTGCGTACGGCCAGCAGCCGCTCGAACAGGTCCCGCGCCTCCTTGCCGCGGCCCGTCAGGTGCAGGGCGTCCACCAGCCAGAACGAGCAGGCCAGGAAGGCCCCTTCGTCACCGGGCAGTCCGTCGATGGAGGGCCCTTCGGTGCTGTAACGGCGGACCAGGCCGCTGCGGCCGAGTTCCTCCCGTACCGCGTCGACCGTACCGATGACGCGGGGGTCCTCCGGCGGCAGGAAGCCGACCCGGGGGATCAGCAGGGTCGCGGCGTCCAGCTCGCGGGAGCCGTAGTACTGGGTGAAGGTCTTGCGCTCGGGGTCGTAGCCCTTCTCGCACACGTCCCGGTGCACCTCGTCCCGCATGACCCGCCAGCGCACCACGTCGCCGGGGATGGAGGGGTCGTTCTCCAGGGCCCGCACGGCCCGGTCCGCGGCGACCCAGGCCATCACCTTGGAGTGCACGAAGTGGCGGCGCGGGCCGCGCACCTCCCACAGGCCCTCGTCGGGGCGGCGCCAGTTCTGCTCCAGGAAGTCGAGGAGGGCGAGCTGGATCTTCCAGGCGTGGTGCTCGGCGGCGAGGCCTGCGGACCTCGCCAGGTGCAGGGAGTCCAGGACCTCTCCGTACACGTCCAGCTGGAGCTGGTCGACGGCGGCGTTGCCCACCCGTACGGGGGCGGAGGAGGCGTAGCCGCGCAGCCAGGGCAGCTCGGCCTCGGGGATCCGCCGCTCACCGGCGATCCCGTACATGATCTGGAGGTCGGCGGGGTCACCGGCGACGGCGCGCAGCAGCCAGGCGCGCCAGGCGCGGGCCTCGTCGAGGAAGCCGGTGGCGACGAGGGAGCCGAGGGTGAGGGTGGAGTCGCGCAGCCAGCAGTAGCGGTAGTCCCAGTTCCGGACGCCGCCGAGCTCCTCGGGGAGGGAGGTGGTGGCCGCGGCGACGATGCCGCCGGTCGGCGCGTAGGTGAGGGCTTTGAGGGTGATCAGGGAGCGGGTCACCGCCTCCCGGTAGGGGCCTTCGTAGCGGCACTGGGCGGTCCACTCCGCCCAGTCGGCGAGGCTCTGCTCCAGGGCTGCGAAGGGGTCGCAGGGCGCGGGGCGCGGATCGTGCGAGGGGTGCCAGGTGAGGACGAAGGCCACGCGCTGTCCGGCGGCGACGGGGAACTGGGAGCGGGTGCTGTTGGCCTCGCCCCAGGTGCGGACGGGGGGTTCGCTGCGGAACCAGACGGAGTCGGGTCCGGCGACGGCGACCCGGTCGCCGTCGCTGCGGCGCACCCAGGGGACTACGTGGCCGTAGTCGAACCGCAGTCGCAGGGTGCTGCGCATCCTGACCCTGCCGGAGACGCCTTCGACGATGCGGATGACGTCGGGGGCGACGTCGCGCTGCGGCATGAAGTCGATGACCTTGACGGTGCCGGTGTCGGTCTCCCAGAGGGATTCCAGGATCAACGAGCCGTCGACGTAGGTCCGGCGGGTGCACTGTTCGCCGTCGGCGGCGCCGAGGGGTGCGAGGCGCCAGTGGCCGTTCTCCTGGTCGCCGAGGAGCTTGGCGAAGCAGGCCCCCGAGTCGAAGCGCGGCAGGCACAGCCAGTCGATGGACCCGTCGCGGCCGACCAGCCCACTGGTCATCAGGTCGCCGATGAGTGCGTAGTCTTCGATGGGTTGTGTCATTTGTGCGCTCTTCCCCCGAATGCCCGGAGCCAATCAGCGCGGGCCCCGGGCACCCTCGTGCGCGCTAGGGAGTGTCGTCAAAGTGGCGTCAGCCAGACGGCACTTTGACGACACGACCTGGCGCTCGGCGCGGAGGCGCCGGCGAGACGCCGCTAGTTCTTGACGAGGAGGAGGGCTCCGCCGAGGGCCAGGCCGAGGACGACGGCGAGGGCGCCGTGGGCCAGGCGGTGGCCGCGCAGCACGGGCAGGAAGCGGTCGGCGGCGTACCGGCCGGGGCCGGTGAGGGCGAGGGCGGCGGCGCCGGCGGTCAGGAGCAGTTCGTACTCGATGCCCTTGGGGGCGAAGAAGGCTCCCGTGCCGTGGACGACGATCGCGTTGACGAGGGTGCCGACGAGGGCCGCGGCGGCGAGCGGGGTGAGCAGGCCGGCGGCGAGGGCGAGGCCGCCCAGGGTCTCGGTCAGTCCGGCGAGGACGGCCATGGCGTCGCCGGCGGGGTAGCCGCTGGCGGTGAAGAACTGGCCGGTGCCGCTGATGCCGCCGCCGCCGAACCAGCCGAAGAGCTTCTGGGAGCCGTGGGCCGCCATGGTCAGGCCGAGGACGATGCGCAGGAGCAGCAGGCCGGCGTCGTACCCGGCGGTGGAGGGGGCGGCCGGGCCGGACGGTGCGGAGGCCTGCGGCTTCGTCGTGGTGACGGAGGGGCTGGTCATGGGGGGATCCTTCCGGTCGGGCGGTCCGGGAAGCGGGGACGGGAGGTTGTTCAAATTCGAACCGCCGGACACCGACCATAACCATTGATTCAAATTGGAACAACCTGTGTAGGCTGGGGCCATGGCTGAAACGAGATGGCTGGACGACCGCGAGATGCGGGCCTGGAGCGGCTTCCTGGCCGCGTCGGCTCTGGTGAACCGCCGCCTCGACCAGCAGCTCAAGGACGACTCCGGGCTCTCGCACCCGCAGTACGAGATCCTCGTACGACTCGCCGCGGCGCCCGGGCGCGAACTGCGCATGACCGAGCTCGCGAACGGTCTGATCAACTCCAAGAGCGGGCTGACCTACCAGATCACGCAGATGGAGAAGGCCGGGCTGGTCCGCCGCCGCAGCTGCCCCTCCGACGTGCGCGGGGTCTTCGCCGTCCTCACCGACGCGGGCAGCGCCCGGCTGGACGAGGCCGCGCCCGGGCACGTGGCGACGGTCCGGGAGGTCCTCGTGGACGTACTGACCCCCGAGCAGCTCGACGCGATCGCCGCCGGGCTGGGCGAGGTCAGCCGCCGCCTACGCGAGCAGGACAGCTGAACGGCGGACCCACCGCACTGATATCGGGGCCGGGAATCGGGGTATACGGGCGGCATGGACGGAACGGTCTGGCTCACGGTCGCCGCGCTCGTCGCGGCCGCGCTTGCGGTCGCCGCCGCCGTGCTGCTCGTACGGGTCCTCAGGGCGCGGCGGCTGCTGCTCGACTCGGGCATCCCGCTGCGCGACAAGGCGCTCTTCTGGGCCGCGGTGATCTACACCGTCTCGCCCGTGGATCTGGTTCCGGACCCGGTGTACCTGGACGACATCGGCGTACTGCTGCTGACCCTGCGGTCACTGCACGCGGCCGCGGCGGCGGTCCGGCCCGTCAAGGAGCCCGGGACCCCGTAGCGCTCCCCCGGACGAGCCCGGGAGAGCCTCAGAGCACACCCCGGGGGCGGAACTGGATGCTGATGCGCGGGCCGACGGCCCGCGTCGACTTCGGTACGGCGTGCTCCATGGTCCGCTGGCAGGAGCCGCCCATGACGACGAGGTCGCCGTGCCCCAGCGGCAGCCGCAGCAGTGTGGGACCGCCCGCCCGGGGGCGGAAGGCGAGATCGCGCGGGTCCCCGACCGAGACGATCGCGACCATGGTGTCCTCGGTGGAGGAACGGCCCGTGCGGTCACCGTGCCAGGCGACGCTGTCGCGGCCGTCGCGGTAGAGGCACAGCCCGGCGGTGGTGAAAGGCTCGCCGAGTTCGGCGGCGTAGTGGCGGGTCAGCGCCTCGCGCGCCTCAACGAGGGAGGGGTGCGGCAGCTCCGCGCCCTCGCCGTAGAAGGCGAGGAGGCGGGGCACGTCCACCTCGCGCTCGTACATCTGCCGCCGCTCGGCACGCCAGGGCACCTCGGCGGCCAGCCGCTCGAACAGCGCGTCGGCCCCGAGGAGCCAGCCGGGCAGCCGGTCGACCCAGGCGCCGTCCCCGAGCTCGGTCCGCCGCACACCGGCGAGCGGACCGGGCCGGATCTCGTCGCCCTGGTCGAAGAGGGAGCCCTGGAGACCGTGGAGCCCATGGAGCGCGCGCATGGCCCCAGCGTAACCCCACGCTCGAACATCTGCGCGAATATCTCTCGCGGCCGGATCACCGTGCCGGAGACGGGGGCGCCTGCTGGGCCGGGGACGGGGACGTCGGCTGTGCAGGCGACGGGGACGTCGGCCCGGTCGTCGCCCCGGTCGTCGGCGTGACCTTCGGCTGGACCGGCTTGTGCCCGGGGTACACGTGCCCGGGGGTGACGATGCGGGTGATCGCCTCGCCGAAGAGGGTGCTGGGCTCCTGACCCTCGTGCAGCACGTCGGTGTTCAGCAGGACGACCATGGTCGCCTGCGCCTCGGGCAGGTAGACGGTCAGCGTCTCGTACCCGGGCAGCGAGCCGTTGTGGCCGATCCAGCCCTGGACGTCGAAGATGCCCAGCCCGTACCCGGCACCCGGAATGCCGATCGAGGTGGTCTTCAGGCGCTCCGCCTGGGTCTCGGGCGTCAGCAGCGCGCCCGTCGCGAGCGTCCGCGCCCAGCTGCGCAGGTCCATGAGGTCGGAGATCATCGCTCCCGCGGACCAGGCCCAGGACGGGTTCCAGTCCGTGGCCTCCACGATCTTGCCCGAGGTGAGCTGGTCGGTGTAGCCCTGCGGGTGGGGGTCGGGGAAGTACGCGTCGGTGGGGAAGAGCGTCTTGCGCAGCCCGGCCGGTTCCAGCACTTCCTGCCGGATGAACTCCGCGATCGGCCGGCCGCCCACCTTCTCCACCACGAGCCCGAGCAGGATCAGGTTGGTGTTGGAGTACTGGAACTCCGCGCCCGGCGCGAACTGCACCGGATGCTTGAACGAGTAGTCCAGCAACTGCTGGGGCGTCATGGGGCGTTCGGGGTCGTCGGCGAGCGCCTTGCCGAAGTCCTCGTCCTCGCTGTAGTTGAAGAGTCCGCTCCGCATTCCCGCCAGCTGGCGCAGGGTGATGCGGTCGCCGTTCGGAACGCCGGCGATGTACTTGCCGATGGGGTCGTCGAGGGCGAGCTTGCCCTGGTCGACCAGTTCGAGGAGGGCGGTGACCGTGAACGTCTTGGTCTCGCTGCCGATCCGGATGTGGAAACCGGTCTCCATGGGAGCGCCCGTGGCCTTGTCGGCGACACCGAAGGTCCTGACGTAACTCCCCTTGCCGGGGGCCCACAGCCCCACGATGACGCCCGGCACCCGGGCCTCGCGCAAGGTCTGCTGCACTGCGGCGTCCAGCTTCGCCGCGACGGCCGGGGTGAGTTGGAGGAACTCCGTCCCACCGTCCGGGGAGGGCGAGGGGGGTGCGGTGGCCGAGGGTTCAGGGGTGGGCGCACCGTACGCCGGGGCCGCGACTGCGGGGGCGACCAGCAGGCCCGCGGCGGCAGCGGCCGCCACACAGGTCCTGCGCAGCCGCGTGTGCGAACCACTCACAGCACGCCTCCTGTCCTGTCGTACGAGGAGCAAGGCGATGGCGGGACAACATCACCAGCCTAGGCACGCCCCTACCTCCGCCGCGCGGCGAAGGGCCCGCAGCCCACGCCGACCGGACGCGACTTCGACGACACGTCCTAGGGTGTGCCCATGGGAACGGGCGCGCACAGGGCAGGTGCACAGGCTGCGCAGGAGCGGGGCGAGCGGCTCGAGGCCGCCGCGTCCGTGCTGGCCCTGCTCGCGGACCGGACCCGGCTGGCACTGATGGAACGGCTCGGCCGGGGCGAGGCCGATGTCACCACGCTCACCGAGGCGTGCGGCGCGGCCCGGCCCTCCGTCAGCCAGCACCTGGCCAAGCTCCGCCTGGCGGGGCTGGTCACCACCCGCAAGGACGGGCGCCGCGTCGTCTACTCCCTGCGCCACGGGCACCTGAGGCGTCTGGTGGACGAGGCGCTGAACGTCGCGGACCACCAGCTCGGCTCGCTCCCGCCGCACGACTGAGCCCCTCCCGGTCAGCCGCCTCCCGGTTCATCCGGCGGCGCGATACGTGCTCACGTACGCACATGTTGTCTACGATGGTCCGGCTGGTCTCAGTGCTCCGCCGACCGGGACGGGTCCATGCTGTCCGTACTGCGCAACGGCACGTACCGCCGACTGTTCACGGCCCAGGTCGTCGCCCTGGTGGGTACCGGGCTGGCCACCGTCGCCCTGGGCCTGCTCGCCCACGACATCGCCGGCGGCGACGCCTCCGCGGTCCTCGGTACCGCGCTGGCCATCAAGATGGCCGCCTACGTCGCCCTCTCCCCCGTGATCGCCGCCGCCGCGGACCGCGTGCCGCGCCGCGCGCTGCTGGTGACCGCGGACCTCGTCCGGGCCGGGGTCGCGCTGATCCTGCCCTTCGTCGACCGGGTGGGGCAGGTCTACCTCCTGATCTTCCTGCTCCAGGCGGCGTCGGCCGCCTTCACGCCCGCCTTCCAGGCCGTCGTCCCCGAGGTCCTGCCCGACGAACGCGACTACACGCGCGCCCTGTCGATGAGCCGGCTCGCCTGTGACCTGGAGAGCCTGTGCAGCCCGGCCCTGGCCGCGGCCCTGCTGACCCTGGTCTCCCACCGCTGGCTGTTCCTCGGTACCGCCGTCGGCTTCGCGGCCTCCGCGGCGCTCGTCGTCTCCGCCGCCCTCCCGCGGCCCGCGCCGCCGGCGCGCGGCGGCCGGGCCCGGGCCCAGGCCGTCTCCGGCGCCCGGCTGTTCTGGGCCACCCCGCGACTGCGGGCCCTGCTGGCCCTGGACCTCTCGGTGGCCGCCGCCGGGGCACTCGTCCTCGTCGGCACGGTCGGCCTGGTCCGCGACCACTTCGGCCGGTCCGCCGGCGCCGTATCCCTCGCCCTCGGCGCGTACGGGGCCGGATCCGTGGTCGCCGCGCTGTGCCTTCCCCGTCTGCTGGGCCGCTTCAGCGACCGCGCGGTGATGCTCCCGGCCGCCCTCGCCCTGCCCGTGGTCCTGGCCGGAGTGGCCGCCGTCACGGCCACCGCCCCGGGGGCCGGGCCCGGGCCGTGGTCCTGGTACGCGGTCCTGGCGGCCTGGGCAGCGATCGGCGCCGCCTGCTCCGCCGTACTGACGCCCGTCGGCCGCGTCGTCCGCCGTTCGGCCGCCGACGCGGACCTGCCCGCCGCGTTCGCCGCGCGGTTCTCCCTCTCCCACGGCTGCTGGCTGCTCACCTACCCGCTCGCCGGGTGGCTCGCGGCGGGGGCGGGCATTCCGGTGACCGCCCTCGCCCTCGGCGCCATCGCGCTGGCCTCCGCCACGGCCGCGGCCGTCATCTGGCCCGCCCGCGACCCGGCCCACCTCGAACACGCCCACCCGGACCTGCCTCGGGGCCACCCCCACCTGACGGACGCCCACGCGGCCTCGTACGGCGGGCGGCACGGCCACCACTACGTCATCGACCGGCACCACCCGCGCTGGCCGGACTCCCTCACCCGACGCCGCGGCTGCGGGTGGCGGTCAGCGCGGTGTCGGCGGCGTCGAGGATGCCGCGGAAGGTGCGGGTGATGACCGGACGGGCGAAGCGCCGCGTGAGGAAGGCGCCGAGCACGGGGACGGAGACCTCGGCGCGGGTCGTCCAGCACACCCGGGTGCCGCCGTCGACCTCGGTGAACGTCATGCGGCCGAGTTCGTGCCGGGCCGGCGGCAGACTGCGCTCGACGACGTACTCGGTGGCGTACGGGGGTTCGTACCGGGTGATGCGTTCCCGGAACCAGCCGATCAGCCAGAGGTGGCTGCGCACCGCGCCGACTCCGTAGGGCGCGGACCGGCCGGACCGGGTCAGGCGGCAGCGCAGGATCAGGGGCGACCGGGTGTAGTTGGTGGTCGTGGTGAGCCAGGCGAACACGTCCTCGATCGGCGCGTCGATGACCCGTTCGACCGTCATGGTTTCCACAGCTGGTGGCCTCCTCCGTCGAGTGGGAGCACCGTCTCGGCAGCGCCGTGGGTGCAGCCGGACACGTCGTGCAGCACGAACACCGCGCCTTCGGTCGGGTTCGGCGTCTCCAGGACGAGCATCATGGCCATCGACACCGACTCGGCCGGGATCGGGCGGTGCTGCGTGAAGGCGTCCTCGGTCTTGGCCTCAGTCATGGCCCACCCCCACCACGGGCGGGCGCTGGTACACCGGCATCACGGGCGGCTCCTCTCTTCGGCTGCCCATCGAGACACCGCGCACCGGAGAACCGTGACAGTCCGCCGCTGTGATTCAGTTCACCACGCGCCTGCTACTTCAGGCCGATCTCCTCACACGCGGCCCTGACCTTGTCCGTGCAGATCTCGGCGACCGTGTAGACGCCGTCGTCGACCACGGTGGACTTGACGTTGGCCTTGGTCAGGGCGACGCCCGGGATGAGCACCGACGGCACGCCCTTGGTGGTCGGGCTGTCGACCATCTGGTTGATGATCCCGCTGATCTTCTCTCCCTGGGCGAGGGCGACGGCCATCTCCGCCGCGGCCGCGGCCTCGGGGGCGTACGGCTTGTAGACGCTCATGAACTGCTCGCCCGCGACGATCCGCTGCACACCGGCGAGTTCGGCGTCCTGGCCGGTGACGGGGGGCAGGGCGGAGACCCCGGCGGCCTTGAGGGCGGCGATGATGCCGCCCGCCATGCCGTCGTTGGCGGAGTAGACGCCCACGATCTTGCCCTTGCCGAGCGCCGAGAGGGCGGCCGCCATGTTCGCGTTGGCGTTCTCCGGCTTCCACTCGACGGTGTCGTACTCCTTGCCGACGTTCACCTTGCCGTCGAGGACGAAGTGCGCACCGGACTTGAAGAGCTTGGCGTTCGGGTCGGTGACCGAACCGTTCATCATGACGATCTGGCCGTCCTTGGCCTTGTCGCCCAGCGCCTCCAGCAGCGCCTTGCCCTGGACCTTGCCGACGTCCTCGTTGTCGAAGGAGGTGTAGGCGTCGATCGGACCCTCGGCCAGGCGGTCGTAGGCAACGACCGGAATGCCGGCCTCCTTCGCCTTCTTGACCGCGCCGGCGATGGCCTTGGCGTCGACCGCGTCGATGATGAGGACGTGCACCTTCTTGGTGATCATTTCGTCGACCTGGGAATTCTGCAGGGCGGCGTCCTGCTTGGCATTGGCGTAGACCACTTCGCCCCTGCCGCGCGTCAGTTTGCTGACTTCCTTCTCGATCAGCGGCTTGTCGAACTTCTCGTAGCGCGCGGTGCCGTTCTCCGGCAGGAGCAGGCCCACTCTGACCGCGTCACGCTCGGCGGCCCCTCTCCCGTCGTTGCCCTCCGCGCCGCCGCAGGCGGCCAGCGAGAGGGTGACCGCGGAAGCGGCGACAGCAACGGCCGCACGACCCAGATGTGCATTCACGATGTAAAAACCCCCCTGACGAGGCCGTTCTTTGCGGCCGAGATGGAGGGAGTCAACTCGGCTACCACGGCCATCGTCAAGAAGTGAAGTATTAACGAGATAGCAACGTTGTCATCATCCCTCCAGCCTTCCGGATTTCAGTCTCCAATGCGCCTTTTCTGCCAATTGACTCCATGGCGGCGCTTCAACTTGTGAAATGGAAACGACTCATAGACTGACGGCGCGTCACCGAACACGGCCAGAGGTCGGCACCAGTGCCGCCGGGACCTTCTCTCAGGCGCCTGACCTGCAAAGACATTACTCAGAGAGTCACCTGTCACTCACCAGGAGATACCCATGAGGATGCTGATCAACAGTCCGGAGACCGTCGTCGCCGACGCCTTGCGGGGGATGGCTGCCGCCCACCCCGAGCTGGAAGTGGACGTGGAGCGTCGGGTCGTCGTACGGCGCGACGCGCGGGCCGGCGGGCGGGTCGGGGTGGTTTCCGGGGGCGGGTCCGGGCACGAGCCGCTGCATGCCGGGTTCGTGGGGTACGGGATGCTGTCGGCCGCCTGCCCCGGGGAGGTGTTCACCTCGCCCGTGCCCGATCAGATGCTCCGGGCGGCCGGGGCCGTGGACTCCGGGCAGGGGGTGCTGTTCGTCGTCAAGAACTACACCGGGGACGTGCTCAACTTCGAGATGGCCGCCGAGCTCGCCGAGGAGGAGGGCCTGCGGATCGAACGGGTCCTGGTCGACGACGACGTCGCGGTGACCGACAGCCTGTACACGGCCGGGCGGCGCGGCACCGGGGCCACGCTGTTCGTGGAGAAGATCGCGGGGGCGGCCGCCGAGGAAGGTGCGCCCCTGGACCGGGTCGCGGCGATCGCCCGGCGGGTCGACGCGTCCTCGCGCAGCTTCGGCGTGGCGCTCAGCGCTTGCACCACGCCCGCGAAGGGCTCTCCCACCTTCGATCTGCCGGACGGCGAGCTGGAGTTGGGGATCGGTATCCACGGCGAGCCGGGCCGGGAGCGGCGTCCCATGATGCCGGCGCGGGGGATCGCGGAGGTCGCGGTGGGGGCCGTGCTGGAGGAACTGGCCGAGGTGGGACCGGCCGACGGTCCGGTGCTCGCGCTCGTCAACGGGATGGGGGCGACCCCGCTGCTGGAGCTGTACGGGTTCCACGCGGAGGTCGCGCACCTGCTGGGTGCCCGCGGCGTGCCGGTGGCGCGGACGCTGGTGGGGAACTACGTCACCTCCCTCGACATGGCGGGCTGCTCGGTGACGTTGTGCCGCGTGGACGAGGAGTTGCTGCGACTGTGGGACGCGCCCGTCCAGACGGCGGCGCTGCGCTGGGGACGCTGAGCAGATGCGGTGCAAGGGCAAGGCAAGAGCAAGGCAAGGAGAGGAGATCCGGTGCGTGACTCAGAGTTCTTCCGGCGCTGGATGACGGCCGCCGCGGCCGCGGTCGAGCGCGAGGCGGACCATCTGACCGAGCTCGACTCCCCCATCGGGGACGCCGACCACGGGAGCAACATGCTGCGCGGTTTCACGGCCGTACGGGCGGCCCTGGCCGCGGAGCCTCCGCAGTCACCGGGCGCGGTGCTGCAACTGGCCGGGCGGACCTTGATCTCGACGGTGGGCGGGGCGTCGGGCCCGCTGTACGGAACCCTGCTGCGGCGCACCGGCAAGCAGCTCGGTGACGCCGCCGAGGTGTCCGACGAGGAGCTGCGCGAGGCCCTGCATGCGGGGGTGGGGGCGGTGGCGCAGCTGGGCGGGGCGGCCCCGGGCGACAAGACGATGCTGGACGCGCTCGTACCGGGCGTGGGCGCGCTGAGCACCTCCTACCGGGCGGCCCAGGCGGCCGCTGAGCAGGGCGCGCGGGCGACGGTGCCCCTCCAGGCGCGCAAGGGCCGGGCCAGCTACCTGGGTGAGCGGAGCATCGGGCACCAGGACCCGGGGGCGACCTCATCGGCGCTGCTGATCGGGGCGCTCGCGGACACCGCGGCTGCGGCGGACGGTGCGGACCCCGCGGCCGGTGCCCTGTGACGGGCGCCGGCCTGGTCGGGATCGTCCTGGTGTCGCACAGCGCCGAGGTGGCGGAGTCGGTCGCGGCACTGGCGCGGGGCCTGGCGGCGGGCGGGCCCGTGGCCCCGGTGGCCGCGGCGGGCGGCACGGCCGACGGCGGCCTCGGCACGAACGCGGAACGGATCGTGGCGGCCGCGCGGGAAGTGGACCGGGGCGCCGGGGTCGCGCTGCTGGCGGACCTCGGGAGCTCGGTGCTGACGGTGAAGGCGCTGCTGCTGGAGGACGAACTGCCGCCGGGGTCCCGCCTGGTCGACGCGCCCTTCCTGGAGGGCGCGGTGGCGGCGCTGGTCGCCGCCTCGGCGGGAGCCCCGCTGGCCGGTGTGGAATCGGCCGCGGCCGAGGCGTACTCCTACCGCAAGGGCTGAGGCCGAGTACCGCAAGGGCTGAGGCCGAGTACCGCAAGGGCTGAGGCCGATCCCCCTCCCCGCCCGGCGCAGTGGGGGCGGGGAGGGGCTCGGGCTCAACGGCCGCGGAGGGATTCGATCTCGCGGCGTTCGCGCTTGGTCGGCCGGCCGGCGCCACGGTCGCGGATGCCGACGACGGCGGCCTCCACGGGGGTCGGCGGCGGCGGGCTCTTGTCGATCAGGCACTCCGCGGCGACCGGGGCGCCGACCCGCTTGGACACGGGCCGCCGCACCACCACGATCCGCTCGCGCCCCGCGTGGAAGAGCCGTACCTCGTCACCCGCGCGGACGGGCTGCGCCGGCTTGGCGCGCTCCCCGTTGACCTTCACATGGCCCGCCCGGCAGGCGGTCGCCGCGGTCGAGCGGGTCTTCGTCAGGCGCACGGACCAGATCCACGCGTCCACCCGGACCGTGCCCGCATCCGCTCCCGTTCCCGTTACCTCATCAGCCATGCTCCGACTTTAGCGAGGCGGACCGGTGAGAACGGAATGACTTTTGGCAGATGCGACAACGTCCATAGCACCTGCCATGCAGATCATCCCAAGAGAATTGCAAATGCAGGACAGGTACCCCTACCTTGTCGCACATGCAGTCCTACACCATCGGACAGGCGGCTCGCCTGCTGGGCGTCAGCCCGGACACCGCGCGCCGCTGGGCCGACGCCGGCCGGGTCGTGACCCATCGTGACGAAGCCGGCCGTCGCCTGATCAACGGCCGTGACCTGGCCGCGTTCTCCATCGAGGTGGGCCAGGGCGCCCACAGCGAGGACGGGGAGCCGTACACCTCGGCGCGCAACGCCTTCCCCGGCATCGTCACGGCCGTCACGCTCGGCGACGTGGCCGCTCAGGTCGAGATCCAGGCGGGTCCCCACCGACTGGTCTCCCTGCTCACCCGCGAGGCCGTCGAGGAGCTCGGGCTGGAGGTCGGCATGCAGGCCACCGCCCGCGTGAAGTCCACCAGCGTGCACATCGACCGCACCTGAAGCGGGACGGCCCGGCCCGACGCCCGCTTCGACGTCCGCACGTCCCTCGCGCCGTCCATCGTTCCGTCCCCCGCGCCATCCCCCGTTCCCTCCGCGCGCGGCCCGCACGCCATCCGCTCAGCACCACCGACCGTCCCCGCCCGCTCCGCCCGTCACGGCGCGGGTCACCACCGCGCGAACCGGCACCCGGCCGGCCGCCGACCCGACCGAGGAGCACTCCGCTCATGTCCGCGACGCTGAACCGCCGCCGTGCCGCTGCCGCCGTCCTGACCACCGCCCTGTTCCTGCCGCTGACCGCGTGCGGCGGAGGCGACGGCGACAAGAAGCCCGCCGCCGACTCCTCCGCGAGCGCCCCCGGCTCGGCCTCCGCCGGGCCCAAGGCCGCGAACCTGACCGTCCTCGCCGCGTCCTCCCTCACCGACGTCTTCAAGACCGGGGGCGCCGCGTACGAGAAGGCGCACCCGGGTACGAAGGTCACCTTCTCCTTCGCCGGCTCGCAGGAGCTCGCCGCGCAGGTCAAGCAGGGCGCACCGGCCGACGCGCTGGTCACCGCCGACACCAAGACGATGGACGGCCTCAGGGCCGAGACCGGCGAGGCCAGGGTCATCGCCAAGAACCGCCTGGTCATCGCGGCCGGCAGGGGCAACCCGTTCAAGATCGACGAGCTGAAGGACCTCGCCGACACCAAGATCAAGGTCGTGCTCGCCGCGCCCGAGGTCCCCGTCGGCCGGTACAGCAAGGAGATCCTGGACAGGCAGGGCGTCACCGTGAAGCCCGTCTCCCAGGAGCCGAACGTACGCGCCGTGCTGAGCAAGGTCGAGCTGGGCGAGGCCGACGCGGGCCTCGTCTACAAGACCGACTCCGCCAAGTCCGGCGACAAGGTCGTCGCCGTCGAGATCCCGGACGAGCAGAACGCGGTGGCCTCCTACCCGGCCGCCACGCTGAAGCAGTCCAAGAACGCCGACGCCGCCGCCGCGTTCGTGGCCTGGCTGAGCACCCCGGAGGCGCAGAAGATCCTCCAGGACGCGGGCTTCCAGCAGGCCTGAGGTTCCGCACTCCGAGGGGGCTGCCCGGTCCGGGGGGACGGGCAGCCCCCTCGGTCATTCGGGCCCCGTCCGTCCCGGCAGCGATCTCCACCGCCGTACGCTGCTCCCCGCCGCCGTAACCTCCCCGCCAGGAACCCCTCATGAGCAGACACCCCGCCCGCACCCGCACCCGGCTCCCCGTCACCCTCGCGCTCCCCGCGCTGCTCGCCGTCGCGTTCCTGCTGCTGCCCCTGATCGGCATCCTCGTCCGCACCCAGTGGAACGAGCTCGGCACCCACCTCACCAGCCCGGGGGTGGTCGAGGCCCTGCGGCTCTCGCTGGTCGTGTCGCTGTGGGCCCTCGGCCTCTCGCTGCTCCTCGGCGTGCCGCTCGCCTGGCTGCTGGCCCGCGTGGAGTTCAAGGGCAAGGCCCTGGTGCGCTCGCTCGTGCTGCTCCCGATGGTGCTGCCGCCGACGGTCGGCGGTGTGGCCCTGCTGCTCGGCTTCGGCCGGCGCGGGCTGCTCGGGCCGTGGCTGGAGGACACCTTCGGCATCACCCTGCCCTTCCACACGTCGGGCGCCGTCCTCGCTGCCACCTTCGTCGCGATGCCCTTCCTCGTCATCAGCCTGGAGGGCGCCCTCGGGGGCCTCAGGCAGAGCTACGAGGAGACCGCCGCCTCCCTCGGCGCCCCGCCGGTCCGGGTGTTCTTCACGGTGACCCTGCCGATGGTGGCGCCGGGGCTGATCGCCGGCGCCGCGCTCACCTGGGCCCGCGCGCTCGGTGAGTTCGGCGCGACGATCACCTTCGCCGGGAACCTGCCCGGCACCACCCAGACGCTGCCGCTCCAGGTGTACCTGCTGCTCCAGGACCAGCCCGAAGCCGCCACGTCCGTCTCCCTGTTGCTCCTCGCCATCGCCATGGGCGTACTGATCGCGCTGCGCGGCCGCTGGACGGGTACCCCCGTCGACCGCAGGGCCGCCGCGGCGCCTCAGGTGGCCGAGGAGCCGGCCGCGCACAGCCCCGCCACTGCCGCCGCCACCGCTCCGGCCGCGGACCTGCCCACGGGCCCGGCCCCGGCCACGGCCGCGCCCGGCAACGCACTGCCCGACGGCGGCCACTGGCCGCTGCACGCCACCGTCACCGGCTTCAACCAGCTCACCCTCGACGCCGAACCCGGCACCACCATCGCCGTCGTCGGCGAGAACGGCGCGGGCAAGACCACCCTGCTGCGCGCCCTGCTCGGCCTGACCCCGCGCGCCCACGCCGCACTCCGGCTCGGCGACACCGACGTCACCGCGCTGCCCCCGCACAAGCGCCAGGTGGCCTGGGTCCCGCAGGACGGGGCCCTGTTCCCGCACCTGACCGCCGAGGCCAACACCGCGTACGGGCTGCGCGCCCGCCGGGTGCCGCGCGCCGAGGCCCGCCGCGAGGCCCGCGCGTGGCTGGACCGGCTCGGCGTCGGCCACCTCGCCCACCGCAAGCCCGCCCAGCTCTCCGGCGGCCAGGCCCAGCGGGTGGCCCTGGCCCGCGCCCTGGCCGCCCGGCCCCGGCTGCTCCTGCTCGACGAACCCCTCGCCGCCCTCGACCAGACCACGCGGGCGCGCGTCCGGCACACCCTGCGCGTGCATCTGGCGGGCTTCGGCGGGGTCTGCCTCATCGTCACCCACGATCCGGTCGAGGCGGTGTCGCTGGCCGACCGGGTCCTCGTACTCGCCGACGGGCGCACCCTCCAGGACGCGCCGCCCTCCGAGGTGACCCGGCACCCCCGTTCCCCGTGGGTGGCCCGGATGCTGGGGCGCAACGCCTGGCCCGGCACCGCTTCGGCGGACGGCCTCGCCCTGGCCGGCGGGGGCCGGCTGGTGGTCGCCGAGGCCCTGCCCGAGGGGGCCGAGGCGCTCGCGATCATCGCCCCGGAGGCGGTGTCGGTGCACCGCAGGCGCCCGGACGGCAGCCCCCGTAACGTGTGGCCGGGGGCCGTACGGGAGATCACCGCGGTCGGCAGTCGGCTGCGCGTGCTGGTGGCGTCCGCCGAGGCACCCGATCTGGTCGCGGAGATCACCCCGGAGGCGGCGGCCGAACTGGGCATCGTCGACGGCGCCGAGGTGTGGACCAGCGTGAAGGCCACCGAAGTCACGCTGGTGCGCCTCTAGTGCTGTGGCCTTGCCGGTCACAGCACTAGGTCGTACATGGCCAGTCGCGGGGTCTGCTGTTCGGCCGCACGTGGAATCGCTTGGACCCGGCCGCGGGGCTGGCATATGTTCTCCGGTGCCTGCGTGTGCCAGCGGGCACCATTTCGCAGGTCACACGTTCCCGTGGGGGGTACACCGTCATGTCCTTCAGCGCGCCCGGCTCACCGCCGCCGCCCCAGGGCCCCGTCCCGGAGCCGTACGCCGCCCAGCCGGCGCCGCCCGGCCAGCCTCCGTACACCGGGGGGCCGTACGGCGGGGCTCCGTACGCCGCGCCCGCGTACGGCGCCGCGCCGTACCCCGCCGCCCCGTACCCGGCCGCGCCTTCGCCCGGACAGCCCGTGCTGCCGGGGCGGCCGGACTGGAGCGCTCAGCCGCAGCCCGTCCCGCCGCGGCCCGTCGAGGTACTGCGCTCGCCGCAGGGCCTGGCGACCGCCCTGACCGTGATGCTGTCCGTCTCGGCGGTCATCGACCTCTTCTCGGCCGGCGCCAGCGTGTTCGGCTTCTCGCTGATGAAGGACGTCATCGCGGCTCCCGACTCGGTCTCCGACGACTCGCTCGACCAGGCCGACCTCCTCAACGGCATCGCCGGAATCCTCCAGGTCCTGGCGCTGCTCGCCATCGCGACCGTCTTCATCGTCTGGTTCTACCGCGTGCGCTGCAACGCGGAGATCTTCCGCCGCGACGTCTTCACCCAGAGCCGCGGCTGGGCCATCGGCGGCTGGTTCATCCCCTTCGCCAACCTGGTCCTGCCCTTCCGGACGGCGAAGCAGATCTGGGCGGCCAGCACCCAGTTGGGGCCCGACGGCTCCTCCCGCCAGATCTCGACCGCTCCCCTCATGGCCTGGTGGCTGGTGTGGGTGCTCTCGCAGGTCGTCGGCCGCGTCTTCGGCAAGGTGTACATGGACGCCGAGACCCCCGAGGAGCTGCGGGACGCCTTCGCCCTCGGCATCGTCTCCGACCTGCTCACGGTCGTCGCGGCCGTGCTCGCCCTGCTCTTCGTGCGCAAGCTCACGGCCATGCAGAACACCCAGGCCGCGCAGGGTCCGTACGCCGCGGTCTGAGGCTCACCCGGCGGCCACGGCCGGCTCGGCCGCCACGGGGGCGGGGGCAGGGGCGGTGACGAACTCGCACCACACCCGTTTGCCACCGCCCCGGGGTTCCACGCCCCAGTCGTCCGCGAGCTCCTCCACCAGCAGCAGCCCGCGCCCGGACACCGCCCAGTCGCCCGCCTCGCGCCGCTGCGGGAGCGCGCTGCTGGAGTCCTCGACCTCGATGCGGATCCGCCCTTCCCCGGTGAACCGCATGCTGACCTCGCCGCCGCCGTCGGTGTGCACCAGGGCGTTGGTCATCAGCTCGTCCGCAGCCAGTTCGATCTCGTCGGCCCGGTCACCGGCGCCCCAGGCGGCCACGGCAGCCCGGATCAGGTGCCGGGCCATCGCGGGGGCCTCCGGATCGCCGGGGTCCAGCCGGTGGTGGAGCGGGCCGCCGCCGCGCGCGGTCGGCGTGCCCCGGCGGCGCAGCAGGAGCAGGGCCATGTCGTCCCCGCCGCCCGAGTCGCCGACCAGGTCGCACAGCACGTCGGCGAGTTCCTCGACGTCGACCGGGCCGTCGCGGACGGCTTCCATGAACTCCCGCATGCCCGTGTCGGAGTCGTCGCCGGGGCGTTCGATCAGGCCGTCCGTGCACAGCAGCAGGGTGTCGCCGGGGTGCAGTTCGATGCTGGTGACGGGGTAGCCGGAGCCGGTCCCCGGCTGTTCGCGCGGGGGCAGCCCCAGCGGCAGTCCGCCCGCCACCTGGATCCGGTGGCAGGTGCCGTCGCCGCGCCGGACGACGGGGTCGAGGTGGCCGGCGCGGACCATGCGGAGCATTCCGGTGGTGAGGTCCACCTCGGCGTACGTGCAGGTGGCGAAGCGTTCCGTGTCCAGCTCGCGCAGGAAGGCCGAGGCCCGCGCCATCGCCGTACCGGGCGTGTGCCCCTCGGCGACGTACGCGCGCAGGACGATCCGCAGCTGGCCCATGACGGCCGCCGCGTCCGTGTCGTGCCCCTCGACGTCGCCGATCATCACCCCGACCCGGCCCTCGCCGAGCGGGACCACGTCGTACCAGTCGCCGCCGATGTCCCGTCCCATCCGGGCGGCCCGGTACCGTACGGCGATCCGCGCGCCCGCCACCTCCGGGATCCGGCGCGGCAGCATGGCCCGCTGGAGCCCCTCGGCCAGGTCGTGCTCCTGCTCGAAGAGCATGGCGCGCTGGAGGCTCTGCGCGATGCCGCTGCCGAGGGCCATCAGCACGTTGCGCTCCTCGGCGGTGAAGTCCCCGTCGCGCTTGTAGAGCAGCCCGAGCGCGCCGATGGGCCTTCCCTGGGCGATCAGCGGCAGGTAGACCCCGCTGCGGACGGACAGCGGCTCGATGTACGGCCACAGCTGCGGGTAGCCGTGCTGGAACTCCTCCCGCGAGGCGAGGAAGACCGGCCGCATGGTCCGTACGGCCTCGCTCATCGGGAGCTGCGCGTCCATCCGCGTGTACTCGATCTCGGGGACGTACGAGCCCAGCTGCCCCTCCGCCACCAGGTGGATGCGGCCGCCGTCGACGACGCCCAGCATGACGCTCACCGCGCCGAGGTGCCCGAGGGCCTCCGGGTCCTTGAGGACGTCGGTCACGTCGTTGACGGTGCGGGCGTGGGCGAGGATGGCGGTGGTCCGCTCGACGACCCCGGTCATCCGGCGCCGGTCGTCCTCCTGGTCCCCGCCGGCTCCTGGTTCGCCGGGATCGTGGGCGGCGTCTCGGATGATCCCGATGACGCGGTACGGGCGCCCCCGCTGGTCCCGCAGGATGTGCCCCTGGACATGCAGCCAGGACCCGGCCACGGCCCGGCCCCGGGTGCGGACGTAGGCCCCGTAGTGGCTGTGGCCGTCCTTGAGCGCCTGTGCGACCCGGGCGTCGAGCCGGGCCGCCTCGGCGGGCCCGAGGCGGACCCGTAGGCCGGCGGGGCTCCCGTCGAACTCGTCCGGGCGCAAGTCGAGGACCTCGAGGGCGGTGGGATCCAGGTGCATCCGGCCGCTGTCGAGGTCCCAGTCGAAGGTGCCCATGCGGTTGAGCGCGAGGCTCGTGTCCGGGCGCGCGGGCCAGTCGACCTCGGGGTGAGATCCCCTCTGGGCCATGCAGCCAGGGTCTCACTCTCCCCCGCCGGTGTCCCCACGGGCCGCGGTCCGGCCGGCGCGAGGGGACGCGGGGGGGGGCCGGGAGCCGCGGGCCGGAGCCCGCGGCTAGTGCTGTGGCCGGAAAGGTTTGCCGGGTCGCGTCGCCCGAGAACGGAATAGCT